>NZ_RJMM01000004.1 GCF_003943655.1 Streptococcus sanguinis
ATTGCTTACTTCCCTCTGTCATCTTTCCGAAAAACTATAATTTTCTTGAAAAATATATCTAGATATGCTATACTACCATTATTGCTTACTTCCCTCTGTCATCTTTCCGAAAAACTATAATTTTCTTGAAAAATATATCTAGATATGCTATACTACCATTATAGAAAAAACGGAGAAATGTGATGAGACGTGAACTGTTATTAGAAAGAATTGATAGACTCAAAGCCACTATGCCCTGGTACATTCTGGAATATTACCAGTCTAAGCTGGCGGTGCCTTATAGTTTTACAACCTTATACGAATATCTCAAAGAATATGATCGCTTTTTTAACTGGATGCTAGAATCTGGTATCACGGATGCTTCGCATATTGCTGAGATTCCTCTCTCAATCTTGGAAAATATGACCAAAAAAGACATGGAAGCCTTCATTCTTTATCTGCGCGAGCGGCCGCTTCTCAATGCCAATACAACTCAAAATGGTGTTTCCCAGACAACCATTAACCGGACTCTTTCGGCTTTATCTAGCCTCTACAAATATTTGACTGAGGAAGTCGAAAACGAACAGGGCGAGCCTTACTTCTATCGAAATGTGATGAAAAAAGTTGCTACTAAGAAGAAAAAGGAAACTCTGGCAGCCCGTGCAGAGAATATTAAGCAGAAGCTCTTTTTAGGGGATGAGACAGAAGAATTTCTCCAGTATATTGATACGGAGTACCCCAAGAAACTCTCTAATCGAGCTCTGTCCTCCTTCAACAAGAACAAGGAACGTGATCTAGCCATTATTGCCTTGCTACTAGCCTCTGGCGTTCGTCTGTCTGAAGCTGTTAATCTGGATCTGAAAGACATCAATCTCAAAATGATGGTCATTGAAGTGACAAGAAAAGGCGGAAAAAGGGACTCTGTCAATGTTGCTGCTTTTGCCAAGTCCTATTTAGAGGAGTACCTGAGTATTCGAAGCAAACGATACAAGGCCGAAAAGACGGATACAGCATTCTTTTTGACTGAATACCGAGGCACTCCGAATCGAATCGATGCTTCCAGTGTTGAAAAAATGGTGGCCAAGTATTCTGAGAGCTTCAAGGTGCGAGTGACGCCTCACAAACTCCGCCACACACTTGCTACACGTTTATACGATGCAACCAAATCTCAAGTTCTCGTCAGTCATCAGCTAGGGCATGCTAGCACTCAGGTAACGGACCTCTACACCCACATTGTCAATGATGAACAAAAGAACGCTTTGGACAAACTATAAATTACATAATTTAAAATATGTAAATAAAACAATAATAACAAAAGAGCGAAAATCTAGTTTAGATGCTTCGCTCTTTTTCTTATAAAAACTCAATCCAATAATTACGATGAGGTTCAACAATCAGCGGTTTGCCCCAGAAGTGCTTGAGATGTTCTAGATTTGCTGCTGTGACAGGTCGATTTTTAGAGTTGTACTTTTCAGCGCTTTCTCTAGTTAGGAAGCATTTGACCGCTTCGTAGGAGCCTTCTGCTGTCTCTCTATTCAGCCCTTCAAAGCTAATTTCATCACCCGGCTGAGGATTATCCGTAAAGAGTTTTCCTATAAAGTAAACTGTCTTACTCTTCATCAAATCGTAAGCCTTGATATTCTCTATCCGGTTATTAGCTGCTGCAAACATGATGCAAAAGCTGTCGACAAGGTCCTTCAAGGGCATCAGATCTTCCTTGGGAACGAAGACATCTACCATGTAGAGCCCGCCAATGACTAGGTTTTGGAAAGAAGGTTGCTGAATAACATTATCTAACGCCATGCCAAGCGGTAATTTCACGGCTTGATAGCCTGATTTTTCAAATTCTTCTTTCTTTTTCTCATAATCTTCTGGAGATATGCTAACATAAAAGTTGTCTGGATTAGGAGATGGTTTTTTCTTCAGAAAAGCTACAACTGTGCGATCCAACTGCTCAAACAGATCAAGGCTTTCTACTGGGACTTTTTGCATCAAGGCACCCCTTTCTCTGGTTCCCTATCATTTTATCATATCTGGTAGATAAAACCTAGAGAAAACTAGCTGGTTAAGGAAACGTAAGAATGTTGTTGATTTGAAATATACTGTTTACATAAAAAACCAAACTCTTCGAGAGCTTGGTTTTCTTTATGTCATATTTTAACCGACGATAGCTTCGGCAATCTCTTCTCTGCTGATTCCAGCAAAGTAGCGGCTAATATCAATCGTTTCAAGAGCTTTAAGGACATCTTCGCGCTCGTATTTAACGCCGCGCAGCACATCTTCTACTGCTGCTACGTCCTCAATACCAAAGAAGTCCCCATAGATTTTAATATCCTGAATCTTGGATTCAACAACATTGGCAAAGATTTCTACCTTACCGCTGGTAAACTTGGTACCACGGCGCACATTGTATTCAGGCGATTTACCGTAGTTCCAGTCCCAAGTTCCAAACTTGCTATCTCTGATTTGCTTGATTTCTTCCAGTTCTTTCTCGGAAAAGACATATTCTGTCATTTCTGGATATTCTTTCTTCATGTAGTCCAGAAGCAGGTCACGGAATTCTTCGACAGTAATCTTTTCCGGCAATTCATCGACGATATTTGTCACGCGTGCACGAACAGATTTAACCCCTTTTGATTCGAACTTGTCTTTAGAAACCTTAAGCGCATTGGCCAAGACAGACAAATCAACATCAAAGAGCAGGCAACCATGGTGCATGATACGGCCGTTAATATAGGCCTGAGCATTGCCACAGAACTTCTTACCGTCAATTTCTAGGTCATTACGGCCAGTGAATTCAGCCTTTACCCCAAGCTCTGCCAAGGTATTGATAACTGGCGTAGAAAAACTCTTGAAGTCAAAAGCACGATCTTCGCTTTCCTTAGAGATAATGGTGTAGTTGAGGTTGTTTAGATCATGATAAACGGCACCTCCGCCACTGATACGACGCACTACTTCAATACCATGCTCACGGACATAATCACGGTTGATCTCTTCGATAGTGTTTTGGTGGCGCCCTACGATGATAGAAGGTTTGTTAATCCAGAGCAGGAAAATTTCATCCTCGTCTAAGAGGTGTTTGAAAGCATATTCTTCCNGAGCAATATTAAAAGCTGTATCATTTGAATAGTTAATAATGTATTTCATAAGCTACCTCTTTATACGATAGAGACTGGAACAATGATTTATGCCCAGTCTAATCTATCTTTTAAATTATTTTTTCTTAGGTGAGTGAACTGCCAATCCCAGTACGTCCGCAAATGCTTCGTACATAACTTCTGAGAAGGTTGGATGACCGTGAATGGTCTTAAGCATTTCTTCTACAGTGATTTCCATTTCGATGATGGTTGATGCTTCATTGATCAATTCTGCTGCGGCAGGACCAATGATATGAACACCGAGCACTTCACCATACTTCTTGTCAGCAATAACTTTAACGAAGCCTTGAGCTGCATCTGAAGCAATGGCGCGGCCGTTAGCAGCAAAGTTGAACTTACCAATCGCTACATCGTATTTCTCACGAGCTTGCTCTTCTGTCAAACCAACTGCTGCTACTTCTGGCAAGGTGTAAATAGCTGCAGGTGTCAGATTGAGTTTAGCAACATGATGATTTCCCTTCAGAGCATTTTCAGCAGCGACTTCACCCATACGGAAGGCTGCATGAGCTAGCATCTTAGTACCATTGATATCACCTGGTGCGTAAATACCTGGAACAGAAGTTTCCATGTACTCATTGACCTTAATGCGGCCGCGTTCCAGTTCGAACTCGACCTCACCAATACCTTCTAAGTCTGGCACACGTCCGATAGACAGCAGAGCCTTATCTGCGACAATATCTTCTTTTCCTTCAACCTTGATACGAAGTTTGCCGTTTTCCTCGATGATTTCTTCCAACTTAGTTTCAGTCAGGATTGTCATGCCCTTACGCTCCAAGATGAGGCGAAGGTTTTTAGAAACTTCTGCATCCATAGCAGGTACGATACGGTCCATCATTTCGATAACGGTTACCTTGCTACCGAAGGTCATGAAGGCTTGTCCAAGCTCAATACCGACAACGCCACCACCGATAATAACCAGATTTTCTGGCACTTCGTTCATTTCCAGAATATCATCGCTGGTCATAACAAGAGATGATTCCATACCAGGAACGTTGATCTTGCTAACCTTTGAACCACCAGCCAAAATAATCTTCTTCGTTTCTAGCAGCTCGCTGCCGTTTACAAGAACATTCTTGTCTTTAGTAATGGTACCAATTCCCTTATGAACATCCACGCCATAGCTGCGTAGAAGTCCAGCAACACCACCAACGAGCGTATTGACAACCTTGTTTTTGGTTTCCAGAACCTTGTCCATGTCCACTGAGAAGCTTGGATTTTCGATAATGATACCGCGGTTAGCAGCGTGACCAAGGTTTTCAATGATTTCTGCATTGTGCAAGTAAGTCTTAGTAGGGATACAGCCACGATTCAAGCAGGTTCCGCCGAGCTCAGATTTCTCAACCAAGGCAATCTTGCCACCCAGCTGGGCTGCTTTGATAGCTGCTACATAACCAGCAGGTCCGCCACCGATAACAACGATATCGTAAGCATCATCGCTTTTATCTTCATCCGTGCTGGCTGCCGCTGTTGCAGGAGCTGGTGCTTCCGCAGATGCAGATCCGCCAGCAGTTGGAATGTTTTCTCCTTCTTCTCCCAAGTAACCGATGACTTCCGTCACTGGAACAGTTTCACCGTCACCTTTGAGAATAGCAATCAGGTAGCCGTCTTCTTCGGCTTCCAATTCCATGCTGACCTTGTCAGTCATGATTTCCAGAAGGATTTCCCCTTCTTTGACAAATTCGCCGACTTTTTTATTCCATTGGACAATTTGCCCTTCGGTCATATCCACGCCGGCTTTTGGCATAATTACTTCTAAAGCCATTTTTCTTTCCTTTTCTAATTTAATTTTTCACTTGCTGAGTGTTTCGTTTCTTTACTTTTTAAACTAGCAAAGAAAATCTTATACCAACATTGAAATTGGGTCTTCAATCAAAGCCTTCAAGTCCTTCATAAACTTAGCTCCAGCCATTCCGTCAACTACACGGTGGTCAATGGTCAAGCCAAGACTCATAATTGGACGGATAACAATTTCGCCATTAACAACGACAGGTTTTTCCACTGTTGAGCTCACACCTAAGATAGCAGAGTTAGGCTGGTTGATGATGGGCCCAAAGGACTGAACGCCAAACATACCCAAGTTACTGATTGTGAAAGTTGAGTTTTGCAGCTCGCTTGGAGCTAACTTGCCTTCCAAAGTACGTACGATAACATCTTTAAAGGCTACCACAAGCTCTGATAAAGTCATTTTCTCTGCATTGTAGACAACTGGTGTCATCAGGCCATTATCCATACCGACTGCCATTGAAAGGTTGACATAGTTGTGAGTGATAATGGTCTTGCCATCCTCTGTCAAGGTCGAATTGAGATAAGGATGTTTCATCAAAGTCTTCACAACAGCCAGCGAAAGCAGGTCTGTGACAGTTACTTTCTTGCCAGTGGCTTCCATGATTGGATCCAGCACTTTTTTACGCAAGGCCAGCATTTCTGTCATATCAACATCATAGTTGAGGGTGAAAGTTGGCGCAGTTAGGTAAGATTCTACCATCCGCTGAGCAATGACCTTCCGCATTGGTGTCATTGGAATACGCTCAATTTCACCGTAAGGAGTGACATTATCAGGCACTTCTTCTACTTTTTCAATTTGAGCAGGAGATTTGATTGTATCGCTCTCAACATTCTCAGGCAAGAAAGCAAGAACATCTTTCTTCATAATCTTGCCACGATGGCCAGTTCCTTGAATCTCTTGCCAAGCAATATTGTGTTCTTGGGCAATTCGTTTTGCCAGTGGTGAAATACGCACCACGTTTGTATCTTTATAAGTTTCCACGTCTTCTTTGTGGACACGACCGTTTGCGCCTGAGCCAGAAACATCATAGAGGTTGATTCCCAAATCATCCGCTAACTTTCTAGCTGCAGGAGTCGCTCTTAGCTTATCATCAGCCATGACCTCTCCAATTCTAATTATGATACTAAGGGCGTAAAAAGCGACTGAAAAATAGGAAATCGACGCAGGCTTCGATGAAGCCAAGGAGATTTATCTTTTTTTCGAGCTTTTAGCCCATGTTAAACTCTACAAGTAACTTGGATACAAACCTATCTCAAGTTGCTAGGGTTGCCGCTATCGGCGATCAACCTTGTAGACTTATTAAGTCGCTATAACGATTGTCTGCAATTAGTAAAATTTTAGCTACTTTGACCCTCTACACAAGATTAGATTACATAAAATAATTTATGTAATCTAATTCATGAGAAAGCCTTTTCTTTATTATACCTTATTCTTTGTGATATGTCTTCCGAATAGCGTCTTTGATGCTTTCAACGGTCGGAATCATCGCATTTTCCAAGTTTTGTGCATAAGGCATTGGCACATCTTCACCTGCACAACGGCGGATTGGCGCATCTAGATAGTCAAATGCTTCAGACTCAGAAATAATCGCCGAAATTTCACCAATGAAACCGCTAGTTTTGTGAGCATCATTAACCAAAACGACCTTTCCAGTCTTCTTAACAGAATTGATGATAATATCCTTATCAAGTGGCACCAATGTACGTGGGTCAACCACTTCTACAGAGATACCCTCTTCTGCTAATTCTTCAGCCGCCTGCATGACACGGCGAAGCATTTTTCCGTAGGTAACAACTGTTACATCGGTACCTTCTTTTTTGATTTCGCCAACACCGAGTGGGATCACATACTCAGGATCTAGTGGCACTTCGCCTTTTTGGTTAAATTCAGACTTATATTCCAGGATAATGACTGGGTTGTTGTCTCGGATAGAAGCCTTAAGGAGCCCCTTCATATCAGCAGGAGTTCCTGGAGCGACTACCTTAAGTCCTGGAATGTGGGTAAACCAAGATTCCAAAGACTGCGAGTGCTGAGCGGCAGAGCCAACTCCATTACCTGCTGCACAGCGGACAGTCATTGGGACTTGTCCTTTTCCGCCAAACATATAGCGCGTTTTAGCGGCTTGGTTAACAATAGCATCCATGGCGATTACAGAGAAGTCCATAAAGGTCATGTCTACGATTGGACGCAGCCCTGTCATAGCTGCTCCAGCTGCTGCTCCAGAAATAGCTGCTTCTGAAATCGGACAGTCACGTACACGCTCTGGACCAAATTCTTCAAGCATACCAACAGATGTTCCGAAATCTCCACCAAAGACTCCGACATCTTCTCCCATCAAGAGTACATTTTCATCGCGACGCATTTCCTCAGACATAGCGAGGATAATGGTGTCACGAAAAGACATAGTTTTAGTTTCCATTTTCTTTTTCTCCTCTCTTTAGTCTGCGTAAATATCTTCAAAGGCAGATTCAAGCGGCGGGAACGGGCTTTCTTCTGCGAACTTCACAGATGCTTCTACTGCTTCTTTGACTCCAGCTTGGATAGATTCCAGCTCTTCCTCGCTTGCAATCTTGTTTTCCAGCAAGTATTTACGAAGATTTTCGATTGGATCTTTTTTCTTCCATTCTTCTACTTCTTCACGGGTACGATATTTACCTGGGTCAGAAGACGAGTGTCCCAACCAACGATAAGTCACACTCTCGATTAAGACAGGTCCTTTACCACTGCGAACATGCTCCACAGCTTTTTGGAAGCCTTCATAGACATCCAGAACATTATTGCCATCTTCGATGAACATACCTGGAATACCATAAGCTGCGCTGCGCTCGTGGATGTGCTCTACATTGGTCATTTTCTTGATGTCAGCAGAAATGCCATAGCCGTTATTGATACAATAGAAAATAACTGGTAGATTCCAGATGGAAGCCATGTTGACTGCTTCGTGGAAGACACCTTCGTTGGTAGCACCGTCACCGAAGAAGCAGACAACAATCTTACCTGTCTTCTGCATTTGCTGGGTCAGAGCTGCTCCAACAGCAATTCCCATGCCACCGCCTACAATACCGTTGGCACCAAGGTTTCCGGCATCTAGATCAGCAATGTGCATAGAGCCGCCTTTTCCTTTACAGGTCCCGGTGTATTTCCCTAGGATTTCCGCCATCATTTCATTGAGGTTGATTCCTTTAGCGATAGCTTGACCGTGTCCCCGGTGATTAGAAGTCAGTAAATCATCCTCATTTAAGGCCAGCATAGCACCGACATTGGCTGCTTCCTCACCTACTGAGAAGTGAGTCATTCCAGGAACCTTTCCTTTTTTTACAAGTTGAGCAATTTTTAAGTCCATACGACGGATTTCTTCCATCTTACGGAACATCTCTAACAAAAGATCTTTATCTAAAGTTGCCATTTTTTTGCCTTTCTAAGCATAATTCTTCTATTTAATTCTATCTAAAGCTGTAAGCACTGTCAAAACTTTTGCTCACTTATATTTCACAAAGAAAAACCAGTCAATCCATTGGATAAACTGGTTTCCGACATCAAAATAGAAATTTCACAAACTTTTTGTGCTAGAGTAGTTTTTACTATTTTGAAACTGTTATACGAAAATAATAGCAGAGTATGCTTTTGATTAATCTGCCTGTTTAGCAAAGTCTGCAATCATCTGCTCCATTTGCTCACGACTTGGAGTTGTCAGCATATAGAGGTAGTCACCTTGCAGCTCCGCAAATGCAGCTGGCATGTCTTTCTTAACCTTGAAGTTATCTCTGTATTTCTCCAGCAAGTCAGCCTCAGGGTAAGCATAGTTCGTTGATGCACGGCGTGAGGTTGCCAGACAATACAGTGGCTCCATGTGTGCAGCTGGGAAAGGCTCTCCTGCTACAATCGCTGCATAGCCTCTGTAAAGATCGATTGAGTGAGCGAAATTATAGACATCAATGGTAAAGCCACCTGCTGGACGATTATTGTACTCAATGGCTACATAATCATCACCCTCGCGGAAGAACTCAATATGGAAAAAACGTTCTTTCATGCCGAAGATTTTGACAATCGCTTCTCCATAAGCACGTAGCTTTGGATCCATATCCTTGAGAACGTAGTAGGAATTGTCCATTTTATACATCATCAAATCCAGCGGTGTATGCGCATAGTCAAAGGTGGTTGCAAAGACAATCTGACCGTCCTTATCTACCAAACCATCAAAAGTACAGATTTCGCCAGACTGGACAAACTTTTCAAAGAAATAAGCTGTCTGATGATCCCATTCTTGCTTGAATCGTTCGACATCTTCTGCTGTTTCCAATTTAAAGGTCGCAGCTGCTCCCACTCCATTATCAGGTTTGGCAATCAAAGGCAGACCAAGTTTCTTGACAGCCAAATCAGCACCAGCTTCTGTATTGACAATCTGACCTGGAACGACTGGAACACCTGCTTTTTTAAAGAGTTTCTTCATCTCTGATTTGAACTTGGTCTTTTTCAGATCTTTTGGTTTTGCTCCAAAAACATTGAATTGCTCACGCAACTCAGCGTCCAACTCAAGCCAGTATTCATTATGAGACTCAATCCGATCGATAGGCCCATGTTTGTAGAAGAGAAAGGCAACTGCTCTTTTTACTTCGTCAAGATTTTCAAGATTTTCTACTCTGAAATATTCAGTCAATGAATCCTTCAAAGGCTGGTCTAGCTGGTCATAAGGCTCCTGACCGATTCCCAGAACAGTGATTCCTTTATTAGCCAGCTCTACAGTAAACTGCTGAAAATTTTGCGGATAGTAGGGAGAAATAACGATATAATTCATAGGAAACCTCCTTTAAAGATTGAGTTCATTGAGGAAATAAGGCATTTGCTTACGCCACCAAATCCAGTCATGGGAAACATCATGGCCCCATTCAGCAAACCAAGCTGGAATATTCTTATGCTCAAAAGCCTCTTTCAGCGTGTAGAAGGAAGGAAGGCCATCCTGCTCCCAGTCGCCCAAGCCAGTACAAACGATAATATCCGCCTGTCGATAGCGGTCAATAAACCAGCCATCATTTTGGTTCCAGATATAGTCAGCTGGCGAGTTTTGATAAATGACTTCGTCATTCAAATTGTCACCGACAAAGAAACGTGCATCATAGACACCACTGAGGGCAATCACTTTATTGAAAACATCTGGATGCTGTAGGAAAAAATTAACAGCATGATAAGCTCCCATGGAGCAGCCTGTCGTCATCATAGGGTCAAACCAACCTGTCTTATGCTTAACGAAAGGAATCGCTTCCTCTATGACATAACGCTCATATGCACGATGCATTTCTGCTCGATCGTGAGGATGCTTCCAGTCCGCCAACCAACTCTCGCAATCAACACTGCTGAGAGTGAAAAACTGGACCTTACCAGCCTCAATAAAGCCAGCGCAAGCTTCAATCATGCCAAAGTCAGCATACTCGTTATGGCTGCCGCCTGATGATGCGAAGACTATAATCGGGAGTCCAGCGTGTCCATAGCGATTGACATACATTTCACGGCCTAGATTACCGCTCCAATGACTTAAAAATTCTACATGCATAGTTTCTACCTCTTTCTTAGTGTTTGACTAGCTTACCATTTTTCGCCGATAAAACGGAAGCAGTCCGGCAAGTGTTCCGCCCAAGCGATCTCGTTGTGAATAGCTCCAGACTGGATCTTAATCAGGATATTGGACAAATCTACCCCAGATACAAGTAACTGTCGGAAATAGCTGAGCGATGAATCAATATAGGCCTGCTTGATATTGCCCGCCATCAATGTCTTATCTGTATCATCAGCCTCTTCCGTCCCAACATAAATGAAAACTCGCTGGTCTGCCTGAAGTTTTTTTCTCTCAATATAACGGTCAAAAGCTTCCTGATGCAGCCAATTAGCTGATGAAAAGATGCCCAGACAGCCAATCTGATCTTGGTATTCAACACCGATAAACTGGCTGATATTTCCACCAAGAGAAGAGCCAATCATGGCCGTATGCAGCCGATCCGACTTAGTTCGATAATGTTGATCAATAAAAGGCTTGACAACTTCCATGACAAACTCCGCATACTCCGTTCCCTTGCCGCCAAACTGAATGCCGGGAATATTGGACTCTTGGAACTTCCAAGCTGCGTATTCATTCATGCGCCGTTGGCCATCGTTGTCAATAGCCACGACAATCATTTTTTCAATATCTGGATTACGCTTAATTGTTGGAATGACCTTCCACGAATGGCCGCTGAAAGACTCTTTGCTATAGAGAACATTTTGTCCGTCGTGAAAATAAACGACCGGATAGGTCTTGTTTGTATCCTGGCTATAGTTCTTTGGAAGCAATACGCGGACACGGCGTTTCTGCTTGGTATAAGGAACAACTAACTCATGTGTTTTCATTTCAAGGTAAAAATAGGATTTATTCATTTTCAGAAAACTTTCTATTTTCAAAATTTTTATTTATTATATCACAAATTAAGCAAAAAAGTTAGGGATTTCCTAACTTTTTGATGATTTTTATTAGATAATGATAGAAAATAGATTATTTATCCAAATAAGGCTGTAAATCCTGCAAGGCGCGCTCAGCAATTTTATTCTGCTGCTTTTTGAGCCAATCGCAAGTAATCCCGTCAAATGCTTGTTTTCTATATCTTCAAGCGTATGTAATTTCAAATGGCGACGGCCTTTACCCTTGCCTTCCAACAAACCGTATGGGTCTGCCATCTCGGCGCCACGACCAAATTCCACAGTTACATGCTGCTTATAAACAAAAATGCCGCAAAACGGTTCGGGGGCGGCAAACAAAATACCGCCATATTTCACTTCTTCGACTACCGTATCTGACAGTTGCCGTATTTTCGTGCGCACACTATTGGCGATTTCATACAAGGCAGGATTATTAATTAGCCAATCATCCAGCAGATTTTTTACTTTTTGGTTCATGGTCTCCTCCTAATTTGAGATTGTAGGTTGGTCATTGATGTCCGATTTCCAAATTTTTTATTTATTATAGGACAAAATCAAGAAAAATTCAAGAAAATCCTAACTTTTTTTTAAATTTCTTGATAAAATTGTAAGTCTTTTAATGCTCGCTCGGCGATTTTTTCGTAACGTTCTTTTTTATCACGAATGCGCGGACCTTCCAATTCTTTGATAATGCCAAAATTGACATTCATGGGTTGGAAATGCTTGCTGTCAGCATGGGTAACATAGTGAGGCAGGCTGCCGATAGCTGTTGTTTCTGGAAAAACAAGTGCTTCTTCTCCTTTGAAGAGTCGAGCGGCATTGATACCAGCAACTAGACCTGAAGCAGCTGACTCTACGTACCCTTCAACTCCAGTCATTTGACCTGCAAAGAAAAGATTTGGCTGTTTCTTAGACCGGAAAGTCTGTTCAAGCAGATTTGGAGAGTCCATATAGGAGTTTCGATGCATAACACCATAACGGACAAATTCTGCATTCTCAAGACCAGGAATCATCTGAAAGACCCGCTTTTGCTCGCCCCACTTGAGATGAGTTTGGAAGCCAACGATGTTGTAAAGACTGCCTGCTGCATTATCCTGACGAAGCTGAACCACAGCGTATGGCGTCTTATATTCACCATCTCGAGGACCTTGATAGTCATCTGGATATTCCAAACCAACTGGCTTCATCGGTCCATAAAGCATAGTTTTAATCCCTCGCTTAGCCATGACTTCAATTGGCATACAGCCTTCAAAGTATTTTTCCTTCTCAAAGGAATTGAGCGGTGCTTCCTTAGCATTGACCAAAGCATCATGGAAATCCATAAATTCTTGCTTAGTCATTGGTGCATTGAGATAGGCTGCTTCGCCCTTATCATAGCGGGATTTGAGATAGACCTTGGTCATATCAATGGTATTGACATCGATGATTGGCGCTGCTGCGTCGTAGAAATAAAAACCGTTGCCTCCATTGAGCGCGTGGATTTTTTTGGCCAAGGCATCGCTAGTCAAGGGTCCTGTCGCAATAATTGTGATGGCCTCCTCCGGAATTTCGGTGATTTCTTCACGAATGACTTCAATCAATGGATGATTAGTCACTAGCTCCGTCACCATCTGCGAAAAGCCTTCTCTATCAACCGCTAGAGCACCACCTGCTGGCACCCGAGTCGCTTCTGCAGCTTTTAAAATGACCGAGTCCAACCGTCGCATTTCTTCCTTGAGCAAACCGACTGCATTAGTCAGCGCATCTCCTCGCAGAGAGTTAGAGCAGACCAGTTCTGCAAAGTCTGCAGTTTTGTGTTGAGGAGTTGACTTAACACCCCGCATTTCATAGAGTTTGACTGGGATTCCACGCTTGGCAATCTGGTAAGCTGCTTCACTGCCAGCCAGACCAGCACCGATAACATTGATATAGGATGATGACATGATACTCTCCCTTGGATATTTCTAGATTTTCACTCTGACCATTATAACAAAAAGATAGTAAAAAAGACAAACAGGAGAATTCCTGAATGTCTATCATTTTGTCATTTTTTCCAAGTAAGCAATCTTAGCAAAATCCTTATGATTGTTATTTTCATTTCGGTAAGAATCTTGAGAAGAAGCACGATAGATAGCTAAAAATTGCTCTGCAGTTGGCAGTAGAAACTCAACATCTTCAACTTCTTTTCGAGTCAACTTCTCCATCGGCACACCAGCGAATGCCTCCAAGGTTTCCATGGCTCCNAATTCAATAGATAAGCCTTCTTTTTGAAATTCATGCTCGTGCAAATCGACTAAGCGATAGCCCAAGCGCTCCATCATAGGCTCAATCTTATCCATATCATAAATACGTTCTTCGTCTGGTGCTTCCCAGCCACGCTCATCACCATGAACATGAATATCAATATCACGCGCCTGCCAGTCTTGTCCAGTAACTTGCTCCAGACCTAGAGAACCCATCAGAAGTGGAACAATTCCCATCTTATTCAGTTGAGACGCGATTTTTAGAAATTCTGCAAATTTATCTGTCATAAACCCTCACCTCTTCTTCAGAAAGATATTCTACGTAATATAAATTATGTAAAAAATGTTATTTCACTTTTTCTTCTTCGTAATCGCCATTGCTGCAGACTACCTGCTTACCGCCACCACGAACTTTCTTTTCAATCAGATAATGGTCACATTTTGGACAGTTTCTGCCAACCGGCTTGTCCCAAGATGTAAAATCACAGTCAGGATAACGATCACAGCCGTAGAAAATGCGATTTCGTTTAGTCTTACGCTCAATAACTTGACCTTTCTGACACTGCGGGCAGGTCACGCCGATTTCTTTGACAATAGCCTGAGTGTGACGACAGTCTGGGAAATTGCTGCAAGCGTAGAACTTGCCAAATCTACCCAATTTGATGACCATGGGACTGCCACAGACCTCACAGTC
This sequence comes from Streptococcus sanguinis, assembly GCF_003943655.1. Taxonomy (GTDB): domain Bacteria; phylum Bacillota; class Bacilli; order Lactobacillales; family Streptococcaceae; genus Streptococcus; species Streptococcus sanguinis_F. The sequence continues at coordinate 14,284 of NZ_RJMM01000004.1, forward strand.
AAAACCAGCTGGCTCATCCTTGATCTGGATTTTCTCCATTTCAGTTTCGGCTTTAGCCACTTCCTTTTCAAAAGGTTTATAAAACTCGTCAATAACTTTCTGCCATTGCTCTTTGCCAACTTCTACATCATCTAGTTTAGCTTCCATTTCTGCTGTAAATTTCACATTTACAATGCCAGGGAAGAATTCGACAATCAATGAATTGACAATCTCACCTAGTTCCGTCGGCTCAAAGCGCTTGGAAACCAGCTTAACGTAATATCGTTTCTGAATAGTTTCAATGGTCGGTGCATAGGTAGATGGACGACCAACACCATTTTCTTCTAAAGTCTTGATAAGAGTCGCTTCAGAATAACGCGCAGGTGGCTGGGTGAAGTGCTGTTCTGGATTGGTATTGACACGCTTGACTGTATCACCCTTTTCCATGTCTGGCAGCATTTTATTCTTGTCAGAGTCGTTGTAAATAGCCAGATAGCCATCAAACTTGACCTGACTGCCGTTGGCAGCAAATTGGACACCATTTTGCCCCAGCTTGACATTCATAGTATCAAAGACTGCTGCAGTCATTTGGCTGGCAACAAAGCGGTTCCAAATCAGCGTATAGAGCTTAAGTTGATCCTTATCCAGATACTTTGCGATACTTTCCGGTGTATTGAAAACGCTGGAAGGACGAATGGCTTCGTGGGCATCTTGAGCGCCAGAAGCGTTCTTGGCCTTGCTGCCATGTTTAGAATATTTGGCGCCAAATTTATCCGTGATAAAGTTTGCTGCTTCATTCTGCGCTACTGGGCTGATACGAGTCGAGTCGGTACGCATATACGTAATCAGACCTTGTACACCAGAACCAATATTAATCCCCTCATAGAGCTGCTGAGCCACCATCATGGTCTTACGAGTCCGGAAATTAATCTTATTAGCAGCATCCTGCTGCATAGAGGAAGTCGTGTAGGGCAGCGGAGCATTACGTCGACGCTCTTTCTTTTCAACGCTGTCGACTATAAAATCATCTCCTTTGAGATGAGAAAGCACTTCTTTGACCTCGTCGTTATTTGTCAGCTTCATCTTTTTGCCATTCATACCATAGAAGCTGGCCTGAAACTGACGAGTTCCCTTCTTGAAGGTTCCGTCAATTGTCCAGTATTCTTCTGGTTTGAAGGCATTGATTTCATTTTCCCGGTCGATAATTAGCTTGAGCGCGACAGACTGCACTCGACCAGCTGATAAGCCTTTTTTGACTTTCTTCCAAAGAATAGGAGAAATGGAATAACCCACCAAGCGGTCCAGAACCCGGCGAGCCTGCTGTGCATCGACTAAATCCATATCAATCTGGCGAGGCTCCTTAAAAGCATTCTTGACCGCATCTTTGGTGATTTCATTAAAGACGACACGGTTTTTCTCTTTCTTATCCAGATTAAGAATGTGAGCCAGATGCCAAGAAATAGCTTCTCCTTCGCGGTCCGGGTCACTTGCCAGAAAGACTTGCTTAGCTTTCTTCGCTTCTTTTTTCAAGTCATTAATCAACGGACCTTTACCACGAATATTGATGTATTGCGGCTCATAGTTGTTCTCAAAATCAATGGACATAGTAGACTTTTTCAGGTCACGAATATGCCCGACACTGGCCAGAACCTTGTAGTTTCGTCCCAGATATTTTTCTATTGTTTTTGCCTTAGCAGGCGACTCTACGATGACAAGATTTTTCTTGGTCGTAGACTTTTTCTTTGTTTTTGTTACCAATTTAGACACCTTCTATAAGAAATAAATCTCATAGAGTTTAAACTATTTTTTGATAGATGTCAACTGCTAACTTTTCTTATAGGAAAACTTGTTTTAAAAATCAAACTCAGAAAGGACGTCAGAGCCTGATGTGATGCACTTTGCGCCCTCTTGGATCAAATGATGGCAACCGTCAGATTTTCCATCTAAAATAGACCCCGGAATAGCAAAGACATCCCGCCCTTCTTCCATGGCTCGCTCACAGGTAATCAGACTGCCTGAGCGCATCTTAGCTTCTGCCACGATGACGCCTCGACAGAGACCAGCTATGATCCGATTTCGCTCTGGAAAATGAAATTTCAAAGGCTGTTCACCTGGACCATACTCTGTCAGCAATAAATGATTTTTGCCAATGTAAGCTTGCAGTTTTTTGTTGGCCTTAGGATAAAAGACGTCTAATCCAGTACCAATGACAGCAATCGTCTGCCCACCGTTTTGCAAGGCAGCCATATGAGCCACTGTATCAATCCCACGAGCTAGGCCGCTGACGATAACCAATTCATTGTTTAGTTCTTTGATAATCTTTTGTACGGAGGCATTTCCTTGCTTGCTGCTGTCTCGACTACCAACCACTGCTGCCTTGGGCAATTCTAGTAGATTTAGATTTCCCTGATAAAATAACAAGGTCGGGGCATCATAAATCTCGCATAAATCCCAAGGGTAAATATCATCCAAGATAGAAAAGGACGGAAAAAGTTCAAATTCTTCCTTCAAAGCTGGTAAATCAAGCCTCTTGTATTTCTCTATAAAGAGAGCGGGATTACGGCACTCAGATACGACAGCCTTATCTCGCAGAGAAAGCTTGCCATCTCTACTTTCAGCGTATCTCAAAACATTTAAAACCTGATGATTAGTCAAGCCAGCTTTTTTCATTTTATAAATCTCAAAATTATTCATTTTTTCACCTCACTTTCTTATTCGTAAAAAAATTCAAAAAAAGAACTGCAATACAGTTCCTTCTTTACGATTTTATTGAATTTGATGTTGTCAATAGCTGGTTTTCTTGCTTATTGCCTTTAACCCATCTTTTATTCTTTATGAACAGGGATTTCCTTAATAATTCGTGCTGGATTACCAGCCAAGACTACATTGTCACCAAAAGACTTGGTCACAACCGCTCCTGCTCCGACTACCACATTATCCCCTAGTGTCACGCCTGGCAGAATCGTCACACCTCCGCCAGCCCAGAAATTATCACCAATAGTGATTGGTGCTCCGTACTCAATACCGGAATTTCTTTCCACTGGATCAAGTGGATGAAGAGGTGTCAGAAGCTGGCAATTTGGACCAAGCAAAGCATTATCTCCGATGCGAATGGGGCAAACGTCCAACATAGTCAGATTCCAGTTAGAATAAAAATTCTCCCCTAGATGAATATTGATTCCATAATCACAGACCAAATCAGGCTTCATAGCAAGATTATCCCCTGTGCTGCCAAACCATTCTTTGATAATAGCACTGCGCCGGTCACTGTCTCGCTCTTGGTTAAAACGATATTGAAATTCCTTTGATCTTGCTGCCAATTCTCTCAATTCACTATCTTGCGGTCTGTAAATCTCTCTAGCAATCATTTTTTCGTATTCGCTTCGCATTGCATCCTCCTTTTTATGTTTATTCACACATTGATTTTACGGGTTCAAATGTCTTGCGATGAATAGGAGTTACGTCGTTTCTTTCCAATCCTTGCAAATGACTTTTGGTCCCATAACCAGCATTTTTCGCAAAATCATAGCCAGGAAATTCCTTGTCGTAGTCTGCCATCAGCTTATCCCGAGTGACCTTAGCAACAATACTGGCTGCCGCGATAGACAGAGAGTTGGCATCGCCTTTGATGATGGACTCTTGCGGAATCTCAACATCCAGTTTCATGGCATCAATCAGTAAATAATCTGGCTTGAGACTCAACTTAGACAAAGCCTCTTTCATAGCAAGCTTGGTCGCTTCGTAGATATTGACTTGATCAATAATCTCGCTGTCCATCAGGCCAATACCGACTGCCAAAGCTTTATCCATGACTACTTGATAGATTTCTTGGTGCTTTTTCTTGGGAATCTTCTTGCTGTCGTTGAGCCCTTTAATTTTACATCCTAGAGGTAAGATGACAGCTGCAGCGACAACCGGCCCAGCCAAAGGACCACGGCCAACTTCATCAATTCCAGCAATCGCCTGATAGCCGGCTTTATAAAGTTCTTTTTCATACCGTAACATCTGCTCCAGACGCAAATCCTCATCTAACTCCGCCTGAATAGCTCTTTTACGCTTTTCAATCGCCTTTTGAACTCCACTGCGTGGATCATTCGCCTCTTCTGCCAGAAAAGGATCAGCCAAATCAGTCACTAACTCTAAACGTTGCTGGATTTCTTTAATCGTTGCCATCTAGTTCTCCAACCGTATCCAAGCAATAACGACCTAGCTTGCCATCGCGGACATCTTTGACAAAAAGACTGTAAAAACGGTCATAGTCATCGCGGAAGCCGAGCTTTTTGGTCATATCCATAATCATGTCTGGTGCTTCCTGACTTAGATTCAGCTGCTTGAAGCGTGCTGTCAGCTCCTCAGGATAATGCTCCTTAAAATAATTAAGGCCGAAAATCGTCACCTCATCCATAGGTAGCAGATTATCCTTAATAGCTCCAGTCAGGGCGAGCTTGAGAGCAACCGTCTCATCTTCAAACTTAGGCCAGAGAATCCCTGGTGTATCTAAGATTTCCAAGTCTTTATTCGACTTGAGCCATTGCTGACCTTTTGTCACACCTGGCTTATTCCCTACAACTGCAATTTTCTTACCTGCCAAGCGATTCATGAGGGTTGATTTTCCAGCATTTGGAATACCGATAATCATGGTCCGCAGGGTTTCGATACGAATTCCTCTTTCCCTTTGACGTGCTAATTTATCTGTCATAAGCTTCTTGGCTGCGTCTGTTACTTTTTTTACAGCAGATTGCTCTTTGGAGTTAATAGACAAAGTCGGAATCCCCTGACTTTCAAAATAGCTCTGCCATTCCTTAATACGAACAGGGTCTGCCAAATCAGCTTTGTTTAAAATCAGAAGCTTAGGTTTATCACCCACAATCTTAGTCAGCATAGGATTTTGACTGGATAAAGGAAGTCTCGCATCAACCAATATTGTCACAAAATCAACAAACTTAATATTTTCCTGTACCTGTCTCCGTGCCTTGGACATATGCCCTGGAAACCATTGAATCGTTGCCATAATTTATCCTTTCAACGAATATCATTGATAAAATTTTATATCTTTAACTATTTTAACATATTTCTAGGATTTAAGCGGGTGAATTCTAAAGCGATACTCTCTACCTCAAGAGCAAAAAAAGCCCTAGTGGACTTTCTAACTTTATCTTACTTGTTCAAAATGCAGATGCACAGCAATATGATCTCCATAGCCGTTGCGCTCTAAATCGCGCTGCAAACGGTAAGAAATATAATGTTCAGCAATGGTGATGTAGCCCGCACCCAAGAGTCGGCTTTCAACCATAGACTGAATCATGCTGATTGTCGCACGTTCAACCTTAGCTTCTTCCAAATCCAGAACGACTTTCTTTGTAACCTGCGCTAAATTCTGACGCAAATCATCTGTCAACACATAGACAGTCTGCGCCGCCTTTAAAACCGCTTGATAAATTTTATCTGGGTCAAATTCTACAACCTCACCGCTCCGTTTAATAACTTGCATAAAAAACTCCTTTTATATTATATATTTCTAATCTAATGTAAGTCTCTAACATGACTGCTGCCAGTCCATTTGTCTATAGTCTGCTCAAAAAGAAATCTCAAAGTCAGACCATACCTTAACATTATATAATTTTTTCCAATATTTTTCAAAGAAAGCTTCCATTTTTCTTTAGCCTTAAAAGACCATATAAAAAAGGACAGCTCTGGGCAATCCTTTCTAGAAATAATTTTTTCAATTTTATCAATCAATAATCCGGTCTCAGGACGCCTTTAACAGTCTCTTTGGTCGCTTGGTAGTCACCATCAACCACAACCTTAATAATGCGTTTGGCATCTTCTTCAGGCGCTGGTACAAGCGGTAAGCGGGTTGGCCCAGCTGCAAAGCCTAAGTAATTAAGCACTGCCTTGACAGGGGCAGGGCTTGGGTAAGAGAAAAGGGCATTGACTTTAGGGATGAATTTCCGTTGGATGGCTGCTGCTCTTTTGATGTCATTGTGCTCAATAGCGTCCAGCATTGCAAACATTTCATCACCATTTGTGTGAGAAGCAACTGAAATAACTCCATCAGCTCCCAGATTCATAGCATGAAAGGCATCGCCATCCTCACCAGTGTAAATCAGAAACTCCTCTGGACGATGCTCAATCAGATAGGCCATATTCGCCAGACTGGTACATTCTTTAACGCCGATAATGTTTGGATGTTCTGCTAATCTCAGCATAGTCTCAGGTGTCATCTCAACTACTACCCGGCCAGGTATATTGTAGATAATGATGGGCAGGTTTGAAGCATCCGCAATGGCTTTAAAGTGCTGATACATCCCTTCCTGAGAAGGTTTGTTGTAATAGGGTACGATGGCCAAACCAGCTGCAAAACCACCAAATTGATCTACTTCTTTGACGAATTCGATAGAGTCACGCGTTTCATTGGTACCAACACCAGCTATCAAAGGGACACGTCCTTTAACAACCTTTTGAACTGCCGCAAATAGCTCCAACTCTTCATCGTGTGTCAGGGTTGGACTTTCAGCAGTCGTTCCAGCCAGCAAAATCCCATCCGTATGATGCGCCAAAAGGTGCTCAATCAAGTCTGGAATAGCTTCAAAATTGATGGAACCATCTTCATGAAAAGGAGTAATAAAAGCTGTGATGATTTTACAGTTTTTCAGATCCGCATACGCCATAAACTTACCTCTCTTTATTATACGAAAAGAGGGTTGAAAGAACGATTATTCAACCCTGTGCTGTCAAGTTTCCTTGGTCACTTTATTTTAATTCAAAAACCACTTCTGCTGTCGGACGAACTAAACCACGCTCATGCAGTGTCTCTGCGATTTGAACCGAATTCCAAGCCGCCCCCTTAAGAAGGTTGTCTGAAACCACCCACATGTGGATTCCTTTTTCCGCATCAAGATCCTTGCGAATCCGACCAACAAAGGTTTCTTTCTTACCAACTGCATTGATTGCTTGCGGATAAACCTGATGAGCTACATCATCCTCCAGAACAGCACCAGGAAAGGCTGAAATTGCTGCTTTTACCTGATCAATAGGTGCAACTTCCTTAGTCTCGATGTAGACAGACTCTGAGTGAGCAGATAAAATCGGAAGGCGAACACATGTCGCAGAAACAGCAATAGAATCATCTTCCATGATTTTCTTGGTTTCCTTGGTCATCTTCATCTCTTCATAAGTGTAGTCGTTATCTGTAAAGACATCAATCTGAGGTAAGGCATTAAAAGCAATAGGATAATGTTTTTTATCACCGCCACATGGGAGGATATTGGCTTCCGTGTCCTTAGGATTCACACCATCATTGAGAACAGAGCGCAATTGAGCTTGGGTTTCAAGAATAGCTCCCATACCTGCACCAGAAACAGCTTGATAGGTAGACACAATGATGCGCTCCAGCCCCCATTGCTGACGAACAGGCTCTAAAGCCACCATCATCTGAATTGTCGAGCAGTTAGGGCAAGCGATAATTCCCTTGTGCTGATCTAAGGCATGGGCGTTGACTTCTGGAACAACCAAAGGAACATCAGGATTTTGACGGAAATAAGAGGTGTTATCGACCACTACTGCTCCAGCTTTGACTGCGTAAGGAGCGAATTTTGCTGAGGTAGAACCACCAGCTGAAAAGAGAGCAATATCTACACCTTCAAAAGCCGTCTCAGTCGTCTCTTCAATAGTAATGTCTTGTCCCTTGAACTGGAGAACTTTACCAGCTGAACGAGCAGACGCCAGATAGCGTATTTTATCAATTGGAAGGCTAGACTCTTCCAGCATTTTAATCATTTGAGATCCAACGGCACCAGTGGCACCTACTACAGCAACTGTATATCCCATGCGATAACCTCTCTGAATTTTCAAAAAATTTTGTATTGTTAGTATTATACTATTTTTAGGGAAAAATGCAAATTTTTCTGAAGAATATAAGTGCGATATTTTGATGAACTGCATTTACACATTACTCTACAACTCAACTTTTTCCTAGAGACTCGTTTCGTCAAGTGCAATAGCGCTCACGACACTGCGCGTCTCAGCATCAATGTCTCTAAGCTCGGCTGAGACAATCCTTCTTGCCACTCTAAGAGACATAGAAAAATCCCCAATCCGTAGATTGGGGATAAGGGCACTTTCGTGTGATCAGCAGGTTCACACAACTGATCAAGGTCCGCTCCTGCGTTTATGACCTCCCATGCTTCAATTTGCAGAAAATCTGCATATCGACTCATCGCACGAAATATAGTTTACCTTATCTTTTTCCGTTTTGTCAAGGTATTTAATCTAAAATATAAACAAAAACTTGTCTATCCTTCCACTCCTGCCCTTCTTTTTGGAATTTTTTTCGTACTCCTTCAAGATAGAAATCAGCTTGCTCTAGTAATTTTTGCGAAGGGATGTTCTGTAGATCAACATGTGCTTCTAAACGATGAAATCCTAGTTCGCGACTGACTTTCTTGAGTTCTTCTAACATAGTTCTGGCGTAGCCCTGACGCCAAAATTGATTATGTATCGTATAACCTATTTCCGCCCATTGAAAGTCATCTCTAGCTAGCACAAATAAATTAACCATACCTACATGTTTTCCGCTTTTTGCATCATAAACTCCCCAAATATACTGCTGGTCTTTCTCTCGGAAATCGCGGTGCTTGGCCACCAAATCCGCAAACCAACTTTCTGTACAAATTGTCATATCTAAAAGCCCATCATCAAATGGTGATTGAGAAGGCAGTCTATTGGAAAATCCTTCCAGCCAAACCGAGTAATCCTTCTCTTCTAGATATTTTAAAAAAATATGTTTCATAAATACTTACTTCCCTCTCGGATACTGAGCGCAGACATTTCTTCTCGATGTTGTTCAATAAAATCCCTAACCCAGTCGGCGTTGGTTTTGGAATAATCTCTCAGCGCCCAGCCAATAGCCTTGTTAATAAAGAATTCTGTTTGGCCTAGATTATTGACTAAAATGTTCTCTAGCAACTCTGTGTCTGTTTCCTCTTTTCGCAGCAGCTGATGATCGATAGCCAAGCGCCGCAGCCAGATATCCTCATCACAACTCCAGGATAAAATAATCTCTTTAGTTTCTGGGAATTGAGCAATGATTGATCCGACCAAGCGATCCAAAAAGTCAATAGTATCCCACCAAGATTTTGTTTGGGCCAGCTTTTTCAAACGTGGCAAGTCAGATGGAGTCAATAGTTTCTTGCGAATCTCCAGATAGTCTAGTGCAGCGTACTGCATTTCACGATAAGAATTACTCCAAGCTTCATTTATAAAATCCCAGTCAATAACAAAGTCAGTCTGCTGTTTGAAAAAAGCCTTTGTGAGTTTCCGCCTGGCTGGAGTCTTGGCTCCTAGAAACTCAAATTTATTTTTCATATAGGCTTTCATAGTAACTGCATCATCAGGGTTAGCCACAGCTTTTAACTCTTTTACCAATTCCTCTACATCCATATCTTACTCCAGCAATTCACGGTCATAAATAGTGTAGTCACAGCGGTAAATCACGAGACGCTTGCCGTCAATCAGCAACTCAGAAGTTTTAGGGGCATCGGATTTATCAAGAGAGACACGGTCTCCAGCATAGGCAGCCAACGGAGTGCCGTTTTGAGAGCGAATCAGAATAACCTTCTTCTTTCCAGTAAAGTCGTTTTTAAAGGCTGAAATCATGCGATTTAAAACAGGGACAGAATGGCTATTCTCCTCAACATCTGCAGTCTTTTGATACTGAGCAAAGACATCTTTCAAGCCTTTTTCTTCTGCAATCAAGGAAGAACCCACATGGTCAATCTCATACTTACCCAAGGTGATTTTGAGCACAGAAGAATCTTCTTTAGAATTTCCTTCCTCATCAACTGAGTCAAATTCCTCATTACGCGAGATGGATAGTGACTTGCCCGACATCTGGTCAATGAGTTGGGAATTCTCATCATAGGTGCGAACCGTCATCTCCAACCCCAACCATTCCTCCTTGGCATTTTTAAACCAATTTTCAACGGACTGACAACCCGTCAAGGCCAAAAGGGTAATGCTTAGAAGAGTTATTAATAAATGTTTCTTTTTCATCATTTCCACTCCATTTCTTTTAAAAGTTTAATTGGTCCAGCTTGCTTGTCTAAGGATTTTTGCAACCAAACAATGTCATGCCAACGCTCGAATTTATAGCCCATTTTAGGGAAATGCGCCACCTGCTGGTAACCTCTTTTTAGATGCAAAGCCAGGCTAGCTTCATTTGGCAGAGAAATACAGGCTAGAAAATGCATATATCCCATTTGATCTAACAGGTCTTCAAGCTCATCATAAAGCTTGCTGCCGACTCCTTTTCCTCGAGCATCTTGACTGACATAGACGGACAATTCCACCGCCCAATCATATGCTGCACGCGCATAATAAGTCGAAGCATAAGCATAACCTACGACTACACCGTCTTCTTCCGCCACCAGGTAAGGATATTTTTCCAATGTTTTCGCAATCCTAGTTGCAAAATCCTCAATGGTCGGGACTTCATATTCAAAAGTAATGGCTGTATTTTCCACATAAGGCGCATAAATAGCAAGCAAGGTTGCAGCGTCTGATGGTCTTGCTAATCTAATGTTCATATTGACTCCATATTCTATTCTCATTATTTTCACTATTATACCAAAAAAAGACTCGTAAAGAGCCTTTTAAACCAAGATCAAAATAGACCAATCGCTGTGCCGTCTGCTGCAACATCCATATTAAGTGCTGCAGGACGTTTTGGCAATCCTGGCATGGTCATGACATCTCCTGTCAAAGCCACGATAAAGCCTGCTCCAAGTTTTGGTACCAATTCACGAATGGTAATTTCAAAGTTTTCTGGCGCACCTAGAGCTGCAGGATTGTCAGAGAAGCTATACTGTGTTTTGGCCATACAGATTGGCAGCTTATCCCAGCCGTTTTTGACAATTTCTCGAATCTGAGTCTGCGCTTTTTTCTCAAAGTTCACCTTTGAACCACGATAGATTTCTGTGACAATTTTCTCTATTTTTTCTTCAATCGAAAGATTATTATCATAAAGACGAGTGTAATGAGCAGGTTCTTCATTAATGGTTTTGACTACAGTCTCAGCCAGAGACACACCACCTTCGGCACCATCAGCCCAGACACTGGCTAGCTCAACTGGTACATTGATTTCTGCACAGAGTTCCTTAAGAGTAGCAATTTCAGCCTCCGTGTCTGAAACAAATTCATTGATGGCTACTACAACTGGAATACCGAACTTACGGATATTTTCAACGTGCCGCTTGAGATTGGCAAAACCAGCTCGAATCGCCTCAACATTCTCTTCTGTAAGTGCATCCTTAGCTACTCCACCATTCATCTTGAGGGCGCGCAAAGTTGCAACAATCACTACTGCATCTGGAGAAGTTGGTAAGTTTGGAGTTTTAATATCTAAGAATTTTTCAGCACCAAGATCTGCACCAAATCCTGCTTCTGTCACTGTATAATCGGCCAAGCGCAGCGCTGTGCTAGTCGCTAAAACAGAGTTACAGCCATGGGCGATATTGGCAAAAGGTCCGCCATGAACAAAGGCTGGTGTCCCGTAAATAGTCTGAACTAGATTTGGCTTAATCGCATCTTTCAAGACCAAAGCCAAGGCTCCTTCTACCTCAAGGTCACGAACATAGACAGGCGAGCGGTCAAAGCGATAACCAATGACAATGTTTGCCAAGCGATTTTTCAAATCTTCAATATCCGTAGCTAGGCAAAGAATCGCCATAATTTCAGATGCAACAGTAATGTCAAAACCATCTTCACGCGGAATACCATTGACAGGACTTCCTAAGCCAACGGTCACATGACGAAGAGCTCGGTCATTTAGGTCAACCACCCGCTTCCAGATAATACGACGCTGATCGATTCCCAGTGCATTTCCCTGATGAAGATGATTATCGATGAGAGCAGATAGAGCATTATTAGCAGTCGTAATGGCGTGCATGTCACCAGTAAAATGCAAGTTAATGTCTTCCATCGGTAGAACCTGCGCGTGACCGCCACCAGCTGCTCCTCCCTTGATGCCCATTACAGGCCCCAGAGATGGTTCGCGAATGGCAATCATAGTTTTCTTGCCAATCTTGTTAAGCGCGTCAGCCAGTCCAATAGTAATGGTAGATTTACCTTCTCCAGCAGGTGTCGGATTGATCGCCGTCACCAAAATCAGCTTGCCAACAGGATTGTTTTCAACCTCACGAATTTTATCAAAGCTGAGCTTAGCCTTATACTTACCATATAATTCCAAGTCATCATAGTTGATGCCGACTTTTTTCACTACATCAACAATAGGCTGCAATTCAACACTTTGAGCAATTTCAATATCTGTTTTCATCAAGAACTCCTCTGTCAATTAATATAAAGATTATAACAAAAAAGAGCAAAATCTACATAATTAAGCTCTAAAAAGATTTTAATGTTCGGAAAAAAGGAAAGTTAAGAAAATTATATTCTCTAAAATATAAGATTTCAGAGAATTATTTTCCGCTGTGACACTCTGTAATTAGAATTATTTTACTAAATTTCTTTTTTCTTGTAAAATAGTGCTATGAACATATTGATTACTTCTGGCGGGACCAGCGAGAAAATCGACCGTGTCCGCTCTATTACCAATCATTCGACAGGCCAGCTTGGGAAAATCATAGCTGAAACTTTCCTAGACAAGGGCGATCAGGTGACTCTGGTGACGACTCCCAAGGCTGTCCGCCCTGCAGCTCATCCCAATCTTACCATTGTACTGATTGAAAATGTTTCAGAATTGCTTGAAACCCTGGAGCCGCTCGTTCACACACATGATGTACTGATTCATGCAATGGCTGTCTCAGACTACACCCCCGTCTATATGACTGGTTTGGAAGCTGTAGCAGCTAGCACTGATATGACTGAATTCCTGAATAAGACTAACTCAGAAAGCAAGATTTCTTCTCAGGATGATGTTCAAGTTCTTTTTCTCAAAAAGACACCTAAAATCATCAGCCTGGTAAAAAAATGGAATCCAGACATTCGCTTGATTGGCTTCAAACTCTTGGTTGATGTTTCTAACGAAGAGTTACTCGAGACCGCACGAGCCAGTCTCATAAAAAATCAGGCAGAAATCATTGTCGCCAATGATTTGACAGAGATTTCTAACCAGGAGCACAAAGCCTATCTTGTCGGAAAAGATAATGTAACCCAAGCTCAATCCAAAGAAGAAATTGCGCAGCTCCTCTACCTGCATATCCATAGTCCATAAGGAGGTAAATGATGACACAGATTACCTTAGCCGTCAGCGGCAGCATATCAGCTTACAAAGCTGCTGATATCACTAGCCGTCTAAAGAAAGAAAACTTTGAAGTTGCTATCCTCATGACAGATGCAGCGACAGAATTTATCACACCGCTGACCCTGCAAGTCTTGTCACAAAGACCAGTTGCAATTGATATTATGCAAGAACCTGACCCTAGCAAGGTCAATCACATTGACATCGCTAAAGAGTCTGACCTCTTTTTGCTTGCGCCAGCTACAGCCAATACCATCGCTAAATTAGCCAACGGTTTAGCTGATAATATGGTGACAGCTACTGCCCTGGCTCTGCCACCTCATACGAAGAAAGTTTTGGCTCCAGCTATGAACACTAAAATGTTTGAAAATCCACTAACCCAGCACAATTTGGAGCGCCTGCAGCATTTTGGATGGAGGATTATCCAACCGCGTAAAGCCGTTCTAGCCTGTGGCGATCAGGGGACAGGTGCTCTAGCTGAAATTGATACGATTATTAATACAGTAAAGGAACTTATTTATGAAAAAACAGTCTAAAATTGCTCAAATTGCTATTTTCTTTGCCATTATGTTGGTACTGCACCTGCTCAGCTCGGTTATTTTCAACTTACTTCCAGTACCGATTAAACCTACGATTATTCACATCCCAGTGATTATCGCCAGTATCCTCTATGGCCCTAAAGTCGGAGCTGTTCTAGGTGGGCTCATGGGATGTATCAGCGTTGTTACCAATACCTTGGTGCTGCTGCCAACCAGCTATCTCTTTAGCCCTTTTGTACCAAATGGAAGCATTTCTTCGCTTCTTGTTGCCATGGTGCCTCGCATTCTCATCGGTATCACTCCTTATTTCGTATATAAAGCAATGAAAAATAAAGCCGGCTTGATTCTAGCAGGCTCCGTTGGTTCTGCTACCAATACTATCTTCGTCTTGGGCGGTATCTTCTTTCTCTTTGCAAATGTATACCAAGGTGATATCAAAGCACTTCTGGCTGTGATTCTATCAGCAAATTCCATTGCCGAGTTAATCATTTCTGCGATTTTGACAGCAACTATCATTCCTGCGCTTGAAAAAGCTAAAAAATGATGATGATTTAGTTTTCTGGACCAAGCAATGCTTTGGTCTTTTTTTATACTGCAATTCAGCTCTAATATTCTGAAATCCTTGAAACGATAGCTTGAAAAGTATTTCATTGTTTTCTAGGTAACCTCTTTCAAAATTAATGAAAATATGCTACAATGAAAGCGATTAAGAAAATTTAAGAGCAGGATTTTTTACTAAAATTTTCCACTCTTCATTTCAAAAATAAAGGAGACTCCACCTATGACTTATCAAGATAACTTCAAAAAATGGCTTGATTATGCTGAACTTCCTGACTATCTTCGTGAAGACTTGAATAGTATGGACGAAAAAACTAAGGAAGATGCCTTTTACACCAATCTTGAGTTTGGTACTGCTGGTATGCGTGGTTTGATTGGCGCTGGTACCAACCGTATTAATATTTATGTTGTCCGTCAGGCAACCGAAGGTTTGGCTCGCTTGATTGAAGAAAAAGGTGATGAGTTCAAAAAACGCGGTGTTGCAATTGCTTACGACTCCCGTCATTTCTCACCAGAATTTGCTTTTGAATCTGCTGCTGTTTTAGCTAAGCACGGCATCAAGTCCTATGTCTTTGAAAGTCTGCGCCCAACTCCGGAACTTTCATTTGCGGTACGTCATTTAGGAACTTTTGCTGGTATCATGATTACAGCCAGCCACAACCCTGCTCCATTTAACGGCTACAAGGTATATGGTGAAGACGGCGGACAAATGCCTCCGCATGATGCAGATGCATTGACTGACTACATCCGTGCTATTGAAAATCCTTTTGCTATTGAGGTCGCTGACGTTGAAGCTGAAAAAGCTTCTGGTTTGATTGAAGTGATTGGCGATGCTATTGATGCTGAATACCTCAAGGAAGTTAAAGATGTCAATATCAACCAAAAACTGATTGATGAATACGGTAAGGACATGAAGATTGTCTATACTCCTCTGCACGGTACTGGTGAAATGTTAGCTCGTCGCGCTTTGGCTCAAGCAGGATTTGATTCTGTTGAAGTTGTTGAAGCTCAAGCAGTAGCTGACCCTGACTTCTCTACTGTTAAGTCTCCAAACCCTGAAAGCCAAGCAGCTTTTGCCCTTGCAGAAGAACTCGGACGCAAAGTCGGTGCTGATGTACTTGTCGCAACTGACCCAGATGCTGACCGTGTCGGTGTAGAAGTTCTGCAAAAAGACGGCAGCTATCTCAACCTTTCAGGTAACCAAATCGGAGCCATTATGGCTAAATACATCTTGGAAGCTCATAAGAGTGCTGGAACTCTGCCAGCTAACGCAGCTCTCTGCAAGTCTATCGTTTCTACTGACTTGGTGACTAAGATTGCTGAAAGTTATGGCGCAACCATGTTCAATGTCTTGACTGGTTTCAAATTTATCGCTGAAAAGATTCAAGAATTCGAAGAAAAACACAACCACACCTACATGATGGGATTTGAAGAAAGCTTCGGCTATCTGATTAAGCCATTTGTACGTGATAAAGATGCTATCCAAGCTGTTTTGGTCGTGGCTGAGCTTGCTGCCTACTACCGCTCACGTGGCTTGACTCTGGCTGACGGTATTGAAGAAATCTACAAAGAGTATGGTTACTTTGCTGAAAAGACTATCTCTGTGACCTTGTCTGGTGTTGATGGAGCTGAGCAAATCAAGGCTATCATGGCTAAGTTCCGTGATAATGGTCCGAAAGAATTTAACGCAACAACTATCACTGTTACAGAAGACTTCAAAGCGCAAACTTCTACGGCTGCTGATGGTACTGTTACTGCCTTAACTACTCCTCCAAGTGATGTTTTGAAATACACACTTGCGGATGGTTCTTGGATTGCAGTTCGCCCTTCTGGTACTGAACCAAAAATCAAGTTCTACATTGCCGTTGTCGGTGATAGCAATGAGGATGCTCAAGCAAAAATTGCTGCTATTGAAGCAGAGATTAATGCCTTTATCAAGTAAAATAACACTATCAACCAATCAACCAGAGAATGAAATTCACATTCTCTGGTTTTTCGTTTCCAAATCAAGCATTTTTCTGCTTTTTATGGCATACTAGTTTTATCAAAAGAAATGAGGATGATTTATGGAACAATTTGCTCAAAATATTAAAGACTTGGAAGTCACAACTGTAGACCGAGCTCGTCAAGCAATTGCTGACAAAGAGACAGCAACTTTCTTCGTAGGTCGCAAAACTTGCCCTTACTGCCGTAAATTCGCAGCTACTCTTGCTGGCGTTGTTGCTGATACCAAGGCGCATATTTTCTTTATCAATAGCGAAGAAGCTAGCGAATTAGAGAAACTGCAAGCCTTCCGCTCTGAATATAGCATTCCGACGGTCCCTGGTTTTGTTCACGTTCAAGACGGCCAAGTCTCTGTTCGTTGTGATTCTTCTATGGCTGCAGATGAGATTAAAGCTTTTGCAAACTTGTAAATTTGATGCAATTCAAAAATCTGAGACAAAAAGAGTCTCAGATTTTTTACTTATTTCTAACTTCCTGAAAAGCCTCCCACATCTTCTGCTGGGGTTTGGCAAAGGGATAATTGCCAAAGTCTCCTGGATGAAGCCACAAGACCTCTCCATCAGCGGCGTGCTGGCTATCTTTAACTCGGCCATAAGCCAGCTGGATATGCCACTTGCGATGACTGAAAACATGTTGCACTTTTGAAAAGGACTGCTGCTGCCAATCAACAATCAAATCATAATCCTGCTCAAAGCTTTCTTGAGGAGACAGATCCAGACTTGGCTGATTTTCTGCCACCTCAAAGAGGGACATCTGATTTTCAGTTTGAAATTCCTCAACTTCAATCAAGGGAAAATGCCAAAAACCTGATAACAGGCCAGCAGCCTCATTCTTTTCAAGTAAGAACTGTCCCTGTTCGTTTTCGATAATCAAGCCTTGCAGATAGACCGGAACTGGCTTCTTTTTAGGGGCTTTGATTGGGTATTTATCCATTGTTCCATGCAAATAAGCTGCGCTGAACTCCTTTACAGGACTGTCTTCTGGATGAGGATTAACAGGAGCTTCAATATCTGACCCCAGATCCATCAGCGCTTGATTAAAATCTCCAGGTCTGTCTGGATCAATCAGAATCTCCATCATAGTCTGAAAAACCTTACGATTGCTAGGTTGGCCAATATCTAAATCAACTTCAAACAAGCGACTCAGCACCCGCATGACATTGCCATCTACTGCCGGCTCAGCTAGGCCAAAGGCAATACTAGCAATGGCACCAGCCGTATAAGGCCCAATTCCTTTAAGGCTAGCAATTCCTTCATAGCTATCAGGAAATTTTCCAGCGAAATCCGTCATTATCTGCTGGGCTGCTTTTTGCATATTTCGCACCCGCGAATAATAGCCCAACCCTTCCCAAGCCTTGAGCAGTCTATCCTCTGATGCCTGCGCTAAGTCAGCTACAGTCGGAAACCAGTCAAGAAAACGCTCATAGTAAGGAATCACTGTATCCACCCGAGTCTGCTGCAGCATAATCTCAGAAACCCAGATATGATAAGGATTGTTTGTTCTGCGCCATGGCAGGTCGCGTTTGTTTTCATCATACCAAGTTAATAATTTCTCTCTAAAAGAGGCAACTTTATCTGCCTCCCACATCTCAATTCCGTATTCTTTCAAATCTAACATAAATCTAGTATAGCATAAGGCAAGAAAAATAGGAGAGCTTACGCCCTCCAATTGTTTCCTATCGTTTAATAATGACCGACTGCCTGACTGGCTGTAATCAAAGTCAGCTTATAAACATCATCCGCATTACATCCTCGGGAAAGGTCATTAACTGGATGGTTAAGGCCCTGCAGGATAGGTCCTACTGCTGAAAAGCCACCCAAACGCTCTGCCATCTTGTAGCTGATATTCCCAGCCTCGATACTTGGGAAGACAAAGACAGTCGCTTGACCAGCCACAGGGCTGCCAGGTGCTTTCAGCTCTGCTGTTGCAGGAACGAAAGCTGCATCAAACTGTAATTCACCATCGATAACCAAGTCAGGACGCATTTCTTGAGCCAACTTAGTCGCTTCCACAACCTTATCAACCTTTTCTCCGAAACCAGAGCCCTTGGTCGAATAGCTGAGCATGGCAACTTTGGGATCAATACCGAAAATTTGTGCTGTCAAAGCTGAGTTAACAGCAATCTCCGCCAAAACATTGGCATCTGGATCGATATTGATGGCACAGTCACTGAAAATATAGCGTTCGTCATCACGCACCATGAGGAAGGCTCCTGAAGTACGAGACACCCAAGGCAGGGTCTTGATGATTTGGAGAGCTGGCCGAACAGTCGCTGCCGTAGAGTGGATTGCTCCTGAAACCATCCCTTGAACCTTACCAAGATAAACCAACATGACCCCAAAGTAGTTGACATCTTCCTTGAGCAACTGGCGTGCTTCGTCTGCTGTGATTTTCCCTTTTCGACGCTCAACGAATGCTTCTACCAATTCCTCAAAGCAGGAACAGTTTGAAGGATCAATAACCTGATATCCTTCTTTTATTCCCTCAATTTCTAGATAAATGCGGATTTTATCAGGATTCCCCAAAAGAACTGGTGTAATACTGGTTTCTTTTACCAATAGTTTAGTCGCCTGCAGAATACGCGGTTCTTCACCCTCTGGCAAGACAATCTTTACTTCCTTATCCTTCAAGGCTTCACGAATTGAGTCAAAAATTTTCATGCTTCTTTACACTCCTTTATCTATTTAGCTTTTAATTTCTCGATAACTTGTTTAAAATCTTCCGGCAAAGGACTGGCGCGCTCAACTTCTTGACCACTAAAAGGATTATAAAATTTCAAAGAATGACAGTGTAAAGCCTGGCGCTCTATTCCGTGTTCCAAACTCCCTCCATAAAGGTCGTCACCCAAAAGCGGAAAGCCAATATATGAAAAATGAACACGAATTTGATGAGTCCGCCCGGTATGCAGATGAATATCCACCAGATAGACATCTCCAAATCGCTCTATGACCTTGTAACTGGTATGAGCATACTTACCATCTTTTGTCACGAGCCTTGTAATGATACTCTCAGGGTTGCGCCCAATCGGAGCAATAATCTCGCCTTGTTCTTCTAAGAGTCCACTACCCCTAACCAGAGCGTAATAGCGTTTTTCTATCAGCTTTTTCTGCAGCTGCTTGTCCAATCTAGCATGAGCATAGCCATGCTTGGCAAAGAGCATGAGCCCACTTGTATCCTTATCCAGACGCGTCACGATATGCACCTGCTGGTTTTCATATTCCTGACGAATATAGTAAGCCTTGACGAAATTAGCCATAGTGTTGGAATGATTAACACTGGGAATACTGGCCACCCCTGCCGGCTTATCCAAAACTAAGAAATGCTCATCTTCATAGATGACAGATAAGTCCTTATCAACAGCCTTCAGAATTTCAAATCCCTTTTCAGACGGGATGTCAATCGTCACCTTATCACCAATATCCAAGAGATAAATAGCATTCTGAGGTTGATGGTTGACAAGAATGTTTCCGCCGGAAAATTTTATCTTAGCCAAGAGGCCTTTGGAAATTTCGTGTCGCTTCAAAAAAGTCTTTACCTTGACACGCTCATCAGCAATAAACTCAAACCTCATTCCTTGCACTCTCCGATAAAGGAGTCTCTGACACGATTCCAAAAGCTGGTATGACTTGGCGAAGCCACAAAATGTATCTTATGATTGTCAATCTGATACTCAATACGGACAATATTTTTGAAAGAGAAAGTCTGATTATCAACCGCGATAGTGTGATAGTCACTGCGGGTCGGCACTAACTCAATCTTATCTTTTTTAGGAACAATGACAGACGAACCCAAAGTCCGATAAACCCGATTGTTGAGACTGGCAATTTCTGTCACCTGCAAGGCTTCAATCGTCGGATGCAATACCGCTCCACCCAGAGATTTGTTATAGGCTGTGCTGCCCGTCGGAGTAGAGACGGAAATCCCATCTCCTCGGAAACGCTCGAAATGAACCCGATTGATAATGACATCGGCTACCATAGTCCGATCCGAGCGCTTGATTGTTGCTTCGTTCAAAGCTCGAATAATGCGTGTATCACCATTTTCAAAAGTAATTTTGACATTTAAAATTGGATAAGAAACCTGAGCACCAGAGTCTAATTTAAGGTTTTCGACCAGCTTATCTAGTTCAAAATCACGGTAGTCCGTATAGAAGCCGAGATGGCCTGTATGTACACCAACAAAGCGGACCCGATCCAGCTGTTCTTCATACATATGAAAAGCCGATAGCAACATGCCGTCACCACCCACCGAAATCACGATGTCGGGATTCTTAGGAGTTAAAATAAAGCCGTTCTGTTTCAGCTTCTGCTTCAAATCCTGATAAACTTGTTCGCTCTGTCTTTTCCGATTGCGGATAATCGCTATTTTTTTATCTGTATTCTTCATCTGTATCATCACTATTTCCCACACCGTCATTTAACTTGCGGTGAAGAGGGTCAAAGAGAGCCTGAGCCTCCTGGATAGCGTCACGGATAGCACCCATCTCCTCATCCAGCTGATAGGCTAGGTTAGCTGTGGTTTCCAAGCGACATTTGATTTCCTCGGGAAATTCTCCTTTATACTTGTAATTCAAAGAATGCTCAATCGTAGCCCAAAAATTCATCGAAAGGGTGCGAATCTGAATTTCAGCCAGAATAAGCCTATGACCATTAATCGTATCAACCGGATACTCTATAATCACATGGTAGCTCCGATAGCCACTGGCTTTTTTGTTTTTGATGTAATCCCTCTCCTGAATAATCCGCATATCGGTCCGGTTTCGCAGGACTTCTAAAACTTCATCCACATCATCAACGAACTGGACCATGACTCGTAAGCCAGCGATATCCTGCATCTCCTGCTCGATATTTTCCTCGCGAATGCCTCGCAGAACCATCTTTTCTTTAATGCTCTCAATCGGCTTGACGCGCCCGGTCACAAACTCAATCGGAGAATGACGCTGCTGCTTGCGGTATTGCTTTCGCACTCCACGCAACTTAATTTTCAGCTCTCCAACCGCTTGAATATAGGGGTCTAGAAACTCTTCCCATTCTATTGTCATACACTTACCTTGTCATATCATTATTTTTTGTATAAAATAAACACAACTGTTATTATAACATAAATCGCTTTCAAACAAAAGCAAAGAAAAGGACTTGAAAATGACCCACTTAGAAATTGAATTCAAAACTATGCTGACCAAAGAAGAGCACGACCGTCTGCTCCAGTTATTTGCTGATATTTCGCCTATTAGCCAGACCAACTACTACATCGAGTCAGACAAGCAAAGTATCCGACACGCCCACATGGCTTTTCGAGTACGAACTTTTAACCATCGCGAAGCTGAGCTGACGCTCAAGATTCCTCAAGAAGTCGGATCCTTGGAACTCAATCAGAACTTGACACCAGAAGAGACCGAAAATATTTTGCAGAACAATAAATTTCCTACGGGAGAGATTTTAGAGACGCTGCTTCAGAAAGAAATACCCATCCAAGACTTGAAGATTCTTGGCTCTCTAGAGACTATCCGCTATGAAAAAGAAGACGAAATTGGCCTCCTTGCTCTGGATGAGAGTCACTACTTGGGCAAAACAGACTTCGAACTCGAAGTCGAAGTTGAAGATTTTGAAAAAGGAAAAGAAAATTTCCTTGACTTCCTAAAACAGCACAAGATCGACTACAAACCTGGCAAGAGCAAAATAGCAAGATTTTCTGAAAACTTGTAAATCCAAGACCACAAAATAGCTGAAATAATCTATTTTTTTTGGTAAAATAAAAGGTAGCAATTTAAAGCCTATTGAAAAATAAAATTCATAGAGCATTAAATATAAAAAGAGACAAAAAGAGGACGGTCCAACTCATGTCAGATAAAAAAAATATGAAGCTTTTTTCCCTCAACTCCAATCATTCCATAGCTGAAAAAATCGCTGAGGCTGCTGGGGTTCCTTTGGGAAAACTTTCCTCCCGTCAATTCTCGGACGGCGAGATTCAGATTAATATCGAAGAAAGTGTCCGCGGCTATGATATTTACATCATTCAGTCCACTAGCTTCCCTGTCAATAATCACTTGATGGAACTCTTGATTATGGTTGATGCCTGCAAACGTGCCAGTGCCAACACGATTAATGTTGTGATGCCTTATTTTGGTTATGCCCGTCAGGATCGGACTGCTGCCCCTCGCGAGCCCATCACAGCTAAACTGGTTGCCAACATGCTTGTCGGCGCTGGAGTAGATCGTGTGATTTCTTTGGATCTTCATGCCGTGCAGGTCCAAGGTTTCTTTGATATCCCAGTTGATAATCTCTTCACTATCCCACTCTTTGCCAAACACTACTGCAATATGGGGTTAACGGGAGATGATGTCGTTGTCGTCAGCCCTAAAAACTCTGGTGTAAAACGAGCCCGCAATTTGGCTGAATATCTGGATGCCCCTATCGCTATCATTGATTATGGCGAAGATGAGGCGGGTCGCTCTGAGGGATATATTATCGGAGATGTCGAGGGCAAGAAAGCTATTCTGATTGACGATATTTTAAATACTGGTAGGACGTTCTCTGAAGCAGCTAAAATTGTCTGTCGCGAAGGTGCAGTCGAAATCTATGCTGTATCCAGTCATGGTCTCTTTGCGGATAAAGCTGCGGAATTGCTGGATAATTCTCCTATCAGGGAAATTCTTGTGACCGATTCTGTTGATACTAAAGAAGAAACACCTAAGAATCTCCACTATATTACAGCAAGTGAACTGATTGGTGATGCCATTGTCCGTATCCAAGAAAGAAGACCAGTCAGCCCGCTCTTTGCCTATCAAAAGAAATAAGGTAACCGGAGTGATTTATTTAGATAATGCCGCTACAACTGCTTTGTCGCCCGCTGCAATCCAAGCAATGACCAAGACGATGACTGTCTTTGGAAATCCATCCAGTACGCATAGCCACGGTCGAGAAGCTAGTAAATTGCTCAGACAGGCGCGTGAAGATATTGCACAAGCCCTGCATACTCAAAGCAATAAGATTCTTTTTACTTCTGGCGGCACTGAAAGCAATAATACCGCTATCAAAGGCTATGCCCTTCGTCACCAGAACCGAGGGAAGCATATTGTCACCACTGCTATTGAACACCATGCCGTCTTAGAAGTGGTAGAGTACTTAGTAGATAAATTCGGCTTCGAAGCTACTTTTGTTCAGCCGGTTGAGGGACAGATTCGAGCGGAGGATATTAAGAAAGCACTTAGACCTGACACTATTCTTGTATCTGTCATGGCAGTTAATAATGAGACGGGTACTATCCTTCCCATTAAGGAAATTGGCGAATTACTGCAAGAACATCCTGCTGCTTTTCACGTTGATGCTGTCCAAGCAATTGGTAAACTTCCCATCTACCCTGAAGAGCTAGGGATTGACTTTCTATCTGCTTCAGCGCATAAGTTTCATGGTCCAAAAGGCGTTGGCTTCCTTTATGCTAAGAAGATGGATTTTGACAATTTCATGCACGGTGGCGACCAGGAAGAAAAACACCGGGCCGGAACTGAAAATCTAATCTCTATCACAGCCATGGCGGCGGCTCTGTCAGAGAGCATGGAACACCTAGAGGAAAATCTAGAGCATGCGAAAGACTTAAAAAACAGCTTACTTGCTGACTTATCGGACATTGACTATTACTTAAATGAAAGTCAGCCAAGCTTGCCATATGTCATCAATTTGGGATTTCCCAATCAAAAAAATGACCTGCTTCTGCTTCAAATGGATTTAAATGGATTTTCCATTTCAACAGGATCAGCCTGCACAGCCGGAGCTATACAACCCAGTCATGTCTTGCAGGCTATGTATGGCAAGGATTCCAATTGCTTGTATGAGTCCGTTCGGATCAGCACTTCGGACCAAACGACTTTGCAAGAGATTCAATCATTTACAAAGAAATTAAAAGAAATTTTAGGAGGATAAGATGGCCTTTCAAACATCTGTTAGCTTAGCAAACTGTGAATATACCTATTCACTTCACCCAAATGTCAAGAAATTTACCCTGCGCGACAATACTTTCGCGGAAAGCAAGGTTGGAAACTATGAACTCTCTCGTCTGCTGGAATCTGTCCCCAACAGCGGAAATGGTTTTCTGCTGAAAATCATCGTCAATAAAGATTTGAATGGTTTTAAAATTAACATCACTGACAAATCAGGCCTGCGCTTGGTCAATATTTTCAAATCAGAAGATCATCACATTATCCAACAAAAATTTTATTTCTTGATGGACAGCTTGGTTGAAAGAAATATTTTTGAAAAGACACCACAATAAGCAAGATTCTCGTAATTTTGCTTTTTTGGTTTTGACTCTTCAAAATTTAAACGAGCTTGACTTCTGCCTAGAACCCTTGAAGAATATCAAAATGAACATTTAAAACAAGGAAAGGATTAACGATGGTTGAACTGACCTATTTGGACTCATATAAGGTAAAACGAACACTCACCTATGAAGACTTTGACGAATTTCTTCTAGCCTTCTCTGGCTGCGTCACGGTTCCTGACTCGCTCAAGGTGCTTTCTGTTACTTATAAGGGATACCAGCTGCCTTTTACAGGACTAATTGGGGACTTGTACCGCCAGATGTACCAGTTAGACCTAAGTCCCTATCAGGACTAAGTTTTTTCAACGCTACTATTCCCAGCGATTACTGATTTTCTTTTTTAGTGAATCAAACATCCTTAATTAGTTGATTTTTTCACAAACTTCCTATAAAATAGAATTAGAAAGGTTGTGATTTTGTGAAAACTGAAAAAAATACTACAATTCCTCGAGCAACTGCTAAGAGACTGTCGCTCTACTATCGTATTTTTAAACGGTTTAATGCTGAGAAGATTGAGAAAGCCAACTCCAAGCAAATCGCTGAAGCTATTGGCATTGACTCTGCTACCGTCAGACGAGATTTTTCTTATTTCGGTGAACTTGGCCGCAGAGGATTTGGCTATGATGTCAAGAAATTGATGAACTTTTTTGCTGACCTCTTGAATGACAATGCTATCACCAATGTCATGATTGTTGGCGTTGGTAATATGGGGCGGGCTCTGCTGCACTATCGTTTTCATGAGCGCAATAAAATGAAGGTTGTAATGGCTTTCGACACAGATGACCATCCAGAAGTTGGCAGCACAACCAGCGATGGGATTCCTATCTATGGAATTTCCCAAATCAAAGAAAAAATACAGTCAGGAAATGTGCAAACTGCCATCCTAACTGTACCTAGCGTAAAAGCCCAAGAAGTTGCATCTATCTTAGTTCAAGCTGGTGTCAAGGGCATTCTCTGCTTTTCACCAGTAAATCTATCCCTACCTAAGGACGTGGTCGTTCAGTATGTTGACCTGACTAGCGAACTGCAGACTCTGCTCTACTTCATGAGAAAAAATGAACATTAATTTGAAAGAGGTATTGAACACTCAATGAGTAAACCAATTATTGGAATAACTGGAAATGAAAGAGAAATCCCAGACGACCACTTCATCCATATGAGCTATACGGCGACTGGATTCGTTGAGGGAGTTAAAGAAGTTGGCGGAATTCCAATAATTTTGCCAATTGGTGATGAAGAAATGGCAAAACGGTATGTTTCCGTTGTTGACAAATTAATCATCACAGGCGGTCAGAATGTATGTCCGCAGTTCTATGGGGAAGAAAAAGTCATTGAAAGCGATGATTATCTACTCAAACGGGACATTTTTGAATTAGCTTTAATCAAGGAAGCTCGCCATCAAAATAAACCAATCTTCACCGTCTGCCGCGGAACCCAACTTTATAATGTCGCCTTAGGCGGTACGCTTCATCAAGACATTGAAGATCATTGGCAAGATAGCTCTGCTGAGTACACAACTCAAAGCATGGTGACCAAAAATGGCTCTATTCTGCACGAAATTTACGGCCCTGCATCTGAAATCAACTCCTTCCACCACCAGAGTATCAAGGATTTAGCGGCTGGCCTAGAAGTCATCGCCTATGATCCTCGCGATAAGATTATTGAAGCAATCACTTCTACTGACGGTAGCCCTTTCCTTGGCGTCCAATGGCACCCAGAGTTCTTGTTTGGCTCCAGAGAAGGAGATTTAGCCCTGTTTGATTATGTTGTCAATATTCTTTAAAAGCCTCTATTTCTAGATAAACTTCTGTTCTACACGAATAGAAGTTTTTTATATTCAAGTAAATCAAATTATATCATATCTGTCTCTTCTCGGTAGCTATAGTAGTTAGACCTAGACACAATCAGATGATCCAAAAGAACCAAGCCCATCATCTCACACGCTTCTTTCATATGCTGCGTCACTTCATCATCGTTTCTGCTAGGAACGACTGATCCAGATGGATGATTGTGTACCAGTATGATAGATGTCGCCAGGTGCTTGAGAGCGTAGTGGAGAATTTCTCTCGGCTCAGCAATGCTTCTGCTGACCGTCCCCATGAAAATAGTCTGCTGGTGCAAAATTTGATTTTGACTATTAAGATAAATAGCAACCAAGCATTCCTGCCTTATGTCTCCTAGCTCTTGCTGCATCTTCTGGGCTAATTTTTGACTGCCCATAATCTGCTCTTTCTGCAGAACCTCTGCTCGGTTAATTCGACGGCCTAATTCGATAATGGCCTGCAGCTCCACAGCCTTAATCGGACCGATTCCAGAAATTGTTTGCAATTCCTGCAAAGTTAAATACTTGAGATCGTTCAGACTGGAAATAGATGATAAAATTCTTTGAGAAACTTGAAAAACAGTTTCTTTTTTGTTGCCTGTCCTGAGAAAGATTGATAGGAGCTCCTGGTTACTGAGTTTTTCAGCTCCTTCTCTCATTAAACGCTCCCGTGGCATTATGCTAATATCATCTTGAAATGAAATGCTATACATAGAAACCTCCTTACCTTATTATTCGGAAAAAGAGTTAAAATCAGCAAGAATAGATACAAAAAATAAAGATTGAAAATCTTTCGTCCAGAATAAATTTTAGATAAAAAAACACTCCAAAAATTAGAGTTCTTCCTAACCTTTGGAGTGAAATGTTTTTTACCTTTAAATCTGCATTTGGTTATAGGACTTACTAAAAGATTCAAGAACTTCCTTAGGCGCCTTATCATACTCGACAGAGCCTTCTAAAGTTCCTTTAACAATAGTCCGGTTGGTTGCCGCAGCATCCTCACAAGTAACCAAAGTAATCTCTGTAACACCTTCTGTATCCTCAATCAGATCCGTTCGATCCGGAGTTACTGTTTCAACACTGGTGATTACATAAGTATAGACTTGCTCTTTATCGGTGATATAAATCTTCATACCAGCCTTAGCACGGTCCAGTGGGGAAAAGAGCATATTACTAGCCCCTGTGATGCCAAAGACATGGTGGCTAGCCAAGGCATAATTTCCCTGCCCCATCTGCTGGGTCTCTTTCATCGTACCAGCACCATAATACAATCCGGCATTATCCAGTCCTTTGAAGATCGGCAAATTCATGGAAACTTCCGGAATAGAGATGCCTCCGATAACAGGCAGTTGCTGAGCTTTCCACTGAGCATTGATAACTGCTTCTGTAGAAAGTGACTCTACCTTATTAAAATCAAAGCTAGTCTCAACATTTTTATTTTTATTAATAGAGTCTTTGGAAACCTTGCTGACCTGGTATTGGTTGGTATGCCAGACCATAATCATGTTTCGGATTTGCGCATTAAAGATTAAGCCAAGAGCCACAATAATTAATAATGTCGCAACAATATTGATAAAAATATTTCTTTTACTTCTTTGTTTTCTTTTTCGACTTCTTTTTCCTTGTACCATATAGAGGTCCTCTTTTACGATTCGTTTTCTTCCTCTGCTACATCTTCTTTATCGTCTGCTTCGACGCTTGTAAAGGTGACAATCTGAGCATTTTGGTCCAGACGCATGACCTTAACTCCCATGGTTGAGCGACCGGTCTGAGAAATATTAGCCACACTGGTCCGAATGATGACACCAGTATTAGTGATAATCATCAAATCTTCTTCGCCAGTAACTGTCATCAGACCAGCAAGAGGCCCGTTCTTATCAGTGATATTAGCTGTTTTAATCCCTTTACCGCCACGGCCCTTGGTTGGGTACTCGCTGGCAAGAGTTCGCTTACCATAGCCTTTTTCGGTAATAACAAGCACTTCGTCTCCCTCAGCAATCACACCCGCTCCAACAACCTGATCGCCCTCTCGAAGATTAACTCCGCGGACACCAGTCGCTATACGACTCATGCTCCGGACAGCTGTCTCATTAAAGCGGACAGAATAACCAAACTTAGTACCAATGATAACGTCTGCAGCACCGTCTGTCAGAAAGACATTGATTAACTCGTCTTCATCCTTCAAATTCAAAGCCTTGAGACCGTTCTGACGAATATTAGCAAATTCCGTCACACTGGTCCGTTTGACCACCCCATGACGGGTAGTAAAGAAGAGATAGGAATCATCACTGCGGTCTTGCTGGACATTAATAATAGTCTGAATAGTCTCTCCTTCATCCATCTTCAAGAGATTGACCACTGGCAAGCCCTTGGCTGTCCGGCCATACTCAGGGATTTCATATCCTTTGAGACTATAGACTCGGCCTTTATTGGTAAAGAAGAGCAGTCTATCGTGGGTACTTGTTGAAACTAGCTCTTTGACGAAATCATCGTCTTTGACACCAGTTCCTTGAACACCGCGGCCTCCGCGTTTCTGAGCTGTGAATTCAGCCTGATTCAGGCGTTTGATATAGCCTTTATTAGACAGGGTAATCAAAACATCCGCTTCCTCAATCAAATCTTCATCTTCAAGAGAAAGAACTTCTCCCACCATCAGCTCAGTTCGGCGGTCATCCGCAAATTTACGTTTGACCTCGTCTAACTCTTCCTTGATAATAGCTACAACGCGCTCTGGCTTAGCCAAGATATCAGCCAAGTCCGCAATCAAGGCAATCAGCTCGTCGTATTCTGACTGAATCTTATCACGTTCCAAACCAGTCAGACGACGCAGACGCATATCGAGGATAGCCTGGCTCTGGCGCTCAGACAGCTCAAACTTAGCCATCAATTCAGCTTGGGCCTCTGCGTCCGTCTCGCTATTACGGATAATGCGAATGACTTCATCAATATGATCCAACGCAATCAGCAAACCAGCCAAGATGTGAGCTCGCGCTTCCGCCTTTTCTTTATCAAAGGCCGTCCGTCGAGTTACCACTTCCTTTTGGTGTTCAATGTAGGCTAACAAAATCTCACGCAAAGATAGAATCTTAGGCACACCATTTTGAATAGCCAGCATATTGAAGCTGAAATTGGTCTGCATCTGAGTCAGCTTGAAAAGGTTATTTAGAATGACATGAGCAGAGGCATCACGACGAACCTCAATGACAAAACGAACCCCTTCACGATTGGACTCATCACGAACAGCTGTGATACCGTCAATGCGTTTTTCTTGCACCAGACGAACAATATGCTCATGGACCTTAGTCTTATTAACCATGTAAGGAAACTCGGTTACGACAATTCGCTCACGGCCATTTTTCATCTCTTCAATTTCAGTGCGAGAACGAAGAACAATTGAACCCTTCCCTGTTTCATAAGCCCGGTGAATACCAGACTTACCCATAACCAGTGCTCCTGTCGGAAAATCTGGTCCAGGCAGTACTTCCATGATATCGCGAGTTGTTGCCTCTGGATTGTCCATGACAAGCTTAACTGCATCAATAGACTCACCAAGATTATGCGGTGGGATATTGGTCGCCATCCCAACTGCAATCCCTGTCGCACCGTTTACAAGCAAGTTAGGGAAGCGAGCAGGAAGAACAACAGGCTCTCTCTCGCTGGCATCATAGTTATCGATATAATCAACAGTGTTTTTATTAATATCACGAAGCATCTCCAGAGCAATCTTGCTCATACGTGCTTCTGTATAACGTTGAGCAGCGGCTCCGTCTCCGTCCATAGAACCGAAGTTTCCATGGCCATCTACAAGCATATAGCGATAGCTCCACCATTGAGCCATCCGCACCATCGCTTCATAAATAGAGGAGTCACCATGCGGGTGATACTTACCCATGACATCCCCTGTGATACGAGCTGATTTCTTGTGAGGCTTCTCAGGCGTCACACCCAGCTCATTCATACCATAGAGAATCCGACGGTGAACTGGCTTTAGACCATCACGAACATCTGGAAGTGCCCGAGCCACGATAACACTCATTGCGTAATCGATGAAACTAGTCTTCATTTCACTAGTCAGATTAACATTTACTAAGTTTCTGTCTTGCATTAAAAAATGCCTTTCTTTCATATTAAACTACCCTTTATTATACCACATTTTCTTTAATTTTTCAGTATTTTGAACCGTTTGTAAAAACGTTTACATCGCTAGATACACAAGTTGACCGTGACAAAATATGCCAAAAGTGGTAGAATGAATGTGTATGGGAAATCTTCCCTAAAAAAATAAGGAGATGTTTAGAAATGACTGCTACTAAACAACATAAAAAAGTCATCCTTGTCGGTGACGGTGCTGTAGGTTCATCTTACGCATTTGCTCTTGTAACCCAAGGTATTGCTCAAGAACTTGGTATCATTGAAATTCCTCAATTATTTGAAAAAGCTGTCGGTGATGCTGAAGACCTTAGTCATGCCCTTGCCTTCACTTCACCTAAGAAAATCTACGCAGCTACTTATGCAGACTGTGCGGATGCTGACCTCGTTGTTATCACTGCAGGTGCACCTCAAAAACCAGGTGAAACTCGTCTTGACCTTGTTGGCAAAAACTTGGCTATCAACAAATCTATCGTTACTCAAGTCGTTGAATCAGGCTTTAACGGTATCTTCCTTGTTGCTGCAAACCCAGTTGACGTTTTGACTTACTCAACTTGGAAATTTTCTGGTTTCCCTAAAGAGCGTGTTATTGGTTCAGGTACTTCACTTGATTCAGCTCGCTTCCGTCAAGCTCTTGCTGAAAAGATTGGTATCGATGCTCGTTCTGTCCATGCCTACATCATGGGTGAGCACGGTGACTCTGAGTTTGCTGTTTGGTCACATGCTAACGTTGCAGGTGTGAAATTGGAGCAATGGTTGCAAGCTAACCGCCACTTGAACGAACAAGACTTGGTTGATCTTTTCATCTCCGTTCGTGACGCAGCATACTCAATCATCAACAAAAAAGGCGCAACTTACTACGGTATCGCAGTTGCTTTGGCTCGTATTACAAAAGCTATCCTTGACGATGAAAATGCTGTACTGCCATTGTCAGTCTTCCAAGAAGGGCAATATGGTGTTGAAAATGTCTTCATTGGTCAGCCTGCTATCGTTGGTGCTCACGGTATCGTGCGTCCAGTAAACATCCCACTTAACGATGCTGAGACTCAAAAAATGCAAGCTTCTGCTAAAGAATTGCAAGCAATTATTGATGAAGCATGGAAGAATCCTGAATTCCATGAAGCATCTAAAAACTAATTATAAAAAAACATCTCCTGATAAAAGGGGATGTTTTTTGTTGCTTTATACAGATTTGTCAGCAAAAATATCTATCAAATAAGGTACGATGAGCTCGCTCTCTATGTCTTTCAAAGAAGAAATCCAGACAAAGTCTGTGTGCTCTTCTGGATCTAATATAATATCACGCTCGTCCAAAATTCTACCCGCATAAACTAAGCGTGTAAAAACACTATCTTTGCTAGAGTCGAATTGACTATCTTCATGGATAATCTTATTAATCCGAATCTTTTGATTAACCTCCTCCATAGCCTCACGTAGAGCTGCCTCTCTAGGCATTTCATTCTCTTCTACACTCCCACCAGGAATATCCCAATAAGATGGATAAACATTAGGAAGGCCTCGCTTTATCTTAGAGCGTTTGATAAGCAAATACTTCCCCTCTTTCTCGATTAAGGTATGAGCGATTAATTTTACTGTCATTGCATGTTCCTCCAAGAAAGAGCAAAAAAAGACTCCGAAGAGTCCAATTTTAAATCATCCACCCTGAGAGAATCGAACTCCCATCTCAAGAACCGGAATCTTGCGTGATATCCATTACACTAAGGGTGGCAACTAATTCATTATAACTGATTTTCTTTGAAAATACAAGTGAAAATCAGAAAAAGAAGTTGAGAAATCTCAACTTCTTTTATCTAATTACAATTCAATATCGCCAAACAAATCAGCCATTGAGAATCCAGTTTGAGTTTCTGGAAGTTCAAAGTCACGTTTTTCTTGACGTTTTGGACGACGAGGACGTGATTGACGTTTCTCATCTTTTTGTCCTTCTTCTTGAGCTGGACGTTCTTCAAGAGCCTTGATAGAAAGTGATACACGCTCATCAGCAGCATTCACTTCAAGCACCTTAACAGTCACTTCTTGACCAACCTTAAGGGCATCCTTAGGGCTTTCAACACGTTTGTGAGAAATTTGTGAAATGTGAACAAGTCCATCAATTCCTGGCAATACTTCAACGAAAGCACCGAAATCAGTCAAACGTTTTACAGTTCCTTCAATCACATCGCCTGCCGCAAGTTTTTGCTCAACGCCATCCCATGGTCCAGGTGTTGTTGCTTTAAGAGAGAGGGATACGCGTCCTTCTTCTTCGTTCAAGTCAAGAACTTTCACTTCGATTTCATCACCAACTGATACAACAGACTTAGGTGATACGTTGCGCTCATGTGACAATTCAGTCAAGTGAACCAATCCGTCAACTCCGCCAAGGTCAATGAAAGCACCGAAGCTAGTGATGCGAGCAACTTTACCAGTTACAATATCACCAACGTTCAACTTACCAAAGACTTCAGCACGTGCTGCTGCAGCTTCAGCTTCTACAACTTCACGACGTGAAAGGATGAAGCGGTTTTCTTTTGGATCTACTTCTTTGATCTTAGCATCAAACTCTTGACCTACAAAACGCTCAGTGTTACGAACGAAACGAGTATCAAGCATTGAAGCAGGGATAAATCCACGAAGTCCTTCAAACTCAACTGAAAGTCCACCTTTAACAGCACGAGTGCCCTTAACAGTGACAACTTCTTCTTCACGACCAACCAATTTGTCCCAAGCTTTGCGAGCTTCCAAACGTTTTTTAGATACCAGGTAAGTTACGGTGTCTGTATCTTTACCTACTACTTGACGAAGAACAAGCAATTCAAGTGTTTCACCCGGTTTTACAAGGTCGTTGATATCAGCGTCGCGGTCGTTTGTCAACTCACGAAGAGTCAAAACACCTTCGACACCAGTTCCAGCGATTGCAACATTAGCTTGGTTAGCGTCAACAGTCAATACTTCAGCAGTAACGACGTCACCTGGCTCAACTTGGCTAACACTATTTAGCAAATCTTCAAATTCATTCATCTAAAAAAATCCTCCAACAATCAAGCTTTCGCTTGACATACTACTTATTTATTTTCCTAAGCACCCGCAAATGACATTGATCTATCGTTAACGATTTCCATCCTATAAAGAAATAAAACACCGAAGACATTTTATTATTTTATCAGATCTATTACCTAAGAACTGGGGTAGCTGGATTCGAACCAACGCATGAGGGAGTCAAAGTCCCTTGCCTTACCGCTTGGCTATACCCCATTAATATAAAGAATGGAGAGAGAGGGATTCGAACCCCCGAACCCGAAGGAGCGGATTTACAGTCCGCCGCGTTTAGCCTCTTCGCTATCTCTCCGACAATCAACGCTATCTATTATAACATTGATACAATGAAAATGCAAGCCCTATTTGCTTAAATTATAGGTTTCAATCAAAGTTTCCACAGCTCTTTCAAGTTTTTTATAAAAACTTTCAGCATTTCCATTTTTGATGATCGCAAACTGGCCATCTAGTTCAGCAATCTCGCCGATAACCTTCTTGCCAATAGCAAGACTATAACCGTCAAATTGGTCTGCTCCGACTTTCACTTTGCTATCTGTGATTTGAATTTCAATTTTTTTATCTTTTTTACTCATAACTTACCTCTTTCAAATTTCTATTGTACACGAAAAAGACTATCTTCGCAAGCTATCTTAGGCTAGAATCACAGAAAAACTGCCCAATCAAGGACAGCTTTTAGATTATACTTTCACAATCCAACCTTCTGGCGCTTCAACATCGCCGAATTGGATACCAGTTAATTCGTCATATAGCTTGCGAGTGACTGGCCCGACTTCCGTCTCGCTATAAAAGACGTGGAAGTCATCGCCGTGCTGGATACCACCGATAGGAGAAATAACAGCCGCCGTTCCGCAAGCTCCTGCTTCAGTGAATTTACCCAAGTCTGCCAGTGGAACATCTCCCTCAATCGGCTTGAGTCCTAGTCTGTGCTCCGCCAGATAAAGCAAAGAATACTTGGTGATGGATGGCAAGATTGAAGGACTGAGCGGTGTTACAAACTCATCATTCTTAGTGATACCAAAGAAGTTGGCAGAACCCACTTCTTCAATCTTAGTATGGGTTGCTGGATCCAGATAAATCACATCAGAGAAATGCTTATCCTTGGCAATCTTTCCTGGTAATAAACTAGCAGCATAATTGCCTCCCACTTTTGCTGCACCAGTTCCATGTGGTGCAGCGCGGTCATAGTCATCTGACACAATGAAGTTAGTCGGAGTCAGGCCTCCTTTGAAGTAATTGCCGACCGGCATTACAAAGATAGTAAAAATGTATTCTTCAGCTGGTTTCACTCCAATAATATCGCCGACTCCAATCAAGAGCGGACGAATATAAAGAGTTCCGCCCGTTCCATAAGGTGGCACATATTCTTCATTAGCTCGGACAACCTGCTTAACTGCATCCACAAACATTTCTGTAGGAACTTGCGGCATGAGCAAGCGATCAGCTGTCTGCTGTAAACGTTCCGCATTTTTATCTGGACGGAAAAGCTGAATACTGTCATCCTTAGTTCGATAAGCCTTAAGCCCCTCAAAAGCCTGCTGGCCGTAGTGAAGGCTAGGAGACGACTCAGAGATATGGAGCGTAGCGTCCTCTGTTAACGTTCCTTCTTCCCACTGGCCGTTGCGATAGTATGCTATGTAGCGATAAGGCAGTTTCATATATGAGAATCCTAGATTTTCCCAGTCAAGATTTACAGTCATGGTCTTTCTCCTCTTCTTCCAAACTTCATTTTTAGATACTCCCTATTTTACACCTTTTTGAGATATTTTCAAGTATTATTTTCAATTTTCAGAAAATTTTGTTATCCGATCTTTTGTTCCGCTATCAAACTTTTAAGAATTGAAAAAACCAGCTCTTGTGAACTGGTTTGATGATTATTTGATATAAGCTGAGAAGACTTCTTCGTCTGAAATGGTATCAGAAATGAAGCTGCCATTGCTAGTTCTCTCAGACAAGCTGAGGTCGGCCAGATTGATTTCATAGGCCGTTCCTTTATTAGAAAGCACCTGCAAAATCTGATCCTCACTAGCTTCTGCTTCTGTTGTAAAGAGGTCAAAGTCCACTGCTTCGCCATAGACTGGTCCAGCTGCAAAGACACGATGGGGCTTGGTCTTAAGCTCTCTCAGAACTTGAAGACCGCGATTTGCCCGACTGGTAACAGGAATATCTGCGACTGCCATACGCTTGAGCGAACCGCGCTGAGTTAGGAGGTAAAGTGAGTCTGTGTTGGCGATAAAGGCTGCCACTAGGACATCGTCTTTCTTGAGATTGATGGCTTTAACCCCAGCTGCCTTAGCTCCTATAACTGGTACTTCCTCAATATTGAAGCGAAGGGCATAGCCGTTCTTGGTCACGAGCATAACATCATCCAGCTTAATCGGTGCCAAAGCAATGACCTGATCGTCTTCATTTTTCAGTTTAGCAAACTTAAGTGACTTAGACTTGTAGGTCCGCCAAGGACTGAATTCCTTGCGCTCTACACGCTTGATTTGACCTAACTTGGTCGCTGCAAAGTAAGTGCCTTCCTCAAAGCTGTCAAGCAATTCCGTGTAGATTACTTCTTCATTGGTATCAAAGTTGCTGATGGTCTGGCTGAGGTGTTCTCCGATTTCTTTCCAGCGAATATCCGACAGCTCATGAACAGGCCGGTAAATAACATTTCCCAGACTGGTGAAAATCAGCAAATGCTGGGTCGTCTTGGCTGGACTGACAAAAATCAGTCGATCATCGTCACGCTTGCCCATCTCCTCTAGAGTTGAAGCAGAGAAGGAACGCGGACTTGTCCGCTTGATATAACCAGAACGAGTCACGCTGACATAAGTCTCTTCCTCAACAATGAGACTAGCTGTATCAATCTCAATGGCGTTTGCCGTATCCTGCAGCTCACTGAGACGCGGATTGCCGAACTTCTTCTTGACATCACGGAGCTCACGCTTCATGAGGTTATACATGGTGCGCTCATCACCGATAATAGCAGCCAGCATCGCAATCTTCTCGCGCAGCTCTGCTTCTTCCTCTTCCAGAACCACTACGTCTGTATTTGTCAAACGGTAGAGTTGGAGAGTGACGATAGCCTCAGCTTGCTCCTCAGTGAAATCATAGCTGACTTTAAGATTTTCCTTGGCATCTGCTTTGTTTTCTGAAGCACGAATCAGGGCAATCACCTCGTCCAAGATGGAAATAACCCGAATTAATCCTTGCACGATATGCAGTCGTTTCTCAGCCTTGGCCTTGTCAAAACGGCTGCGAGCCAGAATAATCTCCTTGCGGTGGGCAATATAACTGGTCAAGATTGGTACAATTCCCACCAAACGAGGCGTGAAATTGTCAATTGCCACCATGTTGAAATTGTAATTGACCTGCAAATCAGTGTACTTGAAGAGGTAGTTGAGAATCAGCTCGGTATTAGCGTCTTTCTTGAGCTCGATGGCAATGCGAAGACCGTCACGGTCGGATTCGTCCCGCACTTCAGCAATGCCAGCCACCTTATTGTTGACCCGCACATCGTCGATTTTCTTGACCAAGACCGCTTTATTAATCTCATAAGGAATCTCGGTGATGACGATTTGCTCTTTACCGCCCTTCAGCTTTTCAATCTCAGTTCTGGAGCGCACCACGACGCGACCTTTACCAGTCTCGTAGGCTTTCTTAATCTCATCTCGGCCTTGGACAATAGCTCCTGTCGGAAAATCTGGGCCAGGCAGAAACTCCATGAGTTTGTCCACCTTGGCAGACGGATGGTCAATCATATAGATAACCGCGTCAATGACTTCGGCTAGATTATGAGGTGGAATATCAGTCGCATAACCAGCGGAAATCCCAGTTGCTCCATTGACCAAGAGATTAGGAAAGGCTGCCGGAAGAACAGTCGGCTCCTTCTCGGTATCGTCGAAATTCCAAGCAAAAGGAACGGTATTTTTCTCGATATCCTGCAAAAGATAGCCAGCCATCTCAGACAGACGCGCCTCAGTATAACGCATAGCCGCCGGTGGATCACCGTCCATGGAACCATTATTTCCATGCATTTCAACGAGAATCTCGCGGTTTTTCCAATCCTGAGACATACGAACCATGGCATCGTAGATGGAGCTGTCGCCGTGGGGGTGGAAATTCCCCATGATGTTCCCGACTGACTTGGCTGACTTGCGGTAGCCCTTGTCAAAGGTATTGCCGTCTTTGTTCATCGAATAAAGAATACGGCGCTGCACAGGCTTCAAGCCATCGCGAATGTCAGGAAGCGCACGCTCCTGAATAATGTATTTGGAGTAGCGACCAAAGCGCTCTCCCATGATGTCCTCAAGGGACATGTTTTGAATGTTGGACATAATAATTCTCTTTTTATTTTTCTTTTTAATAATAACTAGAAGCTAACCCTCTCTTTAGCATACTCAATCATCTTCTCTGCGGTTGCTTTGTCATAGCAGAAGCCGGTTTTGAGAGAGAAAGCTTGTGCTTCTTTGTGGAAAAAGTCCATGGTAGCTAAGAGAGACTTGGTGATTTTTTTCTGGTCAGAAAAGTCAAGCAAGGCAGTAAATTCTTTCTCTTTCTCAGCAGGCAAATACTGAAAGAGGTACTTGTAGTTCTTGCCAACATCAACCGTTCCCTTATCTGCTGCTACTTGCCAAGCTAAAAGTTTGAGCAATTCTTGCTGGCAGATTCCATACAGATGATCCGTCGCATAGACAAGGTGGTTTCGATGAATGCCCTTGACTACATAAGCTGAGACCCACCAGAATTCATTGCAAGATTTGTCAAAGTCAGTTGCACTGGCTGGTGCCGTCCAGTAGCGCTTGGGTGCTGGTACATAAGGATCGAAGAGCCCCTGTGGATCATCCAGCACCGTGAAATCCGCTTCGCTATCCACCCACTCTTTGATGTGCTCCTTGGGGCAAAGGGTCAAATCTATCCGATTGCCATCTTCAAAGAGCATGAGATAGAGGCGGCGATGGCCTAGTAGGACATGCTGCTCAATCATGCGCTTGCCAAATCCTTCCAACCAAGCAAGGTCAGCCACCAGATCATCCAAATCCTCCACAATGTAGACCACATCATAGTCTTGGAACTCGTCCTTGGGAGCATTTGGGTTTGTCCGCGAACCGGACATGGCGACAGCGTCAACCTGTAGCACTTTTGCGGTTTGCAAAATCACATCAAACATCTCGGTTTCAGATCTCATGGGAATACCTACCTTCTTAGTGAAAACTCTTGATTCTGTAGAGGACATGTCTATAAAGGGGACTATCTGCTGGAACTTTTTCATTATCAAATTCTTTGACAAATTCCATGCCTAGCTTTTGCATGACATTTTGCGAAGGGAGATTGAGTAAGGATGTAAAAGAGTAAACTTCTGACAAGCCAGCTTGCTGAAAAGCAAAGTCTAGACAGGCTTGGGCAGCCTCCGTCGCATAACCACGATTCCAAAACTCTTTTCGCAGACGCCAGCCGATTTCTACAGTTTCTTTTCCAGCAAAAATCCGTAAATCCGAATGGTGCAGACCTACCAAGCCGACAAACTCCTGACTGTCCTTTTCTTCAACAGCCCAAAGACTGTAGCCATAAGCCGTAACTTCATCTTGAATGCCCTGATAAAGGCGCAAGGACTCCGCTTGACTATATGGCTTCGGGAAATACTGCATGACCTCCGAATCTTGATTCATAGCAATCAAAGCCGGCAAATCAGATTCCTGCAAGTCCCGTAAAATGAGACGGTCTGTTTCAAGCATTGTCATCTAATCACTCCTCTGCAAACTTTCTTACCTCACAACTCCTCAGCTTTATATAGGCTATAGCCTTCATAGTAATAACTATGGTCAACGCCCTTCATGTAGAGGTTGCGGTTATGAATGTCCTTTGTGAGGGCTTGCTGATTTTTTCTTCCATCTTGGCTAATTCAAGCGAATCCGTCAGACCCAGTTTATTGTCAAGCGTCATTGACTTGCTCCTCTCATTCAGATTTTCTAAATCCTGTACCAACAGGCTTAAAACCTACTGTCTGATAAAATCCATCTACTTCAGATATGAGTTCAATCCGTGTCAAAGGATATTTTTTGTGGATCTCCTCAATCAGCTGCTGTCCCAATCCTTTTCCGCGATAGGATTTATCAATGATAATCTCAGCTAAAAAGGTCGTCATGACTTCATCTGTCAAGTAGCGGGCAAAACCAAGGATTTTCTGGTTCTCTTCAACTACCACGTAATGAGACAGATTTGTTGAAAATAGTGATGTCACTTTTTCCTCTGTAAAAGACATCCATTTTTCAGTTTGATAAAGGGCGTAAATAGCTTGAAAATCATTTGTGCTTGCAGGTCTGATTATCATTTTCTACTCCTTTCAAATCCGATGCGACTACTAACAATTTTTCATCTCAAATTTAGTTATATTCTAGTTACTCTCCGTCACTTCTTCTTTCACCTTCTTAGATGGTTTGCGTTTTTTGTAGCGGCTGCGGATAGTGTTGAGGTGGTCGCGAAGATTGACCACGTGAGTTCTTTCAGGATAAGCGTAGGCAATGATTGCAGTGAAATCCACTAGAAAATCATAGATTTCTTGCAGCCTGAGACGTACGGTCTTATTCTGGCTCGGTGTCTTGCCCTTGAGCTCAGTCAGTCGCTCCTTGTAGACCTTTTCAAAGGCCTTCTGAGCAGCAGCCAGACTGTCGACATGGGCTTCCAGATGAAGCTTAGCCAGTGCTGTATGGTAGGCCGGTTTCTTCAGCTCTTGGAGTAGGTGGTTGATGCCCTCGGTCTCCTTTTCCAAGCTAGTTGCAGCTAGACCGGTGTAGTTCTTCAGGAGCTGAGACAGGGCCTCATAAGCTTCCTTGATCGCTGCGTCCTTGACCCGCGCAAAGGCCCGAACTAAAGACTGGAGCGT
Organism: Streptococcus sanguinis; assembly: GCF_003943655.1. GTDB lineage: Bacteria > Bacillota > Bacilli > Lactobacillales > Streptococcaceae > Streptococcus > Streptococcus sanguinis_F. The sequence continues at coordinate 54,831 of NZ_RJMM01000004.1, forward strand.
GACCAAAGCATCATCACGCTCGCGGTCAGCCTGATCCAGACTAGCCACTAGCTTGCTGGACTTGGTTTGATGAAGACCGCCCTGCAGCTGTTCCAGAAGTTTGTCCATCTCATCCAGCTTGGTCGTGTAAATGCCGTCCACCTTATTTTCCTTGATAAATGCCGCAACCTCGCTCCGACTCTCTGACATGAGCTGGAAAAATTCGTTGTTTTCCAAATTGCGTACAGTTAAACTAGTGATTCCATATTCTTTTTTCATAAAACTCCTCTTTCTTCATGTGTTTTTTTATCTTTTACTCCAAAACCGCTCGGAATACATGTAAATGTTCGGCTTTTGCTCTAAAAATGCAAATCACACATGTGTGATCTGGTTTTTTGCTGCTAGATAAGAAATTCTTCATGTGGGATTTCTTGTTTTAGAGCTGGGAAAGGTAATTTCAGATGTGGGATTGAGTCATTCTTCTCTTAAAAACGTTAATTCTGATAAAATTCTAGCTTCATCCAAGCTTAGAATAACAAACAAGGATGAAGTGTAGATATTATCGTACCATTGTTCTAGTTTATCATTAGTCATATCAAGATGATATTGTTTAGCATTGTTATGTCTTAAACCAAAATTATTATACATTTCAAAAAGCTTCTCAAACGCAATAATCTTTTGATTATTAACCTTGAACACCTCCTTTAATTCCTCAGAATTATTCAGTTCTTTTCTTAATGGCTCAAGGTAGTTCGCTAAAGAAATAAGTATTTCTTTCTTACGCTGAATATTCCCTTTATTGGCAAAGTGGTTATATTCAAGAACCTTAATAGCTTTTTGAATACTAGTTTCAGAGATAATCTGAGAAGCTTCAGAAGCGTAAATGTTCTTTTCAACGATGATTTGACGACCACTTTCTAAAGTAAGAAACTTATGATTCGATAAATCTAGAACTCTGTTGATATTTTCTCTAACAGCATACACATCATCCCTTAAAAAGGGATGATTCGGGTTTATAATCGACAACATATCATTTAAAAGCTCAGCAAAAATAAAAAGTTTTTCTAATTCATTATCCGCTTGAGATAAGCAAAACTTTAAGAACTCATCAAAATCTATAAAAGTTCTACGATTTTGATAATTAAGAAATTTATGATTTAGTTCCTCTAACAATCCATTCGATAACAAAATACAGAGATTATCAAATTCCGTGCTCGGGTTAAAATTCATACCATCTAAGATTTCAAAATAATTTTTTCTAACCATCAGAAAACAGTACTCTCCTCCAAAGTAAACTTGACATTATCCTCAATCCACTTGCGGCGTGGTTCGACCTTGTCGCCCATGAGGACATTGACACGGCGTTCAGCGCGGGCCAGGTCTTCGATGGTGACACGGATGAGAGTGCGAGTGTCGGGATTCATGGTAGTCTCCCAGAGTTGGTCGGCGTTCATTTCACCGAGCCCCTTGTAGCGCTGAAGCATGGCACCTTTGCCAAACTTGCGGCGCAGGTCATCCAGCTCGCCATCAGTCCAGGCATACTCGACAACTTCGCTCTTGCCCTTGCCCTTGGACATCTTATAGAGAGGCGGCAGGGCGATATAGACGCGGCCAGCCTCGACCAGCGGACGCATATAGCGATAGAAAAAGGTCAGCAGTAAGGTCTGGATATGGGCACCGTCGGTGTCCGCATCAGTCATGATGATGATCTTGTCATAGTTGGCATCCTCAAGGGTAAAGTCTGTACCAACACCCGCTCCAATCGTGTAGATCATGGTGTTGATTTCTTCGTTCTTGAGAATGTCAGCCATCTTAGCCTTGGCAGTATTAATAACCTTACCACGCAGGGGCAGGATGGCTTGGAACTTACGGTCACGACCTTGCTTGGCAGAGCCACCGGCAGAGTCTCCCTCGACCAGATAGAGTTCGTTCTTGGCTGGGTTCTTGGACTGGGCTGGGGTCAGCTTACCAGAGAGCAAGCCCTTGTCTTTTTTATTCTTCTTGCCATTCCGGCTTTCGTCACGCGCCTTGCGGGCCGCTTCCCTGGCATCTCTGGCCTTGATGGCCTTGCGGATGAGGTTAGATGCCAATTCGCCATTTTCCAAGAGGAAGAAAGTCAGCTTGTCAGAGACGATAGAGTCCACGGCCGGACGAGCCAAAGGACTGCCCAGCTTGTCCTTGGTCTGACCTTCAAACTGCAGGTGCGCCTCAGGGACCAGGATGGACAGGACAGCAGCCAGCCCCTCGCGGTAGTCCGAACCTTCCAGATTCTTGTCCTTTTCCTTGAGCAGACCCGTCTTTCTGGCATAGTCGTTCATGGCCTTTGTAATTGCGGTCTTGAGCCCCGTCTCGTGGGTACCGCCGTCCTTGGTGCGGACGTTATTGACAAAGGACAGGATATTATCGGCGTAGCCATCGTTGTACTGGAGAGCCACCTGAACTTGGAAGCCGCTCTCCTCGCCCTCAAAATAGAGGACAGGAGTCAGGGTTTCCTTGTCTTCATTGAGATAGCTGACAAAGTCTTCAACACCATTCTCATAGTGGAATTCTACTTCTTCGCCAGTCCGCGCATCGGTCAGGGACAGGCGGACATTCTTGAGCAGGAAGGCTGATTCCTTAAGCCGCTCAGCAATAGTGTTGTACTTGAAGTCAGTCGTTGAAAAAATCGTATCGTCCGGCATGAAGGTCACTTTGGTCCCAGACTTGGACTTAGGTGCAGTCCCGATTTTCTTGAGCGTAGTGACTGGTTTTCCGCCATTTTCAAAGCGCTGCTTGTAAACAGTTCCATCCCGTGTGATTTCCACTTCCAGCCAGCTAGACAGGGCATTGACAACAGAGGACCCTACACCGTGTAGACCGCCTGAGGTCTTATAACCACCTTGGCCGAACTTACCGCCGGCGTGGAGAACGGTGAAGATGACCTCAACCGTAGGAATACCCATAGCATGCTTGCCGACTGGCATCCCGCGTCCGTGGTCTGCGACAGTCAGACTTCCGTCTTTGTTAATCGTCACATCGATCCGGTCGCCAAAGCCTGACAGGGCTTCATCGACAGCATTGTCCACAATTTCCCAGACCAGATGGTGGAGTCCCGCTCCGTCGGTCGATCCGATATACATCCCCGGGCGTTTGCGGACCGCATCCAACCCTTCTAATACCTGAATGGCATCGTCATTATAATTGTTAATATTGATTTCCTTTTTTGCCACAAGAACCTCCTAATGATTCATCTTTTCTATCTTACAAGTTTTTGGCAAATATTGCAAAGATTTTTTTGAAAATAATGCTGATGAGGACTGATTTCAAACGAAGAACAATCCAATATCCGAGTAGACATTTCCTGCTATAAATTCTATTCTTTTCTATTGTAAGAAAGCGAAATAATGGTATAATAAAATCATGATGAACACGATAATTGGATTAATACTAGCATACTTACTGGGCTCTATTCCGACCGGACTTTGGATTGGGCAAATTTTCTTTAAAAAGAACCTGAGAGAATACGGCAGCGGCAATACCGGAACAACCAATACTTTCCGTATTTTGGGAAAGACGGCTGGGACGGCTACTTTTGCTATCGACTTTCTCAAAGGAACTGCAGCGACCCTGCTGCCTTTCTTTTTGCATATTGAGGGAGTTTCGCCGCTTGTCTTTGGCCTCTTGGCTGTAATAGGCCATACTTTTCCTATCTTTGCTGGCTTTAAGGGCGGCAAGGCTGTGGCAACTAGTGCAGGGGTTGTTCTGGGCTTCTCACCAGCCTTCTTTGTCTATCTGATTGTCATCTTTACCAGCATCCTTTATGTGGGAAGTATGATTTCTCTGGCAAGTGTGCTCTCAGCAGTCATCGCCATCCTGTCGGCGCTGCTCTTTCCTCTAGTTGGCTTTATACTGCCCAGCTATGACTTCTTCTTCACTCTGATTATCATTGCGCTGGCCCTGATTATTATCCTCCGGCACAAGGACAATATCCAACGTATCAAACAGAAAAAAGAAAACTTAATCCCTTGGGGCTTGAATATCACACATCAAAATCCTGAGACTAAGAAATAAAACGGAAGTGAACAACTTCCGTTTTATTGTGTCTTCTATCTAGTCTTCTTTATGACTTTTCTTGATTCCTGCCAATCCTAAGAATCCTAAAACCATACCAACTAGACTCAGGGAAACTGCTGATTCGCTACCTGTCTGTGGCAGTTCTTTAGCTGCAGGTTCCTTAATGAAGGCCTTGGCAACATGAACGGCTACTTGCTTGGTTTGTTTTGGAGTATTAACCAGTGGAGCTGCCTGTTTTCCAGGATCGGCTGCTTTGGCACCAGCTGGGTAGGAAGCTGCATTAGCCGGATCCGTTCCTTGCTTGATTTCTTCAATATCTGTGTAGCCATCACCGTCTGTATCCTTAGCGGATGAAATAGAGATAGCGCGTGAGTTTGGATTGATAACCGCATAGGCTGTCAAATCAGCTTTTGCCAAATAGTCTGCGAAGGCCACATCCATAGATGGTCCTTCCTCGCGAGGGCCACCCAGCATGGTATAGCCGTCACCACCAGCAGCCAAGAAGTCATTTGTTGTCAGATAGTAGGTCTTATTTGGATCAAGAGGCTCATAAACACCAGTTTCTTTGTTCTTAATCTCGATGTGGAGGACACGCTGATTGGCTGGAAGAGTGGTGTCATAGTAGACTTTAGCTCCAGAGATTTGCAGGTAACCACCACTCGGTTCTAGCAAGGGTTGTCCGTTCTCATCCAGCACAGGCTTGCCATCTTTCTCCTGAAGAATAGAGCCCAGAGATTTGGCAAACATATCTGCGATATTTTGACCGGTTACCTTAATTTGTGAAATAGTGTTTCCAAAAGGCAAGACAGCGATGACATCTCCCTTGGTGATTGGTTTGTCTTTGGCAATAGTTTCGCGTAGGCCGCCTCCGTTAGTAACAGCTAAGTCTGTTTTATTGGCAAAGCCAGTTTGACCATAATCATAGAGAGCATCTGCGACCACATTACCCAAATTGGTTTCGCGAACGCGGACATTTTCACGGTCTCCATTAAGCTCTACTGGGCTATTCGCTACGATAACTTTGGCATTATCTGCGTCGTACCTGGCTTTAATCTTGCTGACCATGTCTGCCACAACTGGGTCTGGAGCGACTTTTTTAGCTGTTTCAGCAGGGATTTGCTGAGGATTTCCCAGAAGTTGATTGACCTTGAAAGTCACTTTTCCGATATTGTGTAGATAGCTACCGGTCTGGTTGTAAGTAACATTATCACCATAAGTCGTAGACTCTACTGTGTGGGAGTGACCGTCAATAACGGTTACACGCTTACCTTTGAGCTTAGGATTTTTCGAAAGAGCTTCAGCCAAGGTTGAGCCGCGCCACTCTGTCGGAGTTGTCGTGTCAACACCCAAGTGAGCTAGAACAACATAGTTTTTGTAGTTCTTTCCTTCTGCCGCTGCGCGTGCTTCAATTTCATCAATAACCCGATTAACCTCTGTGATTGGATCAGTGAAGGTCACACCTTGGACGTTTTTAGGGTGAGTTTTTGTAGCAGTTTCTGGTGTTGTCACACCGATGACTACAAACTCATCTCCCTCAACCGCTGGGTCCTTGTCCACAATGGTAGATGCTTGGAAAACTCGAGCATTATTGGCGTAAGTGTTAGAACTGAGAAGTGGGAATTTAAGAATTTCCTTGTATTTCTTTGCCTCATCCAGACCAAAGTCAAACTCATGGTTACCGACTGCCATAGCATCATAGCCAATTTCATTGAGGATTTTCGCTCGTTCTTCCCCTTTTGAGCTATTGGAAATTGGCAGCCCTTGGAAAGCATCACCCGCATCCACAACTAGTACTTTAGGATTTTTAGCGCGCTCTTCCTTGATAACAGTAGCCAGCTTAGCATCACCGATAACACCTTTTTCCTCTACGATGCGACCATGCACATCGTTGGTATGGAGAATCGTAGCCTCTGGTAGATTTTCAGATTGGGCCGGTGCTGCAGCGGCTTCTGTCGCAGCTGGACCTGCCGGAGCAGCTACATTCTGACTATCTGCTGGCTTTTCTTCTGCTGAAGCTGCTGGAGCAGTTGGTTGCGCTGCAGATGCTTCCACAGCAGCTGGCTGATTGGTCAACTCAGTCGTTGCCGGCTCTGGACTAGCCTGAGCCTCTTCCGCAGAGACTTGATGCGCCAAAAAAGCAGGTGCCAAAAGCACTGTTGATAGAACAGGTAAGATGAAAAATTTCTTCTTCATATAACGAACACTCCTCTTTAGTATTTTGTTATATTATACATCTTTTTGGCTCAAAAAGGAACTAAACCACTACAATTTCAACAAACATTCGGTTTTTCAGAAAAATTCTAGAAACTTTTCTTTTTATAATTTAAAAAGACTCTGAAATTCATCAGAGTCTGAACTATATTATCCCTCAAAAACAACTTCCCCATCACAGATGGTAAACTTCACTTGGCCTTTAAGCTTTTCGCCAACGAAAGGTGAATTGGCCGCCTTGGAGGCAAAATGATCAGTCACAAGTCTATCTGCTTCTGGGTCAAATATAGTCAAATCGGCTGGGCCGTCCTGAGCGATGAAGCCAGCATCAAAACCATACAACTGAGCTGGATTAAGAGTCATTTTCTCTAAAAGTTCCATCAAGCTCAGATGACCAGCCTCAACTAGGTAGGTCAGTCCCAGAGAAAGCGAAGTCTCAAGACCAGTCATGCCAGAAGGCGCCTGAGTGATATCGGCCACACTCTTCTCATCAGCATGATGTGGAGCATGGTCCGTTGCAATGACAGAAATGACACCAGATTTGAGCCCCTCGATAACCGCTAGCCGGTCCGATTCTAAGCGCAGAGGTGGATTCATCTTGGCATTGCTACCCTTGGTCAATAGCAGTGCTTCTGTCTTAGAGAAGTGCTGAGGTGCTGCTTCAGCAGTGACTTGAGCGCCTAGCTTCTGAGCGAATTCCACAACCTTTACACTCTCAGCCTTGGACAAATGCTGGATATGTACATGAGCCTTTGCATCATAAGCAATCATGACATCGCGGGCAATCATGCTGTATTCTGCCACACCTGTCGCTCCGCAGATATGAAAATGCTCTTTGGCAATATGCTCATTGAAACCAAGTATGCCGTTGAGATTAGGATCTTCCTCATGCAAGCTGATAAAGGTGTTATTTTTACGCGCTTCTACGAGAGCCTTGCGGACAATGCCAGCGTTGGTCAGCGGAATACCGTCATCAGAAAAACCTACTGCACCTGCTGCCAAGAGACCTTGGAAATCTGTCAGATGCTGCCCATCAAAATTCTCTGTAATTGTTGCAATCGACTTGATATGGATATTTTCACGACTAGCCGACTCCAGTACTTCTTTCAGGGTTTCAACCGTAGAGATGGTCGGATTGGTATTGGCCATCATAACAACAGTCGTAAAGCCACCTGCTGCTGCTGCCAAGGCCCCCGTATGAATATCTTCCTTATGAGTCTGGCCCGGCTCCCTGAAATGGACGTGTATATCCACCAAACCAGGAGCCACAACCAAACCACTGGCATCAATAACTGTTGCTCCTTCCACCTGCAAATCTTGACCGATTTTGACAATTTTCTTCCCCTCGACCAATAGGTCAGTAATTTGGTCAAAACCAGTCTTAGGATCCATAACTCGTCCGTTTTTGATTAATAGCATCGTCTTATCTCCTTATTCGTAAAAGTCCACCTGCGTATCCAATAGCTTATCTCCGTCATAAACAAACTTTGCAGAAAAGAAAGGCTTGTCTTCTAAAAGCCACTCAACAAAAGTATGATCGCCTTCCCAGGTTGGTTTAGATAAAACCTGGTCATAGGGCACCCATTCCAAAGTCCCTTCGTTGCATTCAATCAGTTCACCCTCAAACTCAGTCACCTTGAAGACATAGGTGTACCAGTCCAAATTAGGAGTAAACTCTGGAAAAGTGATAACGCCTTTGAGGACAGGCTTGGCCTTTAGACCTGTTTCCTCTAGAATCTCGCGTGCAGCACATTCCTGCGGAGTCTCTCCTCGCTCTAGCTTGCCACCGACACCAATCCACTTCCCAGCATGAACATCATTGGGCTTTTTGTTGCGGTGCAACATAAGAAACTCCCGGCCATTATCGATATAACAAATCGTTGCTAACTGAACCATACTACCTCCTAAGCTAACCAATCAATAGGCTCCAAGCCCTTAGCCACTAAGAAATCATTGGTACGTGAAAAAGGTTTGCTGCCAAAGAAACCACGGTAAGCAGACAGCGGACTTGGGTGAGCTGACTCGATTATCAAATGTTGGGAATTGCTAATCAAGGCTTTTTTCTTGCGGGCGTAAGAACCCCATAGGATAAAGACAACTGGATCGCTCTTCTCATTAACTACCTTGATAATAGCATCTGTAAAAGGCTCCCAGATTAAGCCGGCATGCGCATTAGCCTGGCCAGCAGGCACTGTCAGACCAGCATTGAGCAAGAGAACCCCTTGCTTAGCCCATGAAGTCAAATCATGCGACTCCTTCACTCCGATATCGTCTGCCAGTTCTTTAAGAATATTCTGCAAAGAAGGCGGAGCTGGAATGTCATCAGGTACCGAAAAACTCAAGCCCTGTGCCTGTCTAGGTCCGTGGTAGGGGTCCTGCCCCAAAATAACCACCTTAACATCTGCTAAATCTGTCGTCTGAATCGCATTAAATACCTTTTCCCGAGGTGGGTAAATGGTCCCTGAAGCATACACTTCGTCTAAAAAATGATTGATTTTTGCAAAATAACCTTCCGGCAGCTGCTCCTTAATCAAAGCGTGCCAAGCTGAATGTTGCATATATGTCTCCTCTCATTTCCTTCGATAAAATTCTCTTACCTAATCCACCTAAGCGCTCTTCTTAGTTCTGCTCTGCCATTTTCCAGAAAACAAGAACCATGGGCTAGTATGATTTTTTCCGGTTGCCAAGCCAGCATCTGCTCTAGACATTCTTTGGCTTCTTTTTGATGACCAATAAAAGTCATACGGTAGTCAATAGGTGTCTGACCGTCCGGAGCTGCAACTCGAACTAATTTATAAGCCTTGCTGCGAAGCGAACTCGGAAAACGATCTGTTTCAAAATTCTCAATCAAATCCGTCAAAATTAAGGTTTGACTATTCTTGTGAAAAAAGACAACTTCTTCAATATAAGGACTTCCCTTGAAAACCAACTGATCTATCTGGTCTGCCCAAGCTTCAGGAGCCTCATCCGTCAGCTTTTCATCAAAAGAGACCGGGATTTTCTGCTTGGCTGCTCTCTCCTCAACTCCTGGGCTAGACCAAGCAATTGCCTCAGGATAATGCTTCTTCCAGTCAGCTATATAAGCATAGTGAATCTTATTAGGTGAAACGAGGTCTGCGACTGGTCCCAAAGCGTCCAACTGGTCAAACAAGTCTTGATTTGGCTGGATTGGTGAATGGCACCAGAGCTGGCCATTTGCTAACTTGATGACAGTCATGCGGGTTGAAAAGGGGAGATTTGTCAGCACCGCATCCATCTCAATCAAATCACCGTCGACAATCCAGATATTCTCAGCAATGGGCTTCAAGCTATAAAGCGGTTCATAGATAGGAACAGGTCTTTTCATTTCAAAGATTCCTTCTTTCTAGTCCAAAAGCGAAACTTCCCTATATATTGAGGGTATTGGGCTAATCCTAGGGCGGACAGAATCAGAATCTGTGGCAAAAACTGAATCAGGTATCTCGTCTTTCCTCCCTCGAAAATCTGCAAAAAGAGCAGGCCGCCAAAAACAGCTAAGGTTAGAAAATTCATCTCATCACTGGAGCGATATTTCCAAAGGGCAAAGACAAGTCCTGCTGCCATGACAATCCAAACCACCTGCTTGGACAGCGAGAAATAGACAAATTCTGATTTGTCAGTATTCAAGAAGAAGTCACGGACAAACTGAGTAAAGGGATTATTCTTCGTATCTTTGTAAAAGGGCGATATATAAGGTGTCTTTTCATTTTCGACACTGCGGTAGAGCCAGCCCAAATCTCCTTCAGCTACAGTCAGAGACTGCTTATGGAAGAGATGGTGAGCTAAAGTAAAAGGATTATATTCACTTAAGCGCCGCTTGATTTCCTTGATAACATATTCCTTGGCAAACATGCCATTGTTATAGTCATACTGCTTGTCAGGCTCAATATACTGCAAGAGCCCTTCTTTCATATCTTCCTGATTGTGGCCATTGAAGGTCAGACCCAAATTAATAAAGAGCAATGGGCCTTTTGCCAAGCCCTCTCCCTCCATAATCGGCACTTCCGTCTGGTGCTTGGACCAGTAATGCAGCGGGGCATAGCTAATCGCAAAACTGCAAGCAAAAACGACTAGTGTCAGAAAAAACTTGTTCCAGTTCTTTTTGAAAAAGAGGACTCCGAAGACAGCTATCAGCAGAATCATTACTGTCGGTCTAAAGAAGAAAGCCAGACTAGTCATTAGCCCAAGCAAAATACTGCGCCAAACCAGCTGTCTACTGTTCTCCTCTCCTCTCAGCAATCCCAGAACTAGGAAAATCTGCAGACTAATGAAAGGCAGAGGCGGAATGTCCGTATACATTGAAAAGAAATAAGGAGAAAAGCCCAGTAAAAGCACATAAAGACTAAATACAGCATCTGCAGTCTTTTGTGAAAAATACTTTTGGCAGCCCTTATAGAGAATCAAGGCCGTCACGTTAGTATAAAGAATATTCAAGGCCTGCATGACCCATAGACCAGATTCCCCAAATACATTAAAGAAAAAACGCTCGTAGAGAAATAGTGAGACATTGTTAGGGTTGCGGGTCAGATAGCTGGAAATGGAGCTTTCTTTCAGAGTTTTGAATGCTCCTGTAAAGACTACTGCTGCATCCCGCCTAATCAAAAGTTCTGCCGAAAAGAGCATAATCAGCTGAAAAATAAAGACAGCTAACATAATAAGAAGTTTATGCTTCATCAGCCAATGATAAGCTTTTTCTAGCAAATGCCGATAGCGATAGGCCAGATAAGCCAAGCCAGCAAAAGCAATCATAGCTATACTATTCAGCTCTGCAACATGCCAGACGGCAATCAGAAACCAGTGAACAGCCGTAATCAGCATCACTTTCTGTAATATCGAAAAGGATAGATGATAAATCTTAGACATAGCTCTATTATACCAAACACCGAGATTTTAAGCCATTTTTAAAGGCAAGACAAGGACGTTTTACTGAAAAATGACCTGAATAAGAGTCAGATCATTTTATTTCTATTCGGTCTAGGCCTGCCAATTTTCTTGGTCATGCTTAAATTTCTCAAGCAAGGCCAAGCCCTCAGGACTGACATACCCCTCTGCTTCAGCCAGAGTGATTAGCTCAGTGTAGTTAGAAAGGGTCACCAATTTGACACCCGCTTCATTGAAGTTCTTTTCTGCCTTTGGCAGCTCATAGGTAAAGATAGCCGCTGCTCCAACCACATCCGCACCTTCACGTTTAGCGGCAGCGATAGCATCCAAGACCGAACCTCCCGTCGAGATTAAGTCCTCAATGACTACCATTTTTTGCCCTGGTGCTACGCGACCTTCGATTTGATTGCCCGCTCCGTGATCTTTTGGTTTGCTGCGGATATAGGCAAATGGCAGGTTCATCTTATCTGCAATAATAGCTCCGTGAGGAATACCTGCTGTCGCAGTTCCAGCAATGACTTCTACATCTGGAAATTCCGCCCGAATCTTTTCGACGAAACCATCTTCAATCAAGGTCCGAGTTTCTGGATAAGCCAAGGTCACACGGTTATCTGTATATATAGGTGACTTGATGCCCGACGCCCATGTAAAAGGCTCTTCTGGCTTCAAATACACTGCTTTGATTTTCAATAAATCACGCGCAATCTCTTTTGCTAAAGTCATTTTTTGCTCCTTATAAATTTGAATGTTTTTGATGCTGTTAATTCGATGAACGATTTAATTCGAATTTCTTGTTATTGTCTAGCTATTCCACTGCTTCTTGATCTCATGGTAAGCATCCCAAGGATTTTCAGCTTGGATAATCGGACGGCCGACTACAATATAATCACTGCCGATTTGATGAGCTTCCTGCGGAGTCATGACCCGCTTTTGGTCGCCGATTTCCGCTCCAGCTGGTCGAATACCTGGTGTCACACAAAGGAAGCCTTCGGCAGTAGCCGCCTTAATCAGTTCCACTTCTTGAGCTGAGCAAACCACACCATCCAAACCGGCTTCCTTAGCCTTCCGAGCGTAATTGACAACAGACTCCTGGACCGTGGTCTGGATATTTTGGCAATCACGCATATCTTCCTCGCTGGTCGAGGTCAGCTGGGTCACCGCAACCAACTTAGCCTTATCCCCCAAGACCTTCTTGGCCTCGCTCATCATTTCCACACCGCCTGCTGCATGGACCGTCACCATGTCGATACCAAAAGTTCCTAAGACAGACATGGCTGAGCGCACCGTATTGGGAATATCGTGCAGTTTCAGATCCAAGAAAATGCTGTGTCCAAGACCTTTCAGATAATGAACGATTTCTGGACCGATGGCATAGAAGAATTCCATGCCGATTTTGACATAGAGTTTTTCATCTTCCGGAAAATGCTCCAAGAAATCTTTGACATCGTCAAAAGATGGAAAGTCGAGGGCGATAATAGGCCGTTCTTCACGCATGAGGGGAAAATCTCCTTTTAAATTATTATCTTCAAAAAAGTCCATTAGGCATTTATATCTCAAAACCAACCTTCAGGTTAGGCTCAGAGACATAGAAAAAACCTTGCCCGAGAGCAAGGTTACACGAAAATGTGGCAGTATCTGCCATTCAAACGTATGCACCTTAGTAGCCTCTCTGGACTTCTTTAAAGGTTATATTTAGTTCATTCTATAATTTCACAGCAGGATTGTCAAGTAAAAATGTAACTTTAAAGCAAATTCTCTCGAACTTCTTTTCGTAAGCTTTCAAGACTTTCGATACCGTATTTATCCATAACCTTTGGCAAGTCTTCAATGATGGTCGGGCAGACATATGGATTTGTGAAATTGGCAGTTCCCACTCCAATAGCTGAAGCACCTGCTATAAACATCTCCAGAGCAGCCTCCGCCGAATCAACTCCCCCCATACCAATAATAGGAAGTTTGCTTGCTTGCGCCACTTGACGGATTAGCTTGAGCGCTACAGGAAAGACGGCCGGACCAGACATGCCACCAGTGCCATTAGCGATAATAGGCTTGCGCGACTTCAAGTTAAATCGCATACCTACTAAGGTGTTAATCATGGTAAAACCAGCAGCACCAGCGTCTTCAACAGCCTTGGCTACCTGAGTAATGTCTGCTACGCTCGGAGTTAATTTGACATAGACAGGTACAGCAGAAGTATCTACTGCTGCCTTGGTTGCTTCGTAAGCCAACTCTGGAACTTGGCCAATCAATAGTCCAGCATTTCCATGGTCAACATTAGGGCAAGAGATATTGAGCTCGATAGCCTTGACATTGGGGGCTTGAGAAATTTTCCCAGCCACTGTTGCATACTCTTGATTAGAAAAGCCTGCTACATTAGCTATGATTGGCAGGTTGGGATAATGCTTTTCCAGCCAGGGCAGTTTTTCAGCTAGAACAGCCTCAACACCTGGATTTTGCAGGCCAATGGCATTAAGCATCCCAGCTGGCGTTTCTGCAACCCGCGGAGTGGGATTGCCAAAGCGGGGGTCTAAAGTCGTAGCCTTTATCATGATGGAGCCTAGCAAGTCTAGGTCATAGTATTTGGCATATTCCTGTCCGAAACCAAAACAGCCAGATGCTGGAATAATTGGATTTTTCAGGTCCAAGCCTGGCAAAGAAACTCTTAAACGTTGGTCACTCATTCTTTCCCCTCCTAAACAATAATCGTGCCCGTCTCAAAGACCGGACCGTCTTCACAAACGCGCTTATTGACCGACTCGTCCTGACCAGCCACATGAACGACGCAGGCATAGCAGGCACCCATACCACAAGCCATACGAGACTCCATGGAGAGATAAGCATGCGGATGGTCCTGAAACTTACGATCGACATACAGGAGCATGGCTGGCGCTCCACAGGAATAGACAGCCGCATAGTCTTGGGACAACTCATCCACAACTGCTGATACATAGCCTTTGCGACCATAAGAACCATTATTCGTCGTAACAATGACTTCGGCGTATTTTTTCATTTCTGCTTCCAAAATGACAGCAGATTTGTCAGCAAATCCCAGTACAGCTGTCACTTGAGCTCCCTTGGCATGCAACTCTTTAGCAACCTCAAGCAGAGGAGGGACACCAATCCCACCACCGATAATCAAAGCGTGGTCACCTGACCTTACAGGGCTCAAGTCAAAGCCATTGCCCTGAGGCCCCATAACATCAAGAAAAGATCCAACTGGCAGTTGAGAAAAAATAGCCGTCCCGCCGCCTTCTATCCGATAAATGATGCGACAAGTCAGATTGTCTCGGTCAATCTCTGCGATTGAGATAGGCCGGCGCAAAAGCTTGCTGTCATCTGGTACTCGAATATGTAAAAACTGCCCAGCCTGCATCTGAGCGACCATTTGGCCCTTTAGTAGCATAGAAAAAATATTAGGCGCAATCTCTACTTGCTCCAGCAGCTCCATCTGCTCCAGCATAATCTTTCCAAATCTCTTTTTGCAACTGTCACTAACCATGACAACCTCACTTTCTACAAGAAAAAACCTCGCCGCAGCAAGGTTTCGCAAAAAACAAGGCAGCCAACTGCCTCTTATACCGTTTTTCCTACCTTGCAGCCTCACTGGACTTGATTAAAGGTTAAATTGTAAACATTATATCGTTAGAGATGAGGAATGTCAAGGCATAAAAATATCAGAATTTTCATAGCTCATACTAATCAAAGCTTTACCAGTCCTTGTCAAATTCACTTTTTACATCTGCAAGACAAAAGCTTCCATCCTCCTGTCTTCTGAAAATCAAGGCTACTCTATCACTTTTTCGTTCAGTATCTGATTTTCGTATATTAATATACTGTATGCTCAATGATAAGGGGTCAAAATCTGTATCATTCCCATGAATATTACTGTAAGAGGGTAATCCAAAACGTTCAACAACTTCTTGATAAGTCATACCACCTTTACCTCGCTGCCTATCGCCCAATATCAATGTATCGATATCTTCTGGCTTCCAGTTAAAGACAAACTCCTCTTTGGCAGCCACTGGATAGCGACTATCGTCCAAGAACAATGCCGATTTAGTTATCAAATAGTACTCCTTGCCATTGGAATCGGGATCAAAAAAACCTAGTCTTATCTCCTGAGGATGATCAGATAAGCTGTTTTTTTCTATATCCATCACCCTTGTCTTATAAGTTAGTGTCAATCCATTTTCGGTAAAACTCACATTTGAACCCTTACCGTATTTCGTAATAACTTCTTCCAAAGTCGGATTATTCTTCCACCCCCCAACTTTTGCTATTTTGAGTTCTACAAAATTGTCTAATGTCCATTTAAAAGCAAACTTTTTTTCATCTTCTACCACAAGTTTATTTTTAAGTTCCTTCTGTTTCTTGTCCATTTCTAACTCAGGTTCATCTTGCTGAGTAGTAGAGCTTTCTTTACTAACTGACGAGACTGTCTTATCTTCTTTGTGTTTAGCATTGTCCTTGTTAGGAACCTTTAGTGATAAATAATAGAAGCCAAAGAATAAAGTAAATGATATGGTTAAACAAAGAAGAATAAAGGCCAAGTTAGTCCTTTTTTTCTTCTCTTGTATGGCCATCATGCTGAGTTCTTCTCTTTTTATCTTTTGTTGTCTATAAAGTTCCTTTTTTATATCTCTAAATGAATTGGAATCATGTTTTTTCTTGCTATTCTTTCTCAAGTTTGTCTCCTCTTTCTTATTTAGTTTACTGGCTTTGTTTAGAAACTAAACGCCATGTTCCATCTTCTTGGTTGTAGAATTCTAGAATAACAGTCTGTAATTTATTACGTTCTTTCCAACCCTTTGGATTATTATAAGTAATCCTTAACTTAAGTTGATTGTTTTCTCCTGAAATTATTTGATAAAAAGGCAAACCAACATTTGAAACAATCTCATCATAATCCGTACCTTTGTCAGTACCTTCTCTAGCACCAATAACAAGACTATCTATATATTCTTTCGTCCAAAAAAAGTCTCTATTAGGATTTTTATCCACCTTAATTGCATTACTTGAAAGATTAAAGAACTTTGAGGTGAGCTTATAGACACCATCAAATTCAGCAAATATTAAAGATACATTGCCTATATTACCGTTTTTATCTTTCCAGAAAAGACTAATATAGTTTCGGACTTCATGATTTGGTAATAAGTGGATCCATGAACCAGCTTCAACAGGTCTTCCAAATTCTTTTAAAACATCTTCCAAGACGGCTCCGCCTTTATCTTTGTCCATGTGTAGAGAAACTGCCTTGTCAACCGTCCAAAGAAAGGGACCACTTTTTTCTGGAGAAACTGTAAGACTTTCAGCGAATTTTTTTACTTCAGTCTCCTTATCCTCTAATTCTTTTGATGGTGAAATAATCTGACTTGACTGGCTCACCGGTTGCTTAGATTTAGCTTTTTCCGGTATGGAAAGCATTAAAAATACTGCTCCAATGATAGAAAAGCCAATAATGGCTAATAGAACGAATGGTAAGAACTTAGACTTAGAAGTCTCCTTCTCTAACTCAAAAGCAATATCTTCAAAAGAATCCTCTTTTCTCTTCATAACTACTCCTTTTACAGTCTAAAAATCATCATATCACGAATAACTTGAAATTGCAAAACCTGTTTCATTATAAAAGACTTGATAAAATCTCTCTATAATTCTGATAAGAATAAACTTTAAAAATGTCACTATATCCAATAGAATTTCTTTTATCATCTGTCCATTTTAATAAATTCAATTATAAAAACATGCTAGCTTTCATTGATTTATCAGGAAAAAATCCCCAGTTTGTGATAAAATAATCCTATGAGAATTCAACAGTTACACTATATTATCAAAATCGTCGAGACTGGCAGTATGAACGAAGCTGCTAAGCAGCTTTTCATTACTCAGCCTAGCTTGTCCAATGCTGTGCGAGATTTGGAAAATGAAATGGGCATCGAGATTTTCATTCGCAATCCCAAAGGAATTACCTTGACCAAGGACGGCATGGAGTTTCTTTCTTATGCCCGTCAGGTAGTTGAGCAGACTCAGCTTCTAGAGGAGAGATACAAAAACCCTGTCGCCCACCGCGAGCTTTTCAGCGTTTCAGCCCAGCACTATGCCTTTGTGGTCAATGCCTTCGTGTCCTTGCTTAAAAAAAGCGATATGGAGAAATACGAGCTCTTTCTGCGGGAAACTCGAACTTGGGAGATCATTGACGACGTAAAAAACTTCCGCAGCGAAATCGGCGTCCTCTTTCTCAATAGCTACAACCGCGATGTCCTATCCAAGATGCTGGATGACAATCATCTGATTGCCACTCATCTCTTCACAGCTCAACCCCATATCTTTGTCAGCAAGTCCAATCCGCTGGCCAAGAAAAAACTGGTTCAATTATCTGACTTAGAAAACTTCCCTTACCTCAGCTACGACCAAGGGACCCACAACTCTTTCTACTTTTCAGAGGAAATTCTCTCTCAGGAACACCATAAAAAATCTATCGTGGTCAGCGACCGTGCGACCCTCTTTAACCTTTTGATCGGTCTGGATGGCTACACGATTGCAACCGGTATTCTCAATAGCAACCTCAACGGAGATAATATCGTGTCAATCCCACTGGACATTGATGATCCGATTGAACTGGTCTACATCCAGCACGAAAAAGCCAGCCTATCCAAAATGGGAGAACGCTTCATTGAGTATCTGATTGAGGAAGTGAAGTTTGATAAATAAACTGAAAAAACACCTGAAAAAGCTTTTTCAGGTGTTTTTTCTATTGTTTCAACTTCCCCAACACTTCTCCTATCTTGCCCTCAATAACAAGGTCCGCTTGACTGTCTTGAGGGATGCTGGTTTTGTTGATGACGACCAGATGCTTACCTGAAAAGTACTGGATGAGGCTGGCTGCGGGATAGACAACTAAGGATGTTCCACCAATTATCAGCAGGTCTGCTTGCTGGATAGCCTGGGCAGCCTGCTGGAAAACTTCCATATCTAGCGGTTCTTCATAGAGTGTCACATCTGGCTTGACAATACCTCCACAGTCAAGGCAGCGAGGAATGGTACCGTGCAGAGCCAGAAAGCCGTCCAAATTATAGAATCGCTTACAATTCAGACAGTAATTTCTATCCGCACTGCCATGTAATTTGAGAACCTTTTTCGAACCGGCCATTTCATGCAAACTATCGATATTTTGAGTCACCACAGCCTTGAGCTTACCTGCTTTCTCCAAGTCTGCCAAGTAGACATGAGCAGCATTGGGCTTAGCATCCGGATAGAGCAGGTACTTCTTGTAGAAGTCGAAAAACTCCTGCGGATAGCGCTCAAACATAGTGTGAGAAACCAGCTGCTCTGCTGTAAAATGCCGTCCCAGCTTGACGCTGTATATCCCATCTGAACTGCGGAAGTCTGGAATATTGGACTCAGTCGAAACACCCGCACCACCGAAAAAGACGATATTTTGACTTTGTTCTATCAATTCTTGCAACCTTGCAATCTTATCCATCCTGCTACCCCTTATAAGAGACTTTCTATGAGCTCATTCGCTCGGTCAAAGTAAAAAGGTTCCCTCTGGTAAACTATGCCTGTCTCCTGCGCCAAATCAACCAGAAGTTCCAAAAAGTGCTGAGATGAGAAACCTGTCGTCCTGTGCAATTCTTCCTCATCGAAAGGCTTGATAAGGTGAGCCAACGGATTGCGGACTGACTTTTCTAACTCTCTTAGCTGCCGTGCCGACTCTTTGACAGATTCGGGCAAATTCAACTGCAAAATCAGCTCCGTCAAACTAGAAGAATTAACCGTGCTTTCCGCATGAAAATTTTGCAAGTCAGGATTATCAGAATTTCGCATCTTTTCAAACTTCCATCGGTCGTAACTAGCCCCTCGCGAATTATGAATATAGCTCTCAATATCTGGTATTTGCATGCGAATCAACCGCATAAAAATCCAATAAATAGCCGGACTGACAGCTCGGATAAAATCAATCAGCTGCTCATTCCTTAGCTTAGCTTCAAGGTCATAAAGGTAATTGACCAGCTGCTCATCCGCTTCATCTTCATGGCAAAAAAGCTGAAAATCAGCTAGGACAGACCCAGTGATTTCCAACTTTAGATTCATCATAGATTGGATGTTGAGTTCTCTTCGCTCCGCTAAAGCGCCAAGAAGACGGACCAAGTCAGACTGGACACCACTTCCTGCTCTCTCAGCTAGTTTATGAGCATAAGCATAGTCATAGCGGGAAATAGCAAAGAGAATGGCTTCTTTGACATCTACTTTCATGCTTCTGCAATCAAGGTTTCCAAACCAACCTTCATCATATCGGTGAAGGTATTTTGACGTTCTTCTGCAGTCGTGTCTTCTTCTGGATTGACTAAGCTGTCAGAAATAGTCATGATAGCAAGAGCAGCCACATGGTGTTGAGCAGCCAAATAGTAAAGAGCTGCCGCTTCCATTTCAACTGCCTTAACCCCCCACTTACCAAGCTCGATATTCTTTTCAAAGTAGTTTGAGTAAAAGACATCAGACGACAAGACGTTTCCAACGTGCGTCGTCATACCGAGATCTTTGGCGATATGATAGGCCTTATCTAACAAATCAAAGCTAGCGATTTGCGGAAAATCATACTGTGGCCAGTCATTACGGATAATGTTAGAGTTAGTTGCAGCCGCCTGAGCCAGTACTAATTCACGGACATGCACATCAGCATTCAGTGATCCAGCAGTTCCCACACGAATCAACTTTTTCATACCGTAATCAACAATCAGCTCACGCGCATAGATAGAGATAGACGGCATTCCCATCCCTGTCCCCATAACAGAAACACGCTCGCCTTTGTAAGTACCTGTATAACCAAACATGTTACGGACTTCATTGAAGCAAACAGCATCTTCTAGGAAATTCTCCGCAATAAATTTGGCCCGAAGTGGATCCCCCGGAAGAAGGATTTTATCCGCAATTTCACCTGGCTTAGCAGAAATATGAATAGACATAGTTAAGATACCAAACCCGTCAAAAGCAAAGGGAAAATAGGAGATGGTCGCAGTGAGCGATGCTCGCAAGACCATCTATCTTTTTCCCACTGCTTTAGGGTGGGTTCAATTCCTTTCTTTCTTATTTTTAATATTTCGTAGAAAGACTAGCCCGAGTTCAATTCAAACTCAGACGCCCTTCCTTTCTGTGTTTATTTGAAAGATAGTTTTTCGCTCGTGTTTAAATCTGAACACACTTTACCTTTCTTTAGTTTTATAATTTTATCAGTTAGACAGAGAGGCTGTTCCAGCGTCAATTACCAATCCAGACACTGCGCCTTTCAACATTTTTTTACAATTCAGCAAGTGTTTCTTTAAGCAGTCGTTTAAAATCACCTTTGACACGTTCTGTTACTTCAACCACTTCCTCATGATTTAGCTCTTCTTGGAACCCAGCAGCAAAGTTTGTAATGCATGAAATCCCAAGGACTTTCAAACCAGAATGTGCTGCTACAATCACTTCAGGAACAGTAGACATGCCGACTGCATCTGCTCCGAGCGTCTTATAAGCACGGATTTCTGCAGGCGTTTCGTAAGTTGGTCCAGTTACACCGATATAGACACCCTCATCCAGCTTGATACCAAGCTTATCAGCAACTTTATGAGCGACGGTACGGTATTCTGGAGTGTAAGATTTAGACATATCAGGGAAACGCGGACCAAATTCATCCAAGTTTTCACCGATCAAAGGATTTTGACCAGTCATATTGATGTGGTCAGTGATCGCCATAAGCGTACCTGGACCATAGCCGATACCACCGGCAGCATTAGTGACAATAACACCTTTCGCACCAAGAGCCTTCATCACACGCACTGGGAAAGTAACAATGTCTAAAGGATTTCCTTCATAGAAATGGAAACGGCCTTGCAGTGCCAAGACTTTCCGTCCTGCCAAGTCTCCATAAACTAATTTACCAGCGTGACCAACAACAGTTGAGCGGCCCCAGTTTGGAATATCCGCATAGTCAAGACTAACAGCATTTTCAATTTCTTCAGCCAATTCTCCCAAACCAGATCCCAAGATCAGACCAAATTCAGGCTCTGTCATACCTTTTTCTTTTAAGAAGGCTGCTGTTGCTTTGATTTTTTCTGATAAGCTTGTCATAAAACATTTTCCTCACTCTCTTATAATGCTTATACCAATTTGTCCAAGAAGCTTTGACCAATCATCGCCTTGTCTACTCCGAAGTTTTCAGCAACGGTAGCTGAGATATCCGCAAAGTGTCCGACAGGAATATGACCATGACCGCTCAGCGATTTTCCGAAGACCAAGAGCGGAATGTACTCACGAGTATGGTCGGTTCCAGCATAGGTAGGGTCGTTACCATGGTCAGCAGTAATCATGAGCAAATCATCTTCACGCATGTTTTCAATGATTTCTGGGATGCGAGCATCAAACTCTTCTAGGCAGTCACGGTAGCCATGTGGATCACGGCGGTGACCATAAAGAGCATCAAAGTCTACTAGGTTAGTGAATGAGAAACCTTCTTTGAAATTCTCGTCTTTGATGGCTTTGATCAAAGTATCTACGCCATGATTGTTAGACTTATTGTGTCCCATATCATGATTGATTCCAGCGCCGTTGAAGATGTCATTGATCTTACCAACAGAATAGGTGTCAATTCCAGCTTCATTGAGCTTATCAAGTACAGTTGGCTCAAACGGAGAAACGGCATAGTCGTGACGGTTGGCTGTACGAGTGAAGTTGCCTGGCTCACCTACATAAGGACGAGCGATAATACGTCCCAGAAGCGCAGGGCGTTCCAAGGTAATAGAGCGGGCGAATTCACAGATACGATAGAGCTCTTCCAAAGGAATCACTTCTTCGTGTGCTGCGATTTGCAATACTGGGTCAGCAGAGGTATAGATAATCAGCTCGCCTGTTTCCATCTGACGAGGACCAAAGTCATCAATAACTGCTGTACCAGAGTATGGCTTGTTAGCCTCACGAATGACCTTGCGACCAGAAAACTCTTCAATCTGAGTCAGGATTTCTTCTGGGAAGCCATTCCAAAAAGTATCAAAAGGCTCAGTAATATTGAGACCCATGATTTCCCAGTGGCCTGTCATCGTGTCTTTTCCAAGCGATACTTCCTCCAGCTTGGTATAGTAGCCGCTAGGATTTTCTTCTTGAGGAACTGTCTTCAAAGGAGCAGGACACTCAATATTTCCCAGACCAATCTTAGCCATGTTTGGTACATTCAGTCCTACCGTTTTGGAAATATGTCCCAGAGTATCTGAAGCACCATCTGGTACCCCTGCATTGACAAAGTTATTGGCATCTGGTGCAGCACCGATACCAACTGAGTCCATGACTACCAAGTGAATACGATTAAATTTTGGCATAAAAAACCTCTTTCTATTTATTGGCCTCTAAAACTTGAAGACCCGATTTCCCAGCAACAATGACCTTGTCTACCATTTGATTAAACAGTCCATGCTCCACTACGCCCACTACATGATCTAGTTCTTGCGCAAACTCAACTGGATTTTCAATCACACCTAAATCTAAGTCGATAATGAAATTCTGCATGTCCGTGACAAAACGTTGGTCATCTTTCTCACGAAAGGCTGGCTTATATCCAACACGCTCAAAGCGACGAAAGAGCTGCTCAGCACCATACTGAACAACTTCTACTGGCAGCTTGAAGGCACCTAGCTTCTCTACCATCTTGCTCTCATCAACTACCCAGATATAGTGCTTTGTAGGCACCGCTACTACTTTCTCCATGAGTAGTGCGCCGCCACCACCCTTGATACCGTTAAAGGCTGAATCAACCTCATCAGCACCATCAACTGTCACATCAACAAAGTCAACTTCATCAATGGATTTGAGCGGAATACCCAATCCTTCGGCCTGTTTGCTAGTGACACTGGAAGTCGTAACAGCTGTAATCTGTAGTCCTTCCTCTTTTATACGCCGACCAATCTCTTCGACAAAATAATAAGCGGTCGAACCCGTCCCGAGACCAACTATCATCCCGCTTTGGACAAATTCAGCAGCCTTGATTCCTGCCAGTTTCTTTAGATTTTCCATAGCACCTCCTCAAATCACACTACTTTTATTATATCATGATTCTCACTAACATGAAAGTGTTTTCTTTACCAGACTTAAATTTCATTCCTTTGGCTTGATAATCGAAAGCCTTGCTCCTCCTTGATTTTTGCGTTACAATTAAGGTAATTGATTTTAAACACAAGGAAAAATACAGTATGATTACCAGAGAATTTGATACAATCGCTGCGATTTCTACGCCTCTTGGCGAAGGGGCTATCGGCATTGTCAGACTAAGCGGGACTGACAGCTTTGCTATTGCCCAAAAAATCTTCAAAGGGAAGAATCTAAGCAAAGTGGAAAGCCACACGCTCAACTACGGCCATATCGTCGACCCTCAAAATCAGGAAATTCTGGATGAGGTTATGCTTGGTGCTATGCGCTCTCCCAAAACCTTCACGCGCGAGGATATCATCGAGATAAATACCCATGGTGGGATTGCGGTCACGAATGAAATCCTGCAGCTGGCTATCCGCGAGGGCGCTAGAATGGCTGAGCCTGGTGAATTTACTAAGCGGGCCTTTCTCAATGGGCGCGTAGATTTGACTCAGGCAGAGGCTGTCATGGATATCATCCGCGCCAAGACCGATAAAGCCATGAACAATGCTGTCAAGCAACTGGATGGTTCTCTATCCAACCTTATCAACAATACCCGTCAGGAAATCCTCAACACACTGGCGCAGGTCGAGGTCAATATCGACTATCCTGAGTACGACGACGTGGAAGAGATGACGACCCAGCTTATGCGAGAAAAAACAGCTGAATTCGAGGCACTGCTGAGCAACCTTCTCAATACTGCGCGACGAGGTAAGATTTTACGCGAAGGTATTTCCACTGCTATCATCGGCCGGCCTAATGTTGGCAAGTCCAGCCTGCTCAACAATCTCCTGCGCGAGGACAAGGCCATTGTGACTGATATCGAAGGTACGACTCGTGATGTGATCGAGGAGTATGTTAATATCAAGGGCGTGCCGCTCAAACTCATTGATACCGCAGGCATTCGGGAAACCGACGACCTTGTTGAGCAAATTGGAGTTGAGCGCTCTAAAAAAGCCCTGCAGGAAGCTGACTTGGTTCTATTAGTTTTAAATGCCAGCGAACCTCTGACAGACCAAGACCGCCAGTTGCTCGAAATCAGTCAAGACAGCAATCGCATCATCCTGCTTAACAAGACTGACCTTGAAGAAAAGATTGAGTTGGATCAGCTGCCAGCAGATGCTATCAAAATTTCTGTCCTCCACAATCAAAATATCGATAAAATTGAAGAACGCATCAATCAGCTCTTCTTTGAAAATGCTGGTATCGTCGAGCAAGACGCTACCTACCTGTCCAACGCCCGTCACATTTCCTTGATCGAAAAAGCTCTGGAAAGTCTGCAAGCCGTCAACCAAGGCTTGGAAATGGGTATGCCGGTAGATCTTCTCCAAGTCGATATGACTCGCACTTGGGAGATACTTGGCGAAATCACTGGTGACGCCGCACCAGACGAGCTTATCACCCANCTCTTCAGCCAATTTTGCTTAGGGAAATAGAGAATAAGAGGACTGAATAAACTGAACAGAACCGCTTATAATGGACAGTATAAAAAAGTACACTATACTGTTCTGATAAGGAGGTTCTTTTCTTATGGCAAAAAAAGGAAGTCAATTCACTACATACCATCCAGATTTTAAACTCCAAGTAGTAGAAGATTACTTAAGTGGAAAAAGTGGCGGTCTGAATTTAATTGCACGAAAATATGGCTTAAAATCCAAAAGCCAGGTAGAGAACTGGGTTAAAAAAGTATCGCAAAAATCTAAATCTTCTGAAACAAGATTTACGAGGAAAATCATCTACCAGTCGTCCAAAGTCTGTCAAACTAGAAGACATGACACTAGAGGAACAAAATAAATATCTTAGGATGGAAAATGATATTTTAAAAACTTTAAGGGCACTCCTCAAGAAGTGAGAAGTGCCCAGTATCGAGTGGTTCAGAAATTAAAAGATCGTTATTCAGTAGTGGCTATGTGTGCTTATTTTGGATTTCCTCGCTCGTCTTATTATCTATTGCTAAAAAATGGCAAACCAGATTATAAAGCGTTTGATTGGAATTTAGCTGAACACATTACAGCATCTTTCAAAGAGCAGCCTAAGGGCTATCGCTATCATTGGCGGCAACTCCAACGCCAAAAAATATCTATCATAATCCGAAAACCATTCATCGTTATATGAGAATCTTAGGGCTCAAATCCCCTATTCGCAAGAAAAAATATGACTCTTGTACACAAACGTGAGATAAACGAAAAGGCAAGACACGTCCACTACAAACATGCTTGCCCGCAGGTTTGAAGCATCTCGTCCCAACCAAAAACTCGTGACAGACGTTAGTTATGTCTATTACAAAAATGGACGGATGTTTCTAAGTGTCATAAAAGACTTATATGACAACTCTATTCTAGCCTATCAGCTTTCCGATTTCAATGATAATCGTCTTGTTTTTGATAATTTAGATTTGCTCTTTAATGAAACATGGGATACGACCTAATCGTGTATTCTCCATTCAGATCAAGGCTTTCAATATACAAACGTCCAATACTTAAGAAAATTAGATGCCTACGACGTAACAATCTCTCACTCAGGAAGAGGAAACTGTTATGACAATGCTTGTTGTGAGAATTTCTTCTCCCATTTAAAGAGTGAGTCACTTAGCCTTCACAAACCAGAAACTAGAGATGAGTTAATCCAACAAATTAGCTACTATATTCAGTGGTATAACTTTGATAGACCGCAAGAAAAATTAAAAGGTATGACCCCTGTGGAATTCAGGGAGTCATACCTTCATCAATAATGTACTTTTTTACTGTCCAGTTTATCTGGGGCTTGACAAAACAGTCCTTTTTATGATAACTAAAAACGAAACAACACAGCTCTAAAACTATTGGCCTTGTACGTGCAACTTGATTTAAATTTTAGAACCATTCGAAACAACACAGCTCTAAAACGCCACTGTATCTGACTATTTCCCTTATATCGTTTTGGAACCATTCGAAACAACACAGCTCTAAAACTTTAACAAATCATCAATCACTTGTTCTAAAGTTTTGGAACCATTCGAAACAACACAGCTCTAAAACTTAGAGCCAATATCAATTTTAATTCCTGTAGTTTTGGAACCATTCGAAACAACACAGCTCTAAAACTGCCACGGATATGATTATCACGATAAGCAGGTTTTGNAACCATTCGAAACAACACAGCTCTAAAACTTCCGCTCGTCACTGTGCTGCCCTCTACGGGTTTTGGAACCATTCGAAACAACACAGCTCTAAAACTAGAGGTACCCATCTTATTGGCGTTGTCAGGTTTTGGAACCATTCGAAACAACACAGCTCTAAAACGAATGGCTTCTGTGAAATATACTGCTTGAAGTTTTGGAACCATTCGAAACAACACAGCTCTAAAACCGCGGTAATTAACTTTATCCGCTCTGCAAGGTTTTGGAACCATTCGAAACAACACAGCTCTAAAACATAGTCGTAAGCAGCTATTGAAACTCTATGGTTTTGGAACCATTCGAAACAACACAGCTCTAAAACTTACGAAAACCGAGATAACTTCGAAAAGAAGTTTTGGAACCATTCGAAACAACACAGCTCTAAAACAAAAGGCTATGAATGACTAGGTTACTTGCTGTTTTGGAACCATTCGAAACAACACAGCTCTAAAACATTTATCTCTGTTCTCAGTTTAATTAGTTCGTTTTGGAACCATTCGAAACAACACAGCTCTAAAACCTCAGAAGACACTAAAATTGAATACAGGGCGTTTTGGAACCATTCGAAACAACACAGCTCTAAAACGCTATGACAACGGCAGCCGCAGGGTTCAGAGTTTTGGAACCATTCGAAACAACACAGCTCTAAAACACCAGTAAATAACGCCTTTCCGAACGACTTGTTTTGGAACCATTCGAAACAACACAGCTCTAAAACTTGAGCTTTTCGGCATTTTAGCTAGTAAGTGTTTTGGAACCATTCGAAACAACACAGCTCTAAAACTAGCCGCCTTGATTGCTCCAGTTTGAGCGAGTTTTGGAACCATTCGAAACAACACAGCTCTAAAACTAGCAAACACTTGCACGTCTATTGGATAGCGTTTTGGAACCATTCGAAACAACACAGCTCTAAAACAAGAAGAAAGTCTAACATCCATACACACATGTTTTGGAACCATTCGAAACAACACAGCTCTAAAACACACATTAACCATTAATCAAACCTCTTATAGTTTTGGAACCATTCGAAACAACACAGCTCTAAAACACTTACTAGCCGTACCATCACCCGTCCTCTGTTTTGGAACCATTCGAAACAACACAGCTCTAAAACTTGGAAGATTTCGCATGTGATCCGCATTAAGTTTTGGAACCATTCGAAACAACACAGCTCTAAAACATCCGGTCTGTATTCTGCCATGACTCTTATGTTTTGGAACCATTCGAAACAACACAGCTCTAAAACTCTGCTGTGTCAGCTTCTAGCTCTGCGATTGTTTTGGAACCATTCGAAACAACACAGCTCTAAAACACTACAAGGTCGAGAACTGGAAAGAAAATGGTTTTGGAACCATTCGAAACAACACAGCTCTAAAACGATGACTGTTGAGATGGCTGCTCTTAGAGAGTTTTGGAACCATTCGAAACAACACAGCTCTAAAACTACAAACATCAATACGAGATATATCATCAAGTTTTGGAACCATTCGAAACAACACAGCTCTAAAACAAGTCTGATTTGCAAGAGCAACATCAACCGGTTTTGGAACCATTCGAAACAACACAGCTCTAAAACAAGCCCTTTAAATTAAGCTGCACCACGAATGTTTTGGAACCATTCGAAACAACACAGCTCTAAAACCAGCTCCCGGTCATTCCATACTCCTTTAGTGTTTTGGAACCATTCGAAACAACACAGCTCTAAAACAGATAAAAGCTTATCCCACCAGTTTTTACCGTTTTGGAACCATTCGAAACAACACAGCTCTAAAACGTAACACGGGGTTAGAAAAAAAAAAATACGGTTTTGGAACCATTCGAAACAACACAGCTCTAAAACATGTAGTCCAATTCATCAGCTGTGATATAAGTTTTGGAACCATTCGAAACAACACAGCTCTAAAACCATCTATTTTGATGTTGAGACCTTTAATAAGTTTTGGAACCATTCGAAACAACACAGCTCTAAAACGTGACGTTTTAACAGAGTATAGCGAAGCCAGTTTTGGAACCATTCGAAACAACACAGCTCTAAAACTTTGGATGTGGTTCTTTGATCCACAAAGGAGTTTTGGAACCATTCGAAACAACACAGCTCTAAAACTTGGGTAATGGTTATTTCTCAGCTGCAGAGGTTTTGGAACCATTCGAAACAACACAGCTCTAAAACCCAAAAAGTTCTCAGCTACAAAAGTGTCAAGTTTTGGAACCATTCGAAACAACACAGCTCTAAAACTATTGGTCTTTAGGAACGTAGTTAAAATATGTTTTGGAACCATTCGAAACAACACAGCTCTAAAACCTCGTAGAAAAATTTTTCTCACGAAATTTCGTAATCGCGCCATTCGTCCCAGCCAGACTTCAGCTCGTCAGGTTCCAATTGTTACTCTAATTATACCATATTTTCGGGGTTCAAGAAATAGTCTTGATCCAATACATACTGCGGAAAATCATAGATTTTCCGAGGCTCAACAAACAAGACGGACAGTTGATTAAGTTGGATATACTCTATCAAATTTACTAACTCATCCTTTGATAGATAGGCAGATGCATTGATGAAAACAAGGAGTTTCTTTTTAGAAAGATATTTAAAAACCTGGACAATTTCTAGCATCTTTTCAAAAAGTGTATCACTTAGAGTTTCGACTTTGACACCAAGTGCATCGATTAACTCTAGAATGGTGATTTCATCATACTCTAGGTCTAACTCGTTTTCCAAACACTCAAATGCCAGCAATTCTGTAATCGTAGCAACCAACTTTTCAATCACGGACTTAACTTCGGGCTTGTCATTGAGTTGATTTTCTAAATCAGCATGTATTAATTTAAGCATTGCAGGTGAGTTGAGATTGTATCCTAAGACATCCGTTATCACAAGTAATTCAGACTCTTTCAGTGCTTTTAGATTTCTATCAAACAACTTCAACTTCCCATCATCAGTATATTGGTAGAACTGCTTGACGATAGTTGAAAAGGTAAACTGGTCTTCCAACACTAAAAAAGTTGTATTTTCAATAGCTAATGGTTCATCCAATAGCGGGAAATTAATCTTCATCTCTAGGCTCCTCTCCCAGAAAGACCAAGCGAGCGTCGGAGTTTGCTACGCTGGTATTTCGCTCGCCATTTAAGTAAATCATGCGAGAAAACTGCTTTTCTGTAACGGTTAAGAGAGTAATGTTTCCTTTTTTAGGGTTATGAATTTTGAGTCGCTCAATCATGGCATTATTAGCAGAGTTGTTGAGCAAGAGCTTGCTATAGATGGAGAATTGGTGCATGATAAACCCCTCATCTATGAGGAACTTCCGAAATTTCCGATAGGCCTTGCGTTCCTCTACGGTATCAACTGGCATATCAAACATTAAAATCATACGCATATATCGATAACTCATATCCTAAACTCAGGAACTCCTTTCTCAGGTTGATTGAGAGCTTGGATGACTTTCTTAGTATAGTCACTGACGATATTGGACAGGTACATATCCTTACCATTGTAGTGGAAGGTATCTGAGAAAATAGTGAAAAGTTCTCGTTTGATTTTGACAAAAGAACTATTTCGATTTTCATAAACGATTCTGTCAATAATAGGACGGAAAGGCTCCATAATATCGCTAGCTAGGTTGAATTGATTAAACTGATTGGCATGTTTCAAGCCAAACTGAGTCATGCAGCCAGACAACACAATCTCACGCGCAAACATACTCAAAATCAAGGTGTAACCGTAGTCCAAGGCAGCATTGACATCACTATCTTGCTCACGACTAAAATCATTTCCAAACAAGGTGTTGAAATAAATGCGAGCTGCGTGTCCCTCACGGTTACTAGGATCAAACAAATCCAACCCATGATAGAGATCGATGACGGACTGGCTCTTTTCCACAAAACCACAAGTTCCCAGATAAAAAGCTTGATTGAGAATTTTTTGTGCAATGATAGTTGTCCAGATTTCCGCCTTTACATCTTCATTCCAAGCAATTTGCCGAGAGAGTTGCAAACTGGAATCATGTCGACCGTAATAAGGCATTAAGTATGCCGTTGGCAAGCGTTTATCATCACAAAAGATGACTAGAATATTTTCATCCACCAAGCGTTTTATCAGCATAGTGGAGAGAACGATATCTGTTGTCTCCAAAAGTAAGATATCTACCTCGGACAGGTGAATCAATTCTGTCCGAGAGGCATCTTTAAAAATCAAGTAATTGTTCTTGTAGGAGAGCTTAGAGTGTGTATTGACAACAATGGTTCTCCATCCCATTAGTCTTCTCCTAGTTTACTCAAGTCAATCCGAGTCTCATAAAGACCAGTGATGGACTGGTGGATGAGGGTAGCGTTGAGGATTTCGGATACAGTTGTGTATCGTTTTCGATCAACATCTTTGCCAAAAAATTTAAAGGCAGCAGGAGCACCCAAAGCAGTAAAGGTCAACAAATTGATAAATGAATTTGCTAGAATTTCTATATCTGCTTGCTCATTGTCTGCATATAAGTTCTTGATTTTTTCCAGATTCGCTTCAGCGAGGACATATTTTTGAGAGAACTCAGATACAAGATTTAACAAATCCTTAAATTCATTTCGGTGTTTCTGAATGTATTCCAAATGTCCTGGTTCGTCTAGTTTATGGGCATTTTTAGAATGGTAGAGCAAGGTTGTTAAATATACTGGAAGCACTATTTCATTACCTTTTTGAAGTTCTTTCGCACTGGCAAGCATGCGTCTGCGACCATTTTCCAGTTCAAACAAACTATACTTAGGTAGGCAGAGGATGTTTTCTTTACGGACATTATGATAGCCTTTATTTTCAAGGAAGGTTATTGGATTCTCCTCAAAAGCGGCTTTTTCCATGATCGTGATACCAACTAGAGTTTTGACAGTCTTCAGTTTTTTCGCTTTTCCTTTTTCGATATCGGCAATGAGCAAGATTGAGTAGGCGATAACAGGGCTATCAACTCCCCCATATTTAGTAGTGTCCCAAAGAATATCCTTTGTTTTTCGAGGGATTAGCTTATCAGAATTTCCTTTAGGAAGAATGGACTCTTTAGAGAATCCACCTGTTTTCACCTCTCGCTTCTTCACAATATTCACCTGCGGAAGTGAAAGAACTTTTTTGATTGTGGCAAAGTCTTTTTCTTTATTCCAAGCGATTTCTCCTGTGTCATTAGAATACTCAATATTCTCTCTTTTTTTAATCGTTCCGTCAGCGTAGCGCACCTTTTCTTTGAAGAAATTCAACAAGTTTGAGTAGAAAAAATATTTTTCAGTTGCTTTATCAATAGTATTAGAAACTTTTGATTTTGAGATGTATCTTTTAAGATCATATTTCTGATAGTCACCATAGACAAATTCAGGCTCAAGTTTAGGATATTTTTTAAGGATAGCCTTTGCAACCACTGCATTCAAGTAGGCATCGTGAGCGTGGTGATAGTCGTTGATTTCCCGCACTTTGTATAAACCAAATTCTTTACGGAAGTTTGAAACAAGGTTGGATTTCAAAGTAATAATTTTGACAGTACGAATTTTCTGGTTCTCCTCATTCACTTCTGTATTGAAGCGGGCATCCAAAAGCTGAGCGACATGTTTTGTGATTTGCCGTGTTTCAACCAACTGACGTTTGATAAATCCAACTTTATCACGCTCATCTAATCCACCACGTTCAGCCTTAGTTAAATTGTTAAATTTACGCTCTGAAATCAATTTGGAATCCAATAATTGTTGCCAAAAAGCTTTTCTTTTTTGAACAACTTCTATACTTGGAACATTATCTGATTTACCTCGATTATCTTTGGAGCTGGTTAGGACACGGTTATCGAGAGAATCGTCCTTTATAAAAGCCTGTGGAATGATGTGGTCAATGTCATAGTTGCTTAGTTGTTTGATGTCAAGGGCTTTTCCAGTGTACATATCCTTCCCATTTTGGAGATAGTAGAGGAAGAGACGGTCATTTTGCAATTGAATATTATCTGTAGGATTTTCTTTTAAAATATTTGAATCAAGTCCAGGTGCTAGATTTTTTAGTGCATCTTCAATGCGTTTATATCTTTGTTGGGAATTCTTTTTCCCTCTGGCAGTAGTTTGATTTTCACGCGCCATTTCAATCACGATGGACTCAGGGGCATGGCCCATAATTTTGACAAGTTCATCAACAATCTTGATACTTTGTAAAATTCCTTTTTTGATAGCAGGACTACCTGGGAGTTCTTGGACAACTTGCTTCACATCATCTGTCTTGCCAACTACTTGTGCTTTTTGGATAATTTCTTTGAAGGAAAGTCCGTCATCGTTGATTAACTGCATAAAGTTACGATTGATTTTATCATCATCAATCAAGAAGTCAAGAATCGTATCCCCTGTTTGTTTATCACAGATACCGTTAATCAATTTGGCAGAAAGTTTGCCCCAACCAGTATAATGTCGACGAGTCAATGCCTTGATTACTTTCTCATCAAAGAGAGTGTCATATTGAGCAAGGCGTTGCTTAATCATCTCACGATCTTCAAAGATTGTGAGAGTATGGACTATATTTTCAAGAATTTCTTCATTTTTAGGGTCATCCATAAACTCTTTATCCTTGATAATCTTGAGCAAATCATGATAAGTAGAAAGACTTGCGTTAAATTGTTTTTCAATTCCTTTTAGTTCAATTCCATCGTAGCCATCAACATTATGTAGATAATGGATGATGTCTTTTCCAGTTACTTTTCTTTTTTCTTTGAATAATTGATTGACAATTTGCTTCTTCTGCCCACTATCAAGGAATTGATAGTCTCTCAATCCTTCTGCAATAAATTTTACTTTTGTTAATTCATTATAGACAGCAAATGTTTCATACAACAGACTATGCTTGGGCAAAACTTTTTCTTCTGGGAGATACAAGTCATAGTTAGTCATCTTATTGATGAAGTCTTCTGCAGAGCTTGCTTTATCAACAACTTCTTCAAAATTCCAAGGTCGGATTGCTTGGTCAGAATTTCGAGTTAGCCAAGCAAAATCACGATTGCCACGAGCCAACGGNCCAACGTAGTAAGGAATACGGAAGGTCAAGATTTTCTCAATCTTTTCTCTGTTTTCCTTCAGAAATAGATAATGTTCTCCTTGACGACGGAGAATGGCATTCATCTCTTGAAGATGAATTTGGTGAGGAATAGAACCATTATCAAAGGTGCGTTGTTTTCTCAAAAAATCTTCGCGTTCAATTTTATTAAGGAAATAATCTGCTCCTTCTAATTTAGAGAGAAGATTTTTGATATATTTGTAAAATGCTTCTTGAGTGGTCTTGCCATCGATAAACCCAGCATATCCATCTTTAGATTGGTCAGAAAAAACTTCAGCATATTTTTCTGAAAGATTATTTTTGATGAATTGTTTTAAAGCTGCTAAATCTTCTTGGTGGTTTTCATAGCGCTCAATCATAGATGCTGATAGTGGAGCCTTGGTTGAAGGATCTGTGACAGTTAAGATTCCTGATAGAAGAATGGCGTCATAAAGTTTTTTAGCAACTAGGAAAAGGTCTGCAAAACCATCTCCAATTTGTCCGAGTAAGTTTTCCAAATCCTCATCATAGGTATCTTTAGAGAATTGTAGTGGAGCTTTTTCGTCTAAGTCAAAATGTTTTTTAAAATCAGCCTGATTTCCTACAATTAACTTGAGAAATTCTGAAAAGAGACCAGTGGATTTTTCATCAGAAAAGAGTTTTAGAACGCGTTCTCTCTTTGCAGATTTACTAATTTTATCAGTAAAAATTGCTTCTACTTGTGCGTTTTGTCCACTAAGTGAACTTCCTTCAAAGGTGTTGTCGTAAATGCTTATAAATTCATTAAAAATCTTTTGGATATCATTGTTTTTAATATCGAAAGATTCTTCATATAAAAAATGTCCGCGGTATTTAATCATATGAGCTAATGCCAAATAGATTAAGCGCAAGTCAGTTTTTTCTTTTGAGTCCGCCAGGTGTTTTCTCAAATGATAGATAGTCGGGAATTTCTTATGATATTCTTTTTCTTCTTCCAAGGTAGCGAAAATAGGGTATTTACTTCCCCTCTTATCCTCAGGAACTAAAAAGGAGTCATCTAAACGATGGAAGAAGCTTTCATCTATTTCATTCATTGATTCTATAAAAATTTCTTGGAGATAAAGAATACGGTTACGTCGACGAGTATAGCGACGACGAGCTGTTCGTTTCAGACGTCTACTCTCTGCAGTATTTCCATCGTCAAATAATAACGTGCCTAATAAATTTTTCTTAATATGACTTCTATCTGTATCTCCAAAAACTCTCATTTTCTTGGCAGGAACTTTATAATCATCATTTACTACAGCCCATCCAACGCTATTTGTTCCTATATCAAGTCCTATTGAATATGATTTCTTCATAAAAACTCCCCTTTTATAAATTTGTTTTTTATGTCAATATTTTAACACAAAAACGTTTACATTTAAAGAAAAATATTATATAATTACTTTGTTGGAACTATTCGAAACAACACAGCAAGTTAAAATAAGGCAGTGGTTTTTAAGCTCAGTCCGTATTCAACTTGAAAAAGTGCGCACCGATTCGGTGCTTTTTTATTTTCTATACTAACCGTATTGTACTCCTATTTCCTAAAAAACAATTTATTTTATAGATTTTTTATTTAAACATAGAAAAAACTACGTTTGACAACGTAGTTTTTCATATCCATGTCCCCTGCCGGAATCGAACCAGCAACTACTCCTTAGGAGGGAGTTGTTATATCCATTGAACTAAGGGGACTTAGAGAAAAACTCTGCCCAACGACAGAGTCTTTCTAAGATTAACGGCGAATTTCTTTGATACGCGCTGCCTTACCTTGCAATGCACGAAGGTAGTACAATTTAGCACGACGGACTTTACCGTAACGAACGACTTCAATCTTGTCAACACGTGGAGTGTGGATTGGGAAAGTACGTTCAACACCAATACCGTTAGAGATCTTACGAACGGTGTAAGTTTCTGAGATACCAGCACCTTTACGAGCGATAACCACACCTTCAAAGATCTGGATACGTTCGCGAGTTCCTTCGACAACTTTCGCGTGAACGCGGACAGTGTCACCAGGACGGAATGCAGGGATGTCAGTACGAAGTTGACCTTCAGTCAAACTTTGGATTAATGGATTCATTTTTTCTACTCCTATCTTACTAATCTTAAGGTTCAAGACCGCAGCGGATTAGCCGTTTTTTGTGCTTCCATTAGGCACAAACTATATTATATCAAAATTTCTAAAAATGTAAAGATGTTTAAATGAAAATTCCCAAAAGAATCGCTAAAATTCCTAGAATATAAGTCAAACCCAAGTAGAGAACAAATTTCTTTCGCTCCGAAAAGAGCTCTGCCAGCTCAGCATTCAAAGTGGAAAAGGTCGTCAGTCCACCACAGAAGCCTGTTGCCAAAATCACATAAAGCTGCTTGTCTTCTATATGATTATAAAAATAACCGATTAGAAAAGCACCTAGCAAGTTTGCAAATAAAGTCCCAATCGGCAGAGAGTATCTACTATTTACCTTGGAGAAAACATAACGAACGAGAGCACCAGCGCCACAGCAGATTAACATCGCCCACATCATGACTTCACCTGCTTTCCAGCCCATAGGGCGATTGCAAGTCCACCACCTACACTTAAGACTAGATAGATAAGAAGCTCCATATAGCGCCCTGAATCTGCTAGTTTGATACTGTCTAGCAGAAGACCAGAAAAGGTCGTCAAACCTCCGCAAAAACCGGTCGAAAGCGCTAAAAGCAGACGCTGGGACTTAACTTTACTGCTAAGATAGCCCTTGATAATATAGACTAGCAAAAAAGTTCCCAAATAATTGACCAGTAAGGTAGCCAGCGGAAATGAATCAGCAAAAACTGATAAGAGCGCTACTTGGTAACGTAGCCAACCGCCTGCCATCGCAGATAAAGCCACAGCTATCGAGTTCTGTACTTCTTTCATGAGATATTTTTATTCTGAAATTCCCGAGAACGTTTCAGGATGTCTGAAAAGGTCGCAACAACAGTTTCTTTGTAGTCCTTGTTTTTAACCTTATCCGCAACTCTGGCAAAAATTACATCTTCTCTCTTGCTATCCAAGACANCTGTGCCAGTTAACTTTTTTAAAGCCACGACTTGGCCAACCAGATTCATGCGTTGCTCCAGCAGGGCAACGATTGCATCATCAACTTGATCAATTTCCTGTCTGATTTCTTCTAACGTCATCTACTTCCTCCTTGTATTCTATCTATCATAACAAAATATAGTAAAATTTTCTAGTTTTATTCTAAATAAAAAGGTCTCAAGGACCTCGGATTAAGGGGGACCTGCAAAGACGAGCCCCTATCTACAGATTAAAAAGGATCCCCGAACCTTTTTAAAGAGCACTCGCTTAACCAAGTGCTTATCTGAAACCTAAAACAGTACCCCGGACCTTATTAAAGGGAACTCGCTTTTGCGAGTTCTTATCAGCATATTAAAAAGGTCCACTGGACCTTGGATTAAGGAGAACTCGCAAAAGCGAGTTTTTATCCGCAGATTAAAAAGGTTCCCCGAACCTTTTTAACCAACTGAGCCTTCCATACTCATGTTGATGAGTTGGTTGAGTTCGACGGCGTATTCCATTGGAAGTTCTTTGGTAATGGGTTCCATAAATCCGTTGATAATCATAGCTGTGGCTTCTTCTTCGCTGATGCCTCGGCTCATCAGGTAGTAGAGCTGGTCCTCAGACACTTTGGAAACCTTGGCTTCATGCTCTAGCGCTACATTTGAATTATGGATTTCATTAAAAGGAATAGTGTCGGAACTGGACTCGCCATCCATCAGAATGGTATCACACTCGATATGAGATTTGGAGCCAGCGCTATTCTTGCCAAAGCGAACCTGCCCACGATAGTCTGTCTTGCCGCCATCCTTGGCCACTGATTTAGAAATCAAGGTACTGGAAGTCTTGGGCGCATTATGAAAAACCTTGCAGCCCGCATCTAAGTGCTGACCATAGTTGGCAAAGGACATAGAGAGGACAGAAGTCCGTGCATTTCGGCCATTAAGAATGCTACAGGGATATTTCATATTGACCTTGCTGCCTAAGTTACCATCAATCCACTCTAAGGTGCCGCCCTCCTCAACAATCCCCCGCTCCGTTACGAGGTTATAGACATTGTCCGACCAGTTTTGAATGGTCGTATAGCGGAAAAAGGCATCCTTTTTGACAATGATTTCGACATTTGCCGCATGAAGACTATTGCTTGTGTAAGTCGGTGCTGTACAACCCTCGATATACTGGATTGAGCCACCCTCCTCGATAATCATCAAGGAGCGCTCAAACTGGCCAGCGTTTTCACCATTGATACGAAAATAGGTCTGAACAGGAACTTGGCACTGGACGTTCTTGGGCACATAGATAAAGGTTCCGCCGGACCAAACCGCACTATTAAGCGCAGAAAATTTATGCTCAGCATTTGAAATCACAGTACCAAAATACTGCTTAACCAAGTCCGGATATTCCTGAACAGCCGTATCCGTATCGGTGAAGATAATGCCCAGCTTGGCAAACTCTTCTTTCATATTGTGGTAAACCACTTCAGATTCATACTGAGCCACAGCTCCAGATAGAAAGCGCTTCTCAGCTTCTGGAATTCCCAAGCGGTCAAAGGTTTTCTTAATCTCTTCTGGGACCTCATCCCAACTGCGAGCCCGATCTCCGCTTAGCTTTTGATAATAGATAACATCATCAAAGCGAATCCCTGACAAATCAGGGCCAAAATCGGGCATGGGTAACTTATGAAAGAGTTCCAAGGAGCGCAGACGATAGTCCAGCATCCACTGGGGCTCATTCTTGATTTCTGAGATTTCTCGAACTACTTCTTCTGTCAGGCCTTTACCAGTCGAAAAGAGCGGCTTGACATCATCATGAAAGCCAAAGGCATAGTCGCGTTCTTTCATAGGGACTCCTCCTTTATCTGACGGATAGCGCTTACTTACATTATACTCCTAATCATGAGAATTGTCAGAAAATAACACTTTCGCAAAATAAAAACGGCCGCAGCCGTTTCCTCTATTTATCACTTTAAACTTTATTAACCAAGCCTTCTGCAAAAGCTTCCAAGCGTGCAATATCATCATCTTCCGCAGATAGGTCTACTTTAACACTTTCTGCGCCCTTAAGTGCTCCTGTAGCAGCAAAGGCAGCATCAAAGTCATCGACAGCCTTGCAGAATTCGTCATAGAAAGTATCGCCTGAACCGACTACTCCGTAGACCTTGCCAGACAAATCCAATCCGGACAAGTCTTCGTAGAAGTCCATCATCTCATCAGGCAGCTCACCATCACCATAGGTATAGGTCGCTACAATCGCAATATCTGCTTCCAAGAAATCTTCTGCATCGACAGTGGTGCACTCGTCCACTTCAACTTCTACATCCAGGTCTCTTAGCTTATCCGCCACAATATCAGCAATTTCCTCGGTGTTTCCAGTCATGCTGGCAAATACAATTTTCGCTAAGGTCATAGTTTCCTCCAAATTCTAATCTGCTCTCATTATATCATATCTTTTTTATTTTAAAAATAAAAACTCTTATGCTACAATGGGTAAAGAAAGTTGACGAGGTTATTTATGACTCTTTATCATGATATTTTAAGTAAGATCAAAGAATATGATACTATTATCATCCATCGCCATATGAGGCCTGATCCCGATGCGCTTGGCAGTCAGGTCGGACTGCAAAAGCTGCTTCAGTACCACTTCCCAGAAAAGACAATCAAAGTGACAGGCTACGATGAGCCCAATCTCATGTGGCTAGCACAAATGGACCAAGTCGCAGACGAAGAATACCAAGAGGCCCTAGTCATCATCTGTGATACCGCTAATACAGCCCGTATTGACGACCAACGCTACACGACAGGCGACTTCCTCATCAAAATCGATCATCATCCTGACGATGAGGTTTACGGAGATATTTCTCTAGTTGATACAAGCTCTAGCAGTGCCAGTGAGATGATCGCTCTCTTTGCCTTTGAAAATGACTTAGACTTGAGCAAGGAAGCTGCAGAACTCCTCTATGCTGGTATCATCGGAGACACTGGCCGCTTCCTTTATCCTTCTACTAGCGCCCGCACATTCGAAGTAGCTGCCAAGCTACGCCAGTACGATTTCGACTTATCAGCCTTGTCTCGCAAAATGGACTCTATCAGCCGCCAAGTAGCTAAACTGCAGGGCTATGTATATGAGCAATTGGAAATAGATGAAAATGGGACTGCGCGGGTCATTCTGCCTCAGGAAGTTTTACACTCCTATCAACTGACCGATGCCGATACTGCAGCCATTGTCGGAGCGCCTGGACGAATTGAAGAAGTCGGTCTGTGGGCTATCTTTGTTGAGCAGCCTGAAGGTCACTACCGTGTCCGCATGCGCAGCAAGGTTATTCCTATCAACGGTATTGCTAAAAATCATCACGGCGGTGGACACCCACTAGCCAGCGGAGCCAATGCATTTTCAAAAGAAGAAATAGAGCAAATCTACACCGAGATGAAAGAATTGGCAAAAAAGTAAGAAATTAGTCTAAAAGTCTTGTCAAATCAATCAGAATTTGATAAACTATCAAAGTAACTAATCTATGGCTCGCAAAGAGACCATGGCAGAAAGGAAATTTTTGTAAAATGAGAAAAGATATTCATCCAGAATACCGCCCAGTTGTCTTCATGGACACTTCTACCGGCTACCAGTTCCTTAGTGGTTCAACTAAGCGTTCAAACGAAACAGTTGAATTCGAAGGTGAAACTTACCCATTGATCCGTGTAGAAATTTCATCAGACTCACACCCATTCTACACTGGACGTCAAAAGTTCACTCAAGCAGATGGACGTGTGGATCGTTTCAACAAAAAATACGGTCTCAAATAATCATAAGCACCAATCGGTGCTTTTTTTGTACCCAAAAGTTTCTTTCTGCTTTTTAAAACCCTAAAATTTCTTAACAAACGCTATTTTTGCTTCCTAGTTAATTCAACAAAAAAACTCCAAAAGTCAGACGGTTAAAATCCAACTTTTGGAGTGTGGTTTATATGCAACCAAAGATTAAGAGCACAGATATTTAAGAATACAATTCCTTATTATTTATAGCTGTAAGCCCAGTAGTATACACCATTTCCGTCTACAACTGTCGCTACTGCACCTTCAGTTACGTTAGGATCAAGAAGTAATTCTCTCAGACCGCTGTTAGCCCATTTCTTAACGACAACAGAGGCATCTTCATCACGACGTCCAACAAAGCCTGAGCTATCATATTGACGTGAAATTTCATTTACTTTTGGAAGTGCTTGATTTTGATAAATGTCTTCTGACCAAGTCAACTCTTTCAAGCCTTGAGCTTTACGCTCTTCATTAATTTTAGCGAAAGCTTCTTTGGCTTTTGAAACATAGTCATAGTTTGTATCGTTTGTTGCTTCAACACGGTAAACAAACTTAACATAACCAAATTCTACATCACTGTATTTCTTATCCTCAACACCACTCTTAAGGTTTGCAATCAAGACATAATCCTTAGCATATGGGTTTTCTTTAGTATTCTCAAAGATTTCTGGATCTTCGATTTCCCATTCAACTTTGGCATCCCATCCTGCGTTATCAAGGAACTTAGGATTCATCTTTTCGATAACGTAGTTCTTGAACTCTTCAACGTTCTTGAATGGCAGCGGTTGACCTGCTTTAGCAGTTGTCACTAGGTTAGTTGAGTACAATTTCACGCTAGAGTCTTTATCACTGTACATGTATTCATCATCAGCAGTGTTTTCGTGAAGTTTTGGATCAACACCTGGATCGTTTGGATCTGTCATACCTTGCAGTTTCCATTTTTGTCCAATCCACTTCCAGTATGCTGAATAACCTGTACGCTCTGTGTTAGATGGTACATAATAGTAGTGTGTACTACCATCGAAGTAGTAATTTTTATCATTCTCAAGGGCTTTATCACCTGGTTTTCCTGGTGGGTAAACCAATTTTGGAGTTTGTCCATTTGGTGCCCAAGCTAAATGCTCAAGACCTTCTGCTGGTTTTTCAACATATGGCGGGATTTGATCTTCACTTGGTTTATCAGTAGTTACCAAACCAGGAGTCTCTGGCACAGAAGGTGTTGTCGGAGTTTCTGGTTTTGGTTCTGCTGGCTGCTCTGGTTTCGGAGCAAATGGATCAAGCTCACCTTCTGCACCGTTAATTGGAGGATTTTCTGGCAAATCAACACTTGGTACCTCAGGTTTTGGTTCTGATGGAGTTGTTGGTTGTTCCGGTCTATCATTTGGAGCTGGAGTTGGTTGCTCTGGTTCCGCTGGTGTCGGAGTTGGAACTTCTGGTTTTGGTTCTTCCGGCTGGCTTGGAGTTGTTGGATTAGTTGAGTTATCAGCAGAATCCTTAACAAACACCCACTTACCATTTTTATAGTAGTAATAGTCACCGTTATCTAATACATAGTAATGATAACCATTTTCATAACGATAGTGTGGATCGTTTTCCAGGTTGTTATTGGATGTGCTGTTATTGTTAGTATTTGTCAATGGCTTCCACTCACCATCACGATAGATACGGTAAGAACCATCTGTCATACGGTAGTAATGGTTACCATTCCAGTAAATATAGTTCTCATCATTTGCCAGATTGTTGTAGTTATTCCAACCATTATAGCCGTAGTTGTTGCTATAGTTGTAATTCCAGTTGTTATAGCCTGGATAATAGTTATTGTAACCATTGTTGTAATTATAGCCATTGTAGCCATAGTTATAGCCTGGATAATAGTTATTATAACCATAGTTGTAATTATTGTAACGGTAGTTGCGGTTGTTACGGTAATTATAGTTGTTATAACCATAGTTATAATTGTTGTAGCCGCCATTCCAGTAATTATAACCTGGTTGATAGTAGTTATAACCATAATCTTGAGCCTGAGCATTATTCGCAACAGCAATTGCTGGAATAATAGCCGCAGCTGCTACAACAGATCTTGATAAGAGTCTGAAACGATTGTTCATATTAATTAAACCTCCAAAGTGACCAACATCACTTCATATTTTTGTGGGGGGGAATTTATATTTTGTGCACAACTTCATAAAAAAGAATTTCTCAAAAAAAATGCCAGCTGGCAGCTAACCACCCCATCTTTAGCAAATGGTAAAAAAACTCGAATCACTAGCTAGTGACACCACCTAAATAAAGGCTGCACATAAATGTTTTTATATCATTTGTTTAAGAAAGCAAGTAGTCAATATGCTTGAAAATACTTTTTTATGCATATCTCACCCTCAAGTCGAATTATAGCACAAGAAATTTTTGAATGCAAGCATTTTAGTTAACAAGGTGTAAATTG
>NZ_RJMM01000005.1 GCF_003943655.1 Streptococcus sanguinis
AATAGAATAGCTATCAAAATAGACTAAAGGAGTTTGGAATGAAAATCGTTTCTTTATGGTCAAAGGTTTCTCTGGGCTTACAACTCTTGATTGCTTTAATTTTGGGTGTTCTTGTTGCTCTTATTTGGCCGCAGTTTTCGGCTTTTTACCAGTTTCTGGGTCAAGCTTTTATCAGTTTGATTAATATGGTGATTATTCCGCTGGTCTTTCCGGTTGTAGTCGTAGCAGTAGCCAGTGTGATTGGTAAGAAATCTTTCGGGAAGCTTTTGTCAAAGAGTCTGCTCTATTTCTTTGGGGTCACGACGGCGATTACCTTTATTTTTGTCTTTGCATCTTATTATCTGGGCTTTGGTAAGGGAGTCAATATCGGTCAGGCGGGAGCCAGCATTGACGGGATTGCCAAAAGTATTCAGCTGGATGAGTTCTTGCTTAGCTTCATTCCCTCCAATATTGTCAAGTCGCTTTCAGAAGGAGCTCTGCTTCCTATTATTGTTTTTGCTATATTTTTAGGATTTGGGCTTGGAAGTCTCAAGGAAGAAAAGACTCAGAAAGCTGTTGAGCTGCTGCAGATTTGGATTGAGGCTATTTATAAAATTGTCGGTGTGATTGTGAAGCTGTCTCCGATTGGTATTTTTGGTTTTATTGCTAAGGATGTGGCGACGACAGGAGTTGACAAGTTGGTCGGTTTGGGGCAATTTGTAGCAGGAACTTATCTGGCTTATGCGGTTCTAGCTTTAGTGATTTTTCCTTTGATTGCTTTTGCTTTTAGAGTTCCTTATCTGACAAGTTTACAACGGATTTGGAGCCTTCTGACTTTGGCTTTTGTCTCTGGCAGTTCTAGTGTTGTCCTGCCGCCACTGTTGAAGGATTTAAAGAAGCAGGGGTATGATGAGCATGTCATAGATTTGGTTGTGCCTTTGGGTTACACTTTTAATCTTGAAGGGGCTGCTGTTTATTTCTCTGTAGCAACCATTTTTATTGCGCATGCTTATGGGATTGCTTTTTCTGTGTCAGGACTCTTCTTCACTGTTTTGCTTTTGACTTTGATTGGTAAAACGGCTGCGACTGTGCCTTCAGGAGCGATTGTTGTCTTGCTGGCAGCTGCGCCTCAGCTAGGCCTACCGGTGGAAGGCGTTGCTTTGATTTTTGCGGTTGATTTCTTTGTCAATGCCGGTCGAACTGCCCTCAATGTTCTAGGTCAAGTCTTGGCCGTCAGTGTTATTGAAAAGACGGAAGGCAATGTAGTAGAAGAATCGAAAAGCAGCAAGCTGGCTGTTAGGTATTCCTAAAGGAGAGAAGACTTATGAGTCAAGCAAAAGTATACGTTATTCATGAAAATTTGGAGTGGACGCAGCACTTGGTCAAGTGGCTGGAGGAAAAAGATGTGCCCTATGAACTGTGGGATTTGTCCAGCGGGATCCTAGATCTGCAGAGTCCGCCCCCAACAGGAATTTTCTACAATCGGATGTCTGCTTCTTCTCATACGCGTGGACACCGC
This sequence comes from Streptococcus sanguinis, assembly GCF_003943655.1. Classification (GTDB taxonomy): domain Bacteria; phylum Bacillota; class Bacilli; order Lactobacillales; family Streptococcaceae; genus Streptococcus; species Streptococcus sanguinis_F. Next base: position 1,499 of record NZ_RJMM01000005.1, read on the forward strand.
TATGCACCGGAATTTACAGAACAAGTTCTAGCTTGGCTGGAAGCTCACGGTCGCAAGGTCATCAACGGAAGTGGGGCTATTAATCTGGAAATCAGCAAAATTAAACAGTATTTGAAGCTTTCTGAAGTTGGAATTGCTTATCCGGATACAGTAGCCGTTTTGGGACAGGAGAATATTCTTGAGGCAGCTAGAAAGCTTAATATTTATCCTCTGATTACCAAACATAATCGGGCTGGGAAAGGTTTGGGAGTGCAGCTCTTCAATAGTGAGGAAGAGTTGGAAGCCTATGTAGACAGTCCTGCTTTTGAACCTTCTGTGGATGGGATTACCCTGCTTCAGGCCTATATCAAGCCTGCGGATGGTCGGATTCGTCGTTCGGAGTTTATCAACCAGAAGTTTCTTTATACTGTGTCCATTGATTCATCAGATGGCTTTCAGCTTTGTCCGGCAGATGGGTGTCAGATTGGGCAAAAGCCTGCTCAGTTGGAAACATCGGATAAGTTTCAAATCACGGAGCCGCTGCATGCTAGTCAAAGACAGGCTTATGAAACCTTTCTAGCTCAGGCTGGTATTGATGTAGCAGCTATTGAGTGGGTAGAGTCGGAGTCGGGTCAGATTTATGTCTATGATGTGAATACCAATACCAACTATAATCCGACAGCAGAAGAAAAAGCAGGAATTTTTGCTCATCAGCACTTGGCAGAATATCTAAAGAACGAGCTGGCAGCATCCTATCCAGAATAAATTTAAAACAAACAAAAGCTTTCCGTTTTGGAGGCTTTTTGTTTTTTCTTCATTATTTCTAAAATATGACATCTGTCATTTTGTTTTTATGACAAACGTTAGATGAAGCGCTTACAAAAATTTGTTATATTTAAATTATTGAGATTGCTTCTTTTTTATAAGGGAGTTAGGTGTTAAACCAGGTGTTCATTTTGAACAAGAAAAGTTGAAAGGAGTGTGTTATGTAGAAGCAATTTGGTTGTGAGAAGTCTGATTTTATTTTTAGAATATTGAGGTGTGTCATGAAAAATCATCAGGAAAAAGTGTGTAAAAATTGGTTTATGAGAAAAAGCGGCAAGCGTTGGGTTTTTGGGTGTGCCCTGCTGACTTTTGGAGCATTCTTGTTAGATGGGGGTGGAGTGGTTTATGCGGATGAGGCTAAGGCTAATCCAGCTCCTGCGCAGGTCTTGCAGGCTGATTCATCAGCTGTCTCAGAGCCTGAGAGCGGACAAACAGCTGCTCCTACAATGAATGCTGATAAGACAGAAAACCTTGTAGCTGGGGAGACTGCTGCAACTGTAGCGACGGAAGCGGGTGGTCAGGATGCAGTAGTAGAGTCAGCCAACCAAAAGGCTGATAAGGAAGATCAAGTCACAGCAAATGCTAAAGAGACCAAACAGGAAGAAGACGAACAGCCAGCGGCGAAGGAAGTTGCTTCGGAAAAAATCCCTGCCGTAGAGACTGTAGATAAGCAGTCAGGCTTCAATACTAATTTGGCAGAAGCCAAGGGAGACAAAAATGGAGTTTGGGAAGTCCGGGAACAAGGTCTTTATAGTGATGCCAGAGGCAAAGGTGATAGTTTCTTTTACTCTCAAAGTCAGGGCAAGGATTTTGTTTACTCAACGGATGTAACTTTCCTCAGTAAGGAAGGGGCGGCAGCCCTCATTTTCCGCAGTAATAATAATCCGGATGACAAGAGCAGCTATGCAGTTAATATTGATGGTGGTAGCAACAATGTAAAGTTTTGGCGTTGGCAAGGCGGTCGTGACTATCAGTTTATCAATGAAAAAAATATCGAGCCAACGGATGATAATAAATATCGACTCAAGGTCGTTTCTATCGGCTCTTGGGTATCCTACTATGTCAATGATATCCTAGTGGCCAGCTCAGGAGATTACACGCTCCAGAGAGATGATAAGGGGCAGAATACTTATCTGTCAGAAGGTTATTTTGGCTTACTTAACTGGAATAGCGAGCTGCTTTTTCAAAATACCTTTTATAAAGAAATCACTCCTCAGTCTAATCCCGAGTTGGAGGATATAAGTGTGACTTCTTCGGTTGGGAAAGTGGAGCAGAAAGGTCAGTTTACTGCTCCTATCACTATCCAGTATGTCAAGCATGATGCTGAGACTGTAGACTTGACTGTCGTAGCGAAAAATCCTGCTGCCAAGGTAAGCGTGACCGATGCTGCGGGTAGGGTTTATAGTGATTTGAAGAGTATCCCGCTGGCAGTGGGGGCAAACTATCTGACTGTGACCAGTACTGTGACGGATGCGGATGGGCAGGAGGTCAGCCTGACTTACCGGCTCAATGTCCATCGTCGGCAGGCAGATGAGGTATACTACAATGAGCTCTATCGCGGTCAGTATCATTATTCGGTCAAGGACGGTTGGGCCAATGATCCCAACGGGCTGGTTTATTACAAGGGAGTCTATCATTTCTTCTATCAGTTTTATGACGATACCAAGTGGGGGCCTATGCACTGGAGCCATGCGACCAGCAAGGATTTGATTCATTGGGAAGAACAGCCGATTGCCTTTTATCCGGATGCTAATGGGGCTATGTTCTCAGGCTCTATTGTAGCAGATACAACCAATTCCTCTGGTTTATTTGACAATGACCAGGGCGGTTTAGTCGCACTGATTACTGCCGACGGAAACGGTCAGCGCATTAAGCTAGCCTACAGTAAGGATGAGGGCCGGACTTGGACGAAGCTTAATCAAATTGCAGCTGACTGGACGGATGATCCACTGCAATCTCAGGATTTCCGTGACCCCAAGGTCTTCCGTTGGGAGGGTAAATGGTTTATGGTCGTTGCAGGCGGACCGCTGAGAATTTATTCGTCTGATAATCTGCGTCATTGGAAGGTCGAGTCAACTTATGCGGATCTCCATACGGAGTGCCCAGATCTCTATCCTCTACTGGCAGATGATGGTAGCCTAAAATGGATCCTGTCTCGTGGCGGGCGTTCCTATAAGGTCGGTGATTTTAGACAGGTGGAGGGCAAGTGGACCTTCGTCCCAGATGCTGAGTTTGCTCAGGCTGATCAGGTCATGAACTTTGGTAAAGATTCTTATGCGGCCATGACTTACTACGTTCAGGACTTTGGCAGCAAGGCTAATCCAACCCTGCCCGACATTATTGAGTCTAACTGGATGAATACCTGGGAAGACTACTGCAATCTGGTAGCCGATACCGTCGGTCAGAAGTTTAACGGCACCTTCAATCTTAACCTCAAACTAGGCCTTATCAAGCAAGACGGCAGCTATCGGCTGACTCAGACACCAATTGCAGCTTATCAGACTCTGCGTCAGGAAGACAAGGCTGTGTTGTATAAAGACGTAGAAGTTAGTGAGAAGAATGAGCTGTTGAAAGATTTTTCCGGTGATCAGTATGAAATTGTCTCTACTTTCCGGCCAAGTGAAACGACCAAGAAAGTCGGTTTTAACCTGCGGGTTGGAGATGGAGAAGTGACTAGAGTTACCTATGATTTAGAAAAGGAAACTCTTTCTATTGACCGCAGCCAGTCCGGTATTCTTCTCAGTAATAAATTTGCTCAGGTGGATAGTCAGTCCGTCAAGCGCAATGCGGATGGCAGCATAGATCTGCATCTCTACATAGATCGCTCCAGCCTAGAAGTCTTTGCCAAAGGATATACTGTGGCGGGTGCCAATCAGATATTCCCTGCGCCAAATAGCCTTGCGGCTAGTGTTTTTGTAGAAGGTGGTGCTGCTAAGGCTGACATTGCTCTTTATCCGCTGAAGGGCATCTGGAAAGACAAGCAGGCAGTGACCAAACCACTGGAACTAGTGCAGGCTTCTCCTGTAACAAATAATATTTATGTCGGCGATACTTTGGATTTGAAAGCATATGTCATGCCAGCAAGTGTCTCTCAAGCGGTCAGCTGGAGTGTTGATCAGCCAGATCTGGTCTCTGTCGCGGAAGATGGCAACAAGCTGCGAGTGACTGCTCTGCAAAGGGGTGTGGTCAAGGTAACGGCGACCTCTAAGGAAAATCCAAGCCTTTCCAAGGCCTTCACCATCAATATCAGCCGCAATGACTTTAAGACCAATGTTCCAGACTTAAAAGCTGTCTCTGGTAAGTGGTATGTCGACGGTGAAAGCCTCTATAATCAGAATACCAGCGCCAATGATTATTATATGGGAGGTCAGAAGATTCCTTTCTCTGAGTATAACTTGGATGTGGATCTCAAGTATCAAAAAGGCTTGATTAACATTTTCTATGCGTCTGAAAATGTTGATCCTCGCAATGCTTATTCTATTCAATTTGGCGATAATGATAAGATTCGACTTTACCACTTTATGGGAGAGACGATTGCAGAAAGTAGCATGAATGGCAAGCATCTTAATGACGGCCAGTTCCACCATGTTAAGCTAGTGAAAACTAAAAATGGTGTCAGTGTATCTGTGGACGGTGTAGAATACCTGAACCACCAATTTGATACGGTTGAGCCTTATTATAATGATGCCTACGTCGGTCTGGGGCTTTGGGATGGAGATTTGGAAGCGCGCAATTTCTTTGTGACCAATCTTCATGCGCCAGCGGTTAATAAGACTTCTCTGCAGAAAGTGGTAGACAGTACATCTAGTCTAGATCCGAGCCTCTACACAGATGAGACAGTTCAGGCTTACCAGTCAGCCTTGGCTCGAGCTCAATCTCTTTTGGCAAATGAAAAAGCGGAGCAGGCAGATTTAGATAGAGCAGAGCAGGATCTGAAGACAGCTCTTGCAGCCCTAGCTCTGAAACCAAGTCATCAGGTCACTCCGGAAGAAGGGATAAAGGACCTAGTGGAAGAAAAGCCGTTCTTAGAAGTCGTAATGGAAGAGATTGCATATCAGACTCAAGAACAGGAAAATCCAGAACTGGAAAGAGGGCAGCGGCGGATACTTCTAGCCGGCCAAAAAGGTCAAAAGCGAGTCTTTGTAGAAGTCTTGAACGGTCAGCGAACCATCCTCGGTCAGGAAGTGCTCTCTCTAGCAGTTGACGAACTAGTAGAAGTTGGCAGCAAGGTGGTGGCTGAAAGTGCTAAACAGCCTTTGACAAGGCCCCAGCCACAAGCTCTGAAGCAAGGTGAGAAAGGAAAAGTTATTCCGACGCCAAGATTGCAGCCAGCTCCCGACTCAGCTCTGCCTAAGACTGGCACTCAAGAAGATAAGTTTTTGCCTCTGGCTGGTTTAGCTTTTCTGGGAATGGGTCTTCTAGCTGGAAGGAAGAAACAAGGAGACTAAGATGCCAAGCAATGGTTATTGGCACATAAAAAGGATGGGTGTTTTCCCGTCCTTTTTTGATATAATTATGGCTTGCGAAATGATTCGTTTCTAGCTGAGCATGCTCCAGTATTTGGTAAGAAATTTCGCTACATCCTCTTTCCTCCTTTCTTAATCCTCTATCCGAACTTGCATCCGGATGAACATATCGCGGTGCTGCTCCTGGAGTTGTGGCTGTTCATGAATCACCTCGCAGATATAATCGCCCACAGGAGTATATCCAGCTTGGGTCAGAGCTTGGTGAAAATGCGGCAGAGCTTTTAGTTCATCTGCAAAGGAAGAGCAGTAAGCAACAGCATAAGTTCCTGCCGGCAGCAATATTCGATTTAAGTGAGGGAGTTCATTGGGAGTATGATGGAAGAGACAGAGTTGTTTGGAAATCCATCTTTCTTTTTGGAAATCTTCTTGTTTCATAATGGAGCCAACACGGCTGAAATGAGTGAAAAAAGGACTGTAACGCAGGATTTCTTGCTTGAAGCAGCGGAGAGCAAGTTCGTATTCCTCACTTTTCATTTGATAAATATTTTGATCGATTTCAAAAGTAAGCAGCTGCCGTTCATGAAAAGTTAGGATTTCCAGTTCTTGCTCGCTCTGCTTTTCGCCATAGATACGGGCACCAGACCGAAAGATTTCGATTTCTTGGATTTGTTTTTCTAAATTCTCTTTTTCCTCTAGAAGGCGCTGATAGCGCTCCTCGATAAGCAGGTGCAGTTGAAAATGGTCCTTGTCAGATAGGATTTCTTTGATGTCTTCTAGAGAAAAATTCAGTTGACGCAGGTACTGAATGGAGTCAACCAGAGAAGATTGATTGATGTGGTAGTAGCGATAGTTGGTTTCTGGATCGACTTTATAGGGTTTTAAAAGACCGATTTGGTCATAGAATCGTAGAGTTTGGATGGAAATCTGATTTATTTGGGAAAACTCTCCGATACGCAAAATTTTTTTCATTTTTTAAAACCCTCTATTGACTCTCTAGTTACTAGAGATATTATACTATAATTGTGAAAATAATAACAATTAATGGAGGGTTTGCCATGAGAAATACAAAAATTCGTGCTGTCCAGTATGGCTGCGGCAAGATGTCTAAAGTGATTTTCAAGTACCTACTGGATCACGGTGTAGAAATCGTCGGAGCTATTGATAACAATCCAGCTGTTGTAGGGCAGGATGTTGGTGATTTTGCAGAGCTAGGCTATAAGACTGGTGTCCTGATTTCTGATAATGCTGAACGTGTCTTTAAAGAGTGTGACGCTGACATTGCTATTGTCACCATTGCTTCCTATATGCCGGAAATGTATGATTTTTTTGAAACAGCCATCAAACATGGAGTTAATATCATCACGACCTGTGAGGAAGCCATCTACCCTTGGACGACATCGCCATCTGAAACAAACCGCTTGGACAAGCTGGCCAAAGAATATGGTGTCACTGTAATGGGCTCAGGCATGCAGGATATTTACTGGATTAATATGCCTTGCTTGGCTATGTCTGGCCTTAATCGCATTCAAAAGGTGAAAGGGATTGTCAGCTATAATGTAGAAGATTATGGTCTGGCTTTGGCAGAAGCGCATGGTGCTGGTTACGATTCAGAGCGATTTGAAAAGGAAATTGCCAGTGCTGAGAGTCTTCCGTCCTATATGTGGAATGCTGCTGAGGCTATTTGCTCTAAGATGAACTGGACCATTCAGGATATTTCACAAAAGAGTGTTCCTTACATTTTGGATGAAGATGTTTATTCTGAAACGCTGGGACGTACAGTACCGGCGGGTCAAGTAACGGGTATGTCAGCTGTGACAACCATTCATACCCATCAGGGAATTGAGTTAGAAGTAGAGTGTATTGGCAAGGTCTATCGTGAAAATGACGGAGATATGTGTGATTGGGAAATTACTGGTGAGCCAAATCTAGTCTTCTCAGTCAGCAAGCCTGATACCGTAGCCTTGACCTGTGCCACTATCGTCAATAGAATCCCTTCTGTATTAGACGCACCGGCAGGTTATGTAACTTCAGAGTTGGCGCGTGAGTTGGCCTATCCGACTTATCCGCTTCATACCTATGTGGAAAAATAACAAAGCTTATAACTAAAAATACACCTCCCGCATCAGTTGGGAGGTGTGTTTTTAAGTATTAGTCTTCCTTTTTCTTTAAAAGTAAGAGTCCAGCTGCCCCTGCGATTAGGAGTCCAGCTAGAGCAAAGCTAGTAGGTTTTTCTTGACTGCCGGTCTGCGGAAGGGTCTGACTCTTGTAGGTCAGGACTACTGTTTGAGCCGGTGGATTCACTGTAGCAGGCTTCCAGTCAAGGACAGTCTGACTTGGTGCTTGATAGGTTGGGTCAGGTGCCGCAGGACTTGGAAGATCTGTCAGCTCGGCCAACTGGCTGCCAAAGATAGCATTGGAGATCCAGCGGTAGAAGTGAACAGGGTGAAGCCGATTGGTCGGATTGCCAGCGTAGACAAAGAGAGGCTGTTCTTTATAAGTGCCGGCAATGGCTACGACTTTGTTGGCCAGCTGTTCATTGCCAGGCCACCAGCCAGCGATGTAGAAGTCACTGCCAGCAATGCTGGCAAGAGTCCTAAAGTTGGCAGGAATCTTAGCAATCCAGTTACCAGAGTTGGAGTAAAAAAGTCCATCCTTCTTGTAGCCGCTGGTCAGCGGGTCTTGGTCTTGGATAACGGCCTTCATCAATCCTTCATAGTCACTGCCGTTCTTGAAGCGCTCAGCGTCAAATCCATCTAAGATTCCTAGTTTTTCCAAGCGCTGCATAGCAGAGCCTCCGACGACGATGGTTGGCTTAAGTCCGACAAGAGACTTGTCATAGTTGTTGCTTTCAAGAACGATGACGTCCGCTTCTTCTGGGCTGTCAACGATTTCAAAGCCCATATTTTTCAGAGCTAAGGCAGTATGTGCTGGAGCGTCCACGCCTGCCCATGAGAATTGATGCGGTGGTGCGTAGACCTTGAGAGGCTTCAGAGTTGGTCCCTGTGGAATCTTATAGAGGGCATCACCGTAAATAGCATAACGATCTAAAAGGCTAGTAAAGGTCGGTGTATCAACGATGTAGCCGTCATCTGTCAGGTAGACTTTCTTGCCTTCAGCAAGAGCTTTGTTGACGGCCTTGACCGCGCTCTCAGACGTATTGGCAATGACGTAATAAGGCGCTTTATGATCAACCTGACTGGTACGTGCAGCACGGAGGGCTGTCACGTCGCCTAGCTTGCCTTCAAAGAGCTTGTCGCCAAAGACTGGCTGGGCTTTGAAGCCTTTCATATCAGGAAAATTGACGACCAATTCCGCATACATGGCTGCCCACTTAGATTCATTTGAGCCTTTGTAGAGGACATGGTTGGCATAGCCACGCTTAGCCTGCGCCATATCGACAACCAAATCGCCTTTTTTATAGTTGCCGCTGTCTTCCTTGAGTTCTTTGACCAGGACACCGTTGCGCTTGAAATAGTCAATCATATTAAAGGCTTCTTGGGTATCGTTGTCCTTGTCTACTCCCATCGGGATGACATAGTAGTCTGGGAAGAATTTTTCCTGTCCTTTTTTAATCCGGCCTACGACCTGACCATCAGGTCCGACGAGTTCATTTTCTGCCTTAGGATCTTCGACTTTATTGATTCCGCGCAGGTAGAAGTTGAGACGCATCTCCATGAGCCTGTCGGGGTTCTGAGACAGATAGTCAAGGCCTCCTAAAACTGCATAATATCCAGCCTTGTAGGACTCTTGATTGCCCTCGGGAATTTCGATGGTATGTCCCAGAATGCCATGGTACATAGAATAAACTGCTGTGTAGCCGGAGAAGGAATCGTCCCATCCGTCTCCCCAGTCCAGTTTTGGAATGATGTATTTGTCGTAGCCAGAGTTGGCAACGCCGGCCCGTCCCATATGATGGGCATTGTCCAGCATGAGGTCAGATAAAAGGTCATATTCAAAGTTAGGATCGTGAGGCGGGGTTGCCGGCTCAATCAGGAATTCCTTGACAAAGCCGTGGATATCATAGAGGGCAATTGGGTTCCATTTGTTAATCAATCCAGCAACGATACGGGTTTCAGGATTGGCTTGGTAGCCAGTATCACGGTTAGGGTCAAGTCCATTGGCCAGAGCCCGAGTGTTGAGGACATCGCCGTCAGGGTTCTCCGTAAAGTCAAAGAGGAAGATAAACTTCTTTAGTAAATCTTGGATTTTGAGAGTGACAAGTTTTTCAGAACCATCGGCAGCGGTTGTTTTGAAGCTGACTTGGTCTTTAGTTGCAAAAGTTTTAAAGAGACCTGTGATAATATCAATCCCAGGCTGTTCATCAGCATGGGTGTTGTTAATGAGCACAGGCAGTTTATAATCTAAGTTGCCATTTTTGAGAGCTGCCAGCATTTCTGCTGGTTTGGTCAAGGCCTGCGGATTAGTTGTGCTGAGGTAGTCGTCGATGCTCTTTTGGTCAGAACTGATGATACCCAGCTTGATATCGCGGCCCTGAGCGCTCTTTCCAATGTTCTCAATCTGTACCAAACGATCTGTTTTGGCATCCTGTCTGCTTTTTTCAATAGATGCCAGCATCTCCTCATGGCTATGGAAGTCTTCATAAGGGCGCAAGACGATATTTTTGCGAATAGTCAGGTTCAGGTCCTGGCTCGTACCGACCAGTTCATGGTTGCCAATGAAGTTTCGATAGGTCCGGCGAATATTATGGGGAGAGCGCAGGCTGAGATCGTCTCCGAAAAGCTTTTGAAACTGCAGATTCAGATGAAGATTGTTCCCGTCGGCCTTTTCCTCAATTGTGACAAAGGGTTGGCCGGTAAAGGTGCCGCTGTCCATGTTCCAGGTTTTCCAGTCGGCTATTGGTTTATTGTCCAAAGTCCAGGTCAGTTTGCCCGCCTGAGAAGCCTGTCCTTGGACAGTTTCCTTGAGCTCTGCAGGCTCGGACATATAAACTGTACTGTCAGCCAGCTGGGTCTTGGCTTCCTCAGAAGCAGCTACTCTTGTTTGAGCTGCTGCAGAGACAGCTGGATTGTCCGCTGCAGGAGCAGGAGTCTGTTCTTTTTCTCCTGTCTGATTTGGAGTAGCTTGAGCTGCTTCTGTTGCAGGAGTGACAGCCTCTACTTGATTGGCAGCTGGCAGTGACTCAGTGCTGTTCTGCTGGTCAGCTGCAGCCTTGCCCTGAGCCAAAACAGTCATCAATACAGCGGCTGATAAACTTAAGGCCTGAGTATAGAGACGCTTCTTGTATGAATCGTTCATTAGGAAATCTCCTTTGTGTAAAATATTCTATATTTAGTATAACAAATATCGAAAGCGCTTTCAATTAAAAATAGAAAAAACTTACAAAGGTGTTCAAAATAGTTTCTCAGGTGAATTGCTGAGAATAGGGGGATTTTCCTTATTCCGAGTGCTATTTGCAATATCCGAACCTTCTGTCTTTATTTTCTGAAATAGTATACAAATTCCTCGAATTTATGCTACAATGAGACAAACTAAAAATGATTGGAGCCAAGCATGAAAGCAATTATTACCGTTGTCGGAAAAGATAAAACAGGGATTGTAGCCGGAGTTTCCACTAAGATTGCGGAGCTGGGGCTGAATATTGACGATATTTCCCAAACCGTTTTGGAGGAATATTTTACCATGATGGCCTTGGTGTCAAGCGATGAAAAGCAAGATTTTACGGCCCTTCGCAATGAGTTTGAAGCTTTCGGCCAAGAGCTCAACGTCAAAATCAATATTCAAAGCGCAGCCATTTTTGATGCCATGTACAATATCTAAGGAGTCAAGGATGGATATTAGACAAGTAACAGAAACCATTGCCATGATTGAGGAGCAGAATTTTGATATTCGGACCATCACCATGGGCATTTCACTCTTAGACTGTATCGACACAGATATTGATCGGGCGGCGGAGAAGATTTACCAAAAAATAACTACCAAAGCGAAAGACCTGGTGGCAGTTGGGNATGAAATTGCAGCAGAGCTCGGGATTCCCATCGTCAACAAGCGGGTTTCAGTGACTCCGATTTCGCTGATTGGGGCAGCGACAGACAGCAGAGATTATGTGCCGCTAGCCAAGTCTTTAGACAAGGCGGCCAAGGAAATCGGTGTTGACTTTATCGGCGGCTTCTCGGCCTTGGTACAAAAGGGCTATCAAAAAGGCGATGAAATTCTTATTAATTCTATTCCACGTGCTTTGGCTGAGACGGACAAGGTCTGCTCCTCTGTCAATATCGGCTCAACCAAGACCGGTATCAATATGACGGCAGTGGCGGATATGGGGCGGATTATCAAGGAAACAGCCCAGCTTTCTGACATGGGGGCGGCCAAGCTAGTCGTCTTTTCCAATGCGGTAGAGGATAATCCTTTCATGGCGGGTGCCTTCCATGGTGTCGGTGAAGCAGATGTGGTCATCAATGTCGGTGTTTCTGGGCCTGGTGTTGTCAAACGAGCCTTGGAAAAGGTTCGTGGTGAGAGCTTTGACGTGGTCGCTGAAACGGTCAAGAAAACGGCCTTCAAAATCACCCGTATCGGTCAGTTAGTCGGTCAGATGGCCAGCGAGCGTCTGGGCGTCAAGTTCGGGATTGTTGACTTGAGTCTGGCTCCAACACCGGCAGTCGGAGACTCAGTGGCCCGTGTCTTGGAAGAAATGGGCTTGGAAACAGTTGGCACTCATGGCACGACAGCGGCGCTTGCCTTGCTAAATGACCAGGTCAAAAAAGGTGGTGTCATGGCCTGCAATCAGGTTGGTGGTCTGTCTGGTGCTTTCATTCCTGTGTCAGAAGATGAGGGCATGATTGCTGCAGTACAGAATGGCTCGCTCAATCTAGAAAAGCTAGAAGCTATGACAGCTATCTGCTCGGTAGGTTTGGATATGATTGCCATTCCAGAGGTGACACCGGCTGAAACCATCGCGGCCATGATTGCGGATGAGGCAGCGATTGGCGTTATCAATCAGAAGACGACAGCTGTGCGGATTATTCCAAAGGGCAAGGAAGGCGATATGATTGAATTTGGCGGGCTCTTGGGAACAGCTCCGGTCATGAAGGTCAATCAGGCTTCGTCAGCTGCCTTTATCGCCCGGGGGGGTCAGATTCCAGCGCCCATTCACAGCTTTAAAAATTAAAAAGCTAGATTTGAAACAGCTTTTAAGATAGCCTCGTAAAGGACAGCTATTCAGTTTCCGAATAGGAGTTTGAGTGATTGAGTCTAGCTGGATGCTTGAAATGTAGGGGATTATAAGGAGATTGTTTAGGTTATGAATAAAAGAGAGCTAGCTGAGCTGGCCCTTGATTTAGGTTTGGATTTTGATAAAGAGAGCGGCATTATATATGGCCGTAGAAGGGATTATGCTTTTTATCTAGAGACCATAACAGATGGCGATGAATTTGCGATTTTCTTTTCAGTCAGATGTGAGCAGGGCTATATAGGTCGAGATACCTTAGAAGCTCTGATCAACGATTCCGAGGTCTTGATTGATTTTGAGAGAGCTGGCTATAGCCTAGCCTGTCAGATTTTGGCTAATCAAGACCGAGATTTGCTGCCGGACATTTTGGAGGAGGCTATCGAAGACTGCACCCGCTACTTTGAGGAACAAGGGCTGGTTAGCGCCTGTGAGAAAACCGGTGAAACTGGAGATGTGAACCTGTATCAGTTCAAAGGAGATTGGCTCTTTCTCACGCCATCTAGCTATGAGCGGATGGTTTCCATCTCACAGGATAAGGTGACAAAGCGCTCCCTTCCTCATCAAAGACCGCAGAAAATACATTATTTTCTGGGGATTGTCGGGGCTTTCTTGACTAGCTTGCTTGGTGCATGCCTTGTCTTCTTCCTGACAGGTGCATCCTTGGCTATGGGCTTCATATCAAGTTTTACACTGCTATTTAGCATTGCTTGTTATGAAAAGTTTGTCAAAGGGATTTCGGTTTTAGGAATTGTAGCAAGTTTCTTTTTTACTTTAACGATGAGCTTTGTAGCTGTTCAAATTGGTTATGCCAATTCTTTTTACCAAGGGGAAGGCAATATTTTGCAGGCTATTATCGCTATTAATAAAGCCGCTTTATCCGGACAGTTTGGTCTTAATTATTGGCTCCATTATCTGTTCATTGTTCTTGGATGTGTCAGTGCTGTAAAAGTTCATGTTAAGTCTCTATAGTTGATTAGATGCTGATTTCACGGTAAGCCTCTGTCTATCATAGCGGAGAACTGAGTTCTCCCTCTTCTTTATCCTAAAGAATTCGAAGGCCTTTTTCAAAATTTACTATAACAAACAAAAATAAAAGAGGTAAACTATGTCAAAAACAAGACTCTATGTTATCCGTCATGGCAAGACCATGTTTAATACTATCGGCCGGGCACAGGGCTGGTCTGATACGCCGCTGACTGCCGAAGGCGAGCGCGGTATTCGTGAGCTGGGTATCGGATTGCGAGAGTCTGGCTTGCCTTTTATCAAGGCTTTTTCAAGTGATAGCGGCAGGACCATTCAGACCATGGGGATTATCCTAGAGGAGCTGGGTCTGACTGGCCAGATTCCCTATCGCTATGACAAGCGCATCCGGGAGTGGTGTTTCGGAAGTTTTGATGGTGCCTATGGGGGTGAGCTCTTTCATGGCGTTATCCCACGAGTTCTTAAGACGGATAATTACAAAGAGCTCAGTTGGCCGGATTTGGCGAATGGTCTGGTAGAAGTGGATTCGGCTGGCTGGGCTGAGCCTTGGGACAAGCTTAGCGGTCGGATTTTAGAAGGCTTTGAAGCCATTGCTAGAGAGGTGGAGTCCTCTGGCGGCGGCAATGCTCTGGTTGTCAGCCACAGCATGACCATTGGTACTTTGGCTTATCTGGTTGATGAGAATATCACGAAAAATCCTAATGTCGATAATGGCAGTGTCACAGTGTTGGAGTATGAAAATGGTCGCTTCAGCATTCAAGCTCTGGGCGATGTGTCTTACCGTCAGCTCGGCGCAGCTATATTGGACCGAGAAAATCAAGAATAAGCGGGAGTTTTGAGACTCCTGCTTTTTGCTTTGAAAGCCAGATGGCGCCAATTTCTTTATAAAATGGTATAATATGAAAAGAATAACGGAGGAAATGAAATGGCAAAAACAAGATTATACTTGGTTCGTCATGGCAAAACCATGTTTAATACTATCGGCCGGGCTCAAGGCTGGTCTGATACCCCTTTGACTGAAGTTGGGGAACGTGGCATTCATGAGTTGGGCATTGGCCTGAGAGAAGCTGGGCTAGAGTTCAAATTAGCCCGTTCTAGTGACAGCGGCCGAACTATTCAGACCATGGGCATTATTCTAGAGGAGCTGGGATTGACAGGACAGATTCCTTATACCTTTGACAAGCGGATTCGCGAATGGTGCTTTGGCAGTTTTGACGGTGGTTATGATGGAGAACTCTTTATGGGTGTGATGCCCCGGGTTTTCAATATTGAGCATGTCCATCAGCTCAGCTATGCTGAGTTGGCAGAAGGTCTTGTAGAAGTCGATACAGCTGGCTGGGCGGAAAACTGGGAAAAGCTCAGCGGCCGAATCTGGGAAGGTTTTTCAGCCATAGCTGAGGAGCTGGAAGCTGCTGGCGGTGGCAATGCTCTTGTCGTTAGCCACGGCATGACCATCGGAACCTTTGTCTATCTAATCAATCGAACTCGGCCTCATGGTTTGGACAATGGTAGTGTGACGGTTGTAGACTATGAAGACGGTAAATTCACAGTAGCTTGCGTCGGAGACATGTCTTATCGAGAGGTCGGTGCCAAAGTAATGGAGGAAGAAGTTGAAGCGCGCTAAACATCGCAAAGAAAAGAGAAAATCGAAGTCTAAGAAGATTGGGTTAACGTTTTTGTTGTTAACCGTCTTGTATCTGGCAGCTGGAGGAACGGTGATTTATTTCCGTCCGTCCCTGCTGCAGGATCTGCTTGCAAAGATTCAGTTTTCGGGTTCGTCCAGCAGTTCTGCTACGAAGGGCACTTCTAGCTCAGAGAGTTCGCAGTCTGATTTGCCCAAAGTTTCTTCTGCTGACTGGAATTTGATTTTGGTCAATCGTGACAACCAGCAAGAAGAAAAGACACCTGATCTAACTCAGATTGGAGAGGTCCAGGTCGACAGCCGCATTGCTGAAAATACTCGGCAATTCCTAGCTGCAGCCCAAGCGATAGCTCCTGAAGAAACTTTAATCTCTGGCTATCGCAGCCGAGCGGAGCAGGAGGAACTCTATAACGAAAAAGTTGCTGGGGAAGTCGCCAAAGGCTTGTCAAATGAAGAAGCAGTCAGTATCGTGCTGAAGCAGGTGCAGCTTCCAGGAGCCAGCGAACATCAAACGGGCTTGGCTATTGATATGAGCGTTCCAGAAGGCCAGGAGGATGAACTGGCAGCCAAAATTGCTGAGCTAGCTCCGCAATATGGCTTTGTCCTTCGCTATCCGGATGGCAAGAGTGATATTACTGGAGTTGATTTTGAGAATTGGCATTACCGCTATGTCGGTGTGGAGAATGCCCAGTATATGCAGAAGCATAATCTGGTTCTGGAAGAATATATCGCCCTGCTGAAGGCAGCTGGAAAATAAAAAAGTAAGTCAGGTGTTCCTGGCTTTTTCTATGCAGATTTATCAGGATGCAGCTCTCTAATCCTTTTAGCTCCTGATTAAATCAACTACAAGTATTGAAAGATAAAAATGAATCACTTTCTGTAAAAAATATTTATAAATCCTTGACAACTATATCGGACTGCGATATAATTTTTATATCAAGGTTCGATATATCGAGGTGAAAGTGAGATAAAAAGATGAGTGGATTGACAGAAAAGCTTAGGAGAGTCTATGTGCCAATGACAGAGACAGGTTTTTATATCCTCTTCTGTCTTCAAAAGGAGAGGCATGGTTACAGTATTACTCAAAAAGTCAAGGAACTGACAGAAGGGCAGCTATCTATCAGCCCGGGAACCATGTACGGAACCTTGGCAAAGATGGAAAAAGATGGTCTGATTGTCTTTGTTCGTGAGGAAGAAAAGAGAAAGCTCTATTCTATCACGGAGCTTGGAAGACAGATTTTAGAGTTGGAAATCCAGCGGATTGAGCGCCTTTACCGCAATAGTAAGGAGGAAGTTTGATGGAAAAGAAGATTGTCTATAAAATCTTTACCATTGCAGACTATGACAGAGAAGCGGCTTATTTTAAAAAAATGCATAGCCAAGGCTGGAAATTGAAAAAAGTAAGTTATTCTCACTTTCTTGTTGCGGTTCGTTATGCTTTTGAAGCCTGTCCGCCTCAGGACGTGGCCTATCAATTAGATTTTCGCCCCATAAAGAAGGCGGAGCAAGAATCCTATTATCAACTGTTTGAGGATTGTGGCTGGGAGCATATTACAAACTTTAATCAATTTTCTTATTTCCGCAAGCCAGTTTCTCAGATTGATGCGGAGAGCAATCTTGAAATCTATAATGACGCATGGTCTAAGCTAGAAATGGTCAAGCGTTTACTTGTATGGCGGTTTTTGCCAGCCATCATGGTTTTGTGTGTCACGACTTATCTCATTCTAGATATTTCCCAGAAAAGTTTGAAAGCAAGTCTGTTATTCAAATCAATCTTAGCAATAGACTGTCTTATATTGCTCATTCTGTTCTGTCAACTGGTCCATATTGCCTTGCGTTTTTGGAAAATGAGGCAGGAACTGAAAGACTGATTGCAGTTTTGTTAAATACTGTTGTGAAAGCGAGGAAAACAATGAAAAAGACCATTATTGAAGTGCAAGGCTTGAAAAAGAAATTCAAGGAACAAGAAGCCTTAGCAGGAATCGATTTTTCCATCCGAGAGGGAGAAATCTTTGGCTTCCTAGGACCATCTGGATCTGGTAAAACGACGACTATCAATATCTTGACTGGTCAGTTGTCTGCAGATGCTGGGACAGCTCATGTGCTGTCTGCACCGGTTGAGGATTTGAAGGCAGAAGTGCTGGAGCAGATAGGGATTGTCAGCGATGGCAGTGGTTTTTATGAAAAGGTGTCACTTTATAAAAATCTCAAAGCCTATGCCATGCTCTTTGGGGTTAAGATGACAGAAGTCGATGAACTTCTCCGAAAAGTGGGGCTTTATGATAGCCGCAACAAGGTGGCTGAAAAACTATCTACGGGTATGAAACAACGGATGCTACTGGTTCGAGCCCTGATTAATCAGCCCAAATTGCTCTTTTTGGATGAGCCAACCAGTGGTTTGGATCCGTCAACCTCTCGCACCATTCATGAACTACTGCTGGAACTAAAAGCTCAGGGGACAACTATTTTTCTGACGACTCATGATATGCAGGAAGCTACCCTCTTGTGTGATCGCTTGGCCTTGCTAAGTAAAGGAAAACTAGTCGAAGTAGGCAGTCCGCATGAGATAATCCAAAAGTATAATACAGATAAGAGGGTTCGTTTAGAATATGAAGATTTGACGACGAAGACAGTTACCTTTGATGAACTGCAAGGTGGTTTGGATTTGTCCAATGTTATCAGTATTCATTCCTGCGAACCAACTTTGGAAGATGTTTTCATCACTTTGACAGGAGGTACCTTAAATGTCTAATAAATTCAAAGGTATGATTTGGCTGAGAGGTCAAGTGACACTAGCTAATAAAAGTATTCTATTGCAGGTTTTTATGCCGATTTTCCTCATTTTTCTCTATAAATTTATTTTTTCTCTGAATGGAGCAGGTAAGGAAATTGGAGCGGATAAACTAGCTACTATGTTGCTTACGGTCTCTCTGCCCTTCTCTCTAGCCATGTCAGTTGGGACACCTATTATCATCATCCTAGCTGAGGAAAGAGAAAAACATAATTTGCAAAGTTTGCGCTTGTCTGGTGTGACAGCTGGTCAATACATTCTCTCTGCTTTAATCTGGCCAGCGATTATTGGGATTTTTTATATCGTTATTACCCCAATTTTGGTGGGAGCCAAGCTTTCTAAACATCTGTTCAGCTATGGTTTGGTTCTCTTATTGACCATGCTGGTCTTAATTTTCTTCTTTTTAATGGTTGGTCTGTTTTGTAAAAATCAGGTCATGGCACAATCTCTTAGTGTTCCAGCCATGCTCTTGGCGGCATTTATTCCTATGTTTTCAAATATGAGCGAGGAGTTATTTAAGGTGCTGCGTTATAGCTTTATGGGCCTCTTTAGTAGTTATATGAAAGATTGGTCTCATTTCCATTTATGGAGTGGAGAATTTTTGGCTCTGCTAGTTTGGCTGCTTCTTTTTGCAGGAATTTCTTTCTATTTGATGCGCCATTTGCAAATCTTGGACGACTAATCTAGGTCGCTAGACCGATTTTTAGCACTCTTGTAAAAAGAGTGCTAATTTTTTGAGTTTTTGTCTTGACTTTGGTGTGGAAGAGTGTATAATAGAATCATGAGTTAGCACTCGAGGTGGTCGAGTGCTAATCGACAACAGAATCTTGATTGGAGGTGATGCCGTGGTCACGGAGCGTCAAAATGAGATTTTGAATTTGATTATTGATATCTTTACCAAGACCCACGAGCCGGTCGGCTCCAAAGCCCTGCAGGATTCCATCAATTCCAGTAGTGCTACTATCCGAAACGATATGGCAGCTTTGGAAAAGCAGGGGCTTCTGGAAAAGGCGCATACGTCCAGCGGTCGTAAGCCTAGCGTGGCTGGTTTTCAGTACTTTGTCAAGCATTCTCTGTCCTTTGATCGTCTCGCTGAGAATGAACTTTATGAGGTTATCAAGGCCTTTGACCATGAGTTTTTTAACTTGGAGGACATTCTTCAACAGGCAGCAGACCTTTTGACCAAGCTCAGTGGATGCACGGTTGTTGCACTGGATGTAGAACCCAGTCGGCAGCGTTTGACAGCTTTTGACATCGTTGTGCTCAGTCAGCACACGGCTCTGGCGGTCTTCACCTTGGATGAGTCCAATACCATTACTAGTCAGTTTATGATTCCGCGCAACTTCTTAAAAGAAGACCTGGATAGGCTTAAAGGCCTAGTAAGGGAGCGGTTTTTGGGACAGACAGTGCTGGACATCCATTACAAGATTCGGACGGAAATTCCGCAGATTATCCAGCGCTATTTCACTACGACGGACAATGTCATCCAGCTCTTTGAGCATATCTTTGGTGATATTTTCAAGGAAAATGTGATTCTGTCTGGCAAGGTTCAGCTCTTGGAATTCTCAGATCTGACGGCCTATCAGTTTTTTGATGACCCGCAGAAAGTAGCCTTTGAAATCCGCGACAGCTTGGCCGAGGATCAGATGCAAAGCGTACGCGTGGCAGACAGTAGGGAAAGCTGTTTGGCTGATTTGACATTGATTTCCAGTAAATTTCTGATTCCTTATCGAGGCTTCGGAGTACTGGCAATTGTCGGTCCGGTCAATCTTGACTACCAACGGCTGATTAGTCAGATGAATGTCGTCAACCGCGTGCTGACCATGAAACTGACCGATTTCTATCGCTATCTTAGCAGTAATCACTACGAAGTCCATTAATTATAGTATAAATATTCCTAAAAAGGAGGTGCCTTGTGGCAAAACACAAACAAGAAGAACATCCAGAAGATGTGGAAGTAAAAGAGGAAGCTGTAGAAACAGCTGAGCAAGCTGAATCAGCAAGCCCTGAAAAATCAGAATTAGAACTAGCCAATGAACGGGCAGAAGATTTTGAAAACAAATATCTCCGTGCTCATGCAGAAATGCAGAACATCCAGCGCCGAGCAAATGAAGAACGCCAGCAGCTGCAAAGATACCGCAGTCAGGATCTGGCAAAAGCTATTTTGCCTTCGATAGATAATCTGGAGCGCGCGCTTGCCGTTGAAGGTCTGACAGATGATGTTAAAAAAGGACTGGAAATGGTGCAGGAAAGCTTGATTCATGCTCTCAAAGAAGAGGGTATCGAAGAAATTCCAGCCGACGGAGCTTTTGACCATAACTATCACATGGCCATTCAAACAGTTCCAGCCGACGATGAGCACCCAGTTGACACTATCGCGCAGGTCTTCCAAAAAGGCTACAAACTTCATGATCGTATCCTGCGCCCAGCAATGGTAGTGGTCTATAACTAGGCTAGAAAACTTGAAAAATCTTGTCCGAAACGACAATAAACTATGAAGAAAGATAAAAAATTGTTCAGCTTTGCAATAGTGAGCGAAGCGAACCAAAGAGTATCAAAAATAAAATTAAAGTAAAAAGAGGTAAAAATATGTCTAAAATTATTGGTATTGACTTAGGTACAACAAACTCAGCAGTTGCAGTTCTTGAAGGAACTGAAAGCAAAATCATCGCAAACCCAGAAGGAAATCGCACAACACCATCTGTAGTGTCATTCAAAAATGGTGAAATCATCGTTGGTGATGCGGCAAAACGTCAAGCAGTGACAAACCCAGATACAATCATTTCCATCAAATCAAAAATGGGAACATCTGAAAAAGTAGCTGCTAACGGTAAAGAATATACTCCACAAGAAATCTCAGCTATGATTCTGCAATACTTGAAAGGCTATGCAGAAGAGTACCTTGGTGAAAAAGTAAGCAAAGCGGTTATCACAGTACCAGCTTACTTTAACGATGCACAGCGTCAAGCGACTAAAGACGCTGGTAAAATCGCTGGTCTTGAAGTAGAACGTATCGTCAACGAACCAACTGCAGCAGCACTTGCTTACGGTCTTGACAAACAAGATAAAGAAGAAAAAATCTTGGTCTTTGACTTGGGTGGTGGTACCTTCGACGTTTCAATCCTTGAGTTAGGTGATGGTGTATTTGATGTACTGGCAACTGCTGGTGACAACAAACTCGGTGGTGATGACTTTGACCAAAAGATTATCGACCACATGGTGGCTGAGTTCAAGAAAGAGAACGGCATCGACTTGTCAAATGACAAGATGGCGCTTCAACGGTTGAAAGATGCAGCTGAAAAGGCTAAAAAAGATCTTTCAGGTGTAACTTCAACTCAAATCAGCTTGCCGTTTATCACAGCTGGCGACGCTGGACCTCTCCACTTGGAAATGACTTTGACTCGTGCTAAATTCGACGATTTGACTCGTGACTTGGTAGAGCGCACTAAAGAACCAGTTCGCCGTGCTCTTTCTGACGCAGGCTTGAGCTTGTCAGAAATCGACGAAGTAATCTTGGTTGGTGGTTCAACTCGTATTCCAGCTGTTGTAGAAGCTGTTAAAGCTGAAACTGGTAAAGAGCCAAACAAATCAGTAAACCCTGACGAAGTAGTTGCCATGGGTGCTGCTATCCAAGGTGGTGTTATCACTGGTGATGTTAAGGATGTTGTCCTTCTTGACGTAACACCATTGTCACTTGGTATCGAAACAATGGGTGGCGTCTTCACTAAGCTAATCGACCGTAACACAACAATTCCAACTTCTAAATCACAAGTCTTCTCTACAGCAGCAGACAACCAACCAGCCGTTGATATCCATGTTCTTCAAGGTGAACGCCCAATGGCAGCAGATAACAAGACTCTGGGACGTTTCCAATTGACAGATATTCCAGCTGCTCCTCGTGGAATCCCTCAAATCGAAGTAACCTTTGACATCGATAAGAACGGTATCGTGTCTGTTAAGGCTAAAGACCTTGGAACTCAAAAAGAACAACACATTGTTATCCAATCTAACAGCGGCCTGACTGACGAAGAAATCGACCGTATGATGAAGGATGCGGAAGCAAATGCTAAAGCAGATAAGAAACGTAAAGAAGAAGTTGACCTTCGTAACGAAGTTGACCAAGCTATCTTTGCGACTGAAAAGACTATCAAGGAAACAGAAGGCAAAGGCTTCGACGCAGAGCGTGACGCTGCCCAAGCTGCTCTTGATGAACTTAAGAAAGCGCAAGAAGACAATAACTTGGACGACATGAAAGTGAAATTGGAAGCTCTCAACGAAAAAGCTCAAGCACTGGCAGTGAAACTCTATGAACAAGCTGCTGCGGCTCAACAAGCCCAAGCAGGAGCAGAAGGAGCTGAAAACGCGGGCTCAACTAAAGCAGACGATGATGTCGTAGACGGAGAGTTTACTGAGAAATAGGCGGTGAGACAGAACTAAAATTGAAAGTTTTTAGTTCGTAGTCGAACCCCCGCGAGGATGATTAGGATTTTTGGGAGTCTGAAAGACGAACCTAAAATCCAATCAGCTACCGCGTCAAAAATTTTTCGAAAAATATTGTTTTGAAAATTTCACGTCGTAATGATAGGAAGAAATCCAGAGGTTGCAACCCAGCCTCTGTTTTTCGCTAAACTAGAGGGTGACGCTTATGAAGAAAGTGCTCTGTTTAATTTATCCTAATTTCTCACTTTATGAAGTAGTTGGTCTGACTAGTACTTTAGCTCTATCTTTTGGTGTCGAGGTTGATTATGCTGGTTCAGATAGAAATGTTATAAGATCGGAAGATGGATTAGTCTGTCAACCTACTAGAACACTGGATGAAGTAGTTATAGAAGACTATTCTTGTGTCATTTTGCCAGGAATGATAAACATCGCTCCTGCTTTGCATGATGAAAAATTGATTTCTTTCCTAAAAAGTTTGAAGCAGCAAGAGATTTTGATTGCAGCTATTTCCTCAGCGTCCATTTTATTGGCGAGAGCAGGCTTGTTGAACGACACGAAATTTACTGGTGGGATTTGGCAAAACTTCTTTGACTATTTTGAGTTTCTTCCACGGGAAAATTTCAAAGCTCAAGCTGTTCTGCAAGATAAAAACATCATTACAGCTGTTGGTTTTGCACATCAAGCGTTTGCGAGAAAAGTGCTTCTTAGTCTAGGTTTGGTAGATAATGCTGACAACTATTTTAAAGAACGGAATCAATATTCGGAAGAGGACTTGATATTCACTTTATCAGAAGAAGAGTTTGCTGAAATGAAGCATGAATTTGAAAATACCCTCTGATCAATATTTTCTAAAATTTAAAGAAAGGAACATGGGTGTTCGCAACTGAACACGGGTTCCAAAAATTCTGACTCAATATAAAAGAAAGGAACTGAACCCGACCTAAATTCTCGGAAAAGAGAGAAATCTGTCTAGGAGCATCGCTCCGTCGCCTGATTTCCTATTTTTCAGTCGAATTTTACGGTCTTGGTATCTTACATGAACAATACAGAATATTACGACCGTCTAGGTGTCTCTAAGAATGCTTCTCAGGATGAGATCAAGAGAGCCTATCGGAAATTATCTAAAAAGTACCACCCCGACATTAATAAGGAAGCTGGGGCGGAGGACAAATATAAAGAAGTCCAAGAGGCTTATGAAACGCTGAGCGACGAGCAAAAGCGGGCAGCCTATGATCAATACGGTGCAGCGGGAGCTAATGGTGGCTTTGGCGGTGGTGCAGGCGGCTTCGGTGGCTTTGATGGCTCCGGCTTTGGTGGCTTTGAAGATATCTTCTCCAGCTTCTTTGGTGGTGGCGCTTCGCGTAATCCTAATGCTCCGCGCCAAGGGGATGATCTTCAGTATCGTGTAAATCTCCGCTTTGAAGAAGCGATTTTCGGAGCTGAGAAGGAAATCAAGTATAACCGCGAAGCGACTTGTCGTACCTGTGACGGGTCTGGTGCTAAGCCAGGAACTAGCCCTGTTACCTGTGGTCGCTGCCATGGCTCAGGTGTCATCAATGTTGATACCCAGACACCGCTTGGCATGATGCGTCGGCAAGTGACCTGTGATGTCTGTCATGGCCGAGGAAAAGAAATCAAAAGTCCTTGTGAAACCTGTCACGGAACGGGTCATGAAAAACAGGCTCACAGCGTTAAGGTGAAAATCCCAGCTGGTGTGGAAACTGGTCAGCAGGTCCGTCTGTCTGGTCAAGGTGAAGCAGGCTTTAATGGCGGCCCTTATGGTGATCTTTATGTTGTGGTCCAAGTTGAGCCGAGTGACAAGTTTGAGCGAGATGGCTCTACCATTTACTACAAGCTCAATCTCAACTTTGTCCAAGCAGCTCTTGGTGACAGTGTGGATATTCCAACTGTTCACGGGGATGTGGAGCTGAATATCCCAGAAGGAACACAGACTGGCAAGCGTTTCCGCCTGCGTGGCAAGGGAGCACCGAGTCTGCGTGGTGGAAGCATGGGTGACCAGTATGTTACAGTTAATGTTGTGACGCCGACTGGCCTCAACGACCGTCAAAAAGCAGCCCTCAAAGAATTTGCGGAAGCAGGCAATATCTCGGTCAATCCTAAGAAAAAAGGCTTCTTCGACAAAATGAAAGATGCCTTGGAAGATTTGTAATCATATAAAAAGGAGCAGCCTAATGCTGTTCTTTTTATGTTTTCTAGAAGGCTATTGGGAAAATGTAGTCAAAAAAGAGAGCAGCTCTGATCAGCCATTTAATTAAAAGAAATTATCTATAAAAAGTGTAAAGAGATTTTTTCTCTTTACTTTTATAAAA
The DNA here is from genome assembly GCF_003943655.1 of Streptococcus sanguinis. Taxonomy (GTDB): domain Bacteria; phylum Bacillota; class Bacilli; order Lactobacillales; family Streptococcaceae; genus Streptococcus; species Streptococcus sanguinis_F. The sequence goes on from NZ_RJMM01000005.1 coordinate 26,139, forward strand.
ATTAATTGTTTTTTTAAGTAAAATCTATTGTAAAAATTTCCTAAAAGATATATGATAATACTATATGTATAAAACGCATCTTTTTAGCCTGCTGGGGAGTTGGCTAGAGAGATAATGGGAGATTAGCTTTATACATTTTAGGAAAAAGGGGATTTATAAAGTGAAACGTTTTGAAAAAGTGCAGGAGCGAATTCAGAAATATTCGATTCGCAAATTGTCTGTCGGTGTGGGCTCAGTTGCCGTTGCAGCTCTGATTTTTGGGAGCTCTTTGTCCAGTTCGACTGTTGCTGCAGATGAAGTAGGAGGCGGTGCGACTGCTCACTATAGCTATGTCGAAGAGCAAGAGCTAACAGAGCAGGAAAAAGGGCTGATTAAGAAAGGTCTGCCTGAAAATCTGCAAACAGGGGAAAATTATTACCTGATTTATCGGAAGCAAGATGGGCAAACTGTCTTGCCGAGTACAGGAAATAACGGTCAGCCGCTTCTCAGCTTATTTGCGGGAACGGCTATTTTGGCTGTCTTGGTATTCTCACGAAAGAAATCTGGTAAGTTACTAGGAGTGCTTTTGCTAGGTAGCTTGGGACAGACTCTATTACAGTCTCCTCAAGCGTTTGCGCTAGAAAATCGGGAATTACTTTCCTATAACCGTCAAGTTGCGGTTTCGTCAGCAGTTTCTGAAGCGGATGTGACTATTGCAGGCTATAACTATATCGGTTACTTTACAGCTTCTGATTTGCGTACTTTGACAGAGACCAAGCCAACCTCTTTGTCAGCTGGTCAAGAGGCTCAAGCGCAAGCAGAAGTGTCAGAATCTGCAAAAGAGGCTTCTGATTCTATTGATCGAGCTGCTCAGGCAGGGTTGCAGTATCAGCTGAATCCTGATGAAAGTGATTCTGGCCAGATAGGGAATCTTCCAACTCCAGCTCCAGCTCCAAATCTTAGTCCAGCTCCTCAGCCGTCAAATCCACCTATAGAAACGGCAAAAGGAGAAAGTTTACAAGAGCCCGCCTTACCGGAGTACAGCGGTGCTGTGAACGGTGAGTCGCTAGTTCAAGCGGAAACTCCAGTCTATACTGCCCCAGTCGTTACAGTTGGCGACACAGCCCCAGTCGAGTCAGCCCTCCCAGAATACACAGGCGGCGTTAATGGCGAATCGCTAGTTCAAGCAGACAATCCAGTCTATGATGCTCCAGTAGCTACAGTTAGTGACGTGGCTCCAGTTGAGCCAGCTTTGCCAGAATACACAGGCGGCGTTAACGGCGAATCGACAGTTCAAGCAGACAATCCAGTCTATGATGCTCCGGTAGCTACAGTTAGTGACACGGCTCCGGTTGAGCCAGCTTTGCCAGAATACACAGGTGGCGTTAACGGCGAGTCGACAGTTCAACCAGAACAGCCTAGTCTACATACAGACATCAAGCTAGAAACGATTGAACCTCAAGTTGTCAACAAGACAGATGATAGCAAGTATCTTGATGAGGAGACCACTGTCGATGGAACTCCAGGACAAAAAGAAATTGTAACCAGCTATGAAGTCTTGGATGGTAATCGCATATCGGAGCCACAAACAACTGAAAGAATCTTGCATGAAGTAGTTGATACAGTGGTCACTCGAGGTAGCAAGGCTCGCATCAATAAAGAAGAATTGAGCAAGCAGCTGGCTTTAGCAGCAGCTGTGGATCCTGCAGTTTACACTAATCAATCCTATCAGCAGCTGCAGGCAATTAAGAATATGGCTGCGACGGTTTATCAAACTTCGTCAAGTCAAGATGAAGTAGATGCGGGTGTCAACCAACTTAAGCAGGCTTTGGCCGACTTATTGGCTCTTAAAGCAGCACCAACTCTGACTGTTTCAGCGGTTAAGAAGGATGAATTGCAGAAATCAGTTCAGATTCAATACCAGCTGACGGACAGAGATCAAGCCTTTACTAGTGCTCATGTTCGTCTGAAGAAGGATGGCCAGCTGATAGCAGAGCAGAACTTGACGGCAGGCCAGTTGACTGCTAGCTTCAGTGGTTTGGACTACTATACACCGTATAAGATTGAGACGATCCTGTCCTATGATTTAGGAAATGGCTCGGAAAGTCAAGAATTAGCTCAAGAGACAGTCCAGCTTGATCTGAAGAAGGTGGAACTCAAGTCCATCACTAATGTCGCTTTGATGAAGGTTGAAAATGGCCAGACAAAATTGATGCCTACTCTGGCTGAGAAACCAGCAAATCTGGACCAATATTACCTGCACTTTACATCCGACCAGTTCAAGGACACTGTCCTGCCAGTTACTTCTATCGAGGAAGTGGTCGTTGACAACCAGCCTGTCTTTAAGATTCAAGCTCAGCTGCCAAACTTGCTGCAAAGAAGCACAACTGGTCTTCAAAACAGCTTTGATTTCTATCTGGAAAAGGCCAAGAAGCGTGAAGGAAATGTCTATTATGACTTCCAAGACCTCTTGGACGGCATCAAGGAAAATCCTTCTGGAACCTTTATTCTGGGCCGGAGTATCAGTGCCAAGTTGATTGATAAACCTGCCAACAGCAAGTCTTACCTGCAAGGTGAATTTAAAGGCCAGCTGATTGGTGGTCAAAATGGTGAGCGCCATGCCATTTTAGACTTGGCGCATCCTCTATTTGATACGATTACTGGCGGAACGGTCAAGGATATTGACTTTAAGCGAGTCAATATGGTTTATCCAGATTCGCAAGCGGGCGATACAATTGCCACAATTGCTGCTCGCTTGAAGAATAAAGGAATAATCGAAAACGTCAATGTCCAAGGATACTTGGAAGGAAGAGATCATATTGCCGGTCTGGTTAATAATATAGAAGGTCAGTCTCGAGTGGAAAATGTCTCCTTTAAGGGCCGCATCAAGTCCAAGGGTGGAAATTCTGTGACAGGCGGTATCGCAGGCACCAACGCCATGTCCTTGGTGAAACGAGCCTACGTTGAAGCAGATATTTGGGTTAAGAGTGGCCAAAATGCTGGTATGCTAGTCGCTCAAAACTTCACTGACTATTCAGGTACAGGCTGGGGGAATTGGGGCAGATTGATGCAATCAGTTGCCAAAGGTAAGTTAGAGGATGCAGGCTCAAGAAATTCAGCAGGTATCGCTGCTTCCATTTGGCCGTATGGAACCATCAATGACACTGTCAGCTATGCCACTGTAGTGAACGGTAAAGAGCTCTTTAGCTCAGATAATGAGATTACCGATGCTTGGATGGGACAAAAACTCCAAAATCTCTTTGGTGTTCAGGGGCAAAGCTCTGGAACCAAGACAGGAAAAGATGCCAAGTTCCGCCGCTTGACAGAAGCTGAAGCGGAGCAAAAAGTTAAGAGCTACCAGATTACCGCTCTTGACCAAAGCAGCGCAAATGAAGTGACAACTGAGAAGCTAAATGCTGCTATCCTGAGAACAAGTACTTATCAAGACAAGCCAGGTTACAAGGCAGAAAATGAACAGCTTTATCAGAACCTCGAGCGCTTTATGCCTTTCTACAACCAAGAGTTCTTGATTCACGAAGCCAATAAGCTGGTGGATGCTGGTAAGGCGGGAGATCTGTTGACTAAGAAAGTTCTATCAGTTCAAGCCCTGAAAGGCAATCAGTTTGTTGCTAGCGGAACGGATGCAGATAAGATATTAGTCCATTTTGCAGACGGAAGCAAGACCATCTACAATCTTCAAAATCAAGCACGATTTGAACAGACTGCTCTGCCGGAATATCAGATTGCAGAGCTTGACACAGTCTATACTCCAAATCACTCAACGGCAGTCAATGAAGACTTGCTGACCCAGCTGACTGAGAGCTTGAAGAGTTTTGAGCTGTACAGTGATGAAGTCTATCGATCTGTTGGTCTTCCAAATGATAATGACAGGGTCAACAAAGTCAAGCGCCTCTTCTTGGATGAATCTCTGGCTGAGGTGAAAGCCAACTTGCAGGATATGATTGGTAAGCTCTTGGCCAATGAATGGACACGATTCCATGCTGACAATCCAGCAGCCAACGAAGCTCTGAAAGCTAAAATCGAAGAGAACAAGACCGCCATCATGCTCGGACTGACCTACCTCAACCGTTATTACGATCTCAAGTTTGGCGACTATAACCTCAAGGAGCTGGTGCTCTTCAAACCAGACTTCTATGGTGAAAAAGTGCCATTGTTGGATCGCTTGATTAAGATTGGACGTTCGACAGAAAATCAACTGAAAGGGGCAGACAATGTCAATATGTTTGCACGTCAGTTGAAGGCTGAGTCCAAGGCTAGTGATTTGGTGGCTTACTTGGATTACAACCGTCGCCTGCTGACTGACTTTGCGGACATGGATACTTGGTTCAAGGATGCAACTCGAGGCTTTATTCAGTTTGAAGAACGCCAGTCAGAAGTCGAGGAGATTAAGACTGCTAAGTATCGCGTCTTTGATAACCTCAACTCGGAGTACTTCAGCAACTATATCCTTCCGCTGCTAACCTTGAAGAATACGCGCTTAGCCATTCTGTCAAACTATAGCACGATGGCCTTTGTCAACAGAGACAAGCGTCGGTCATGGTCTGATGAACGATTTAATGCGCGCATCAAGGAAGTAGCGACCCAGCATAGAAATCACGTAGACACTTGGTACAAACTGCTCTCAGATGATATCAAGTCCAGAATGGTCAAGGAAAATGTAACGGCTGTATGGGATGGTTTTGATGTAGAAGGACGCGGCTGGATTGATGTCAACGGAAATGATAATAAGGGCAATCCTTATGCACCATCCCGCGAGTTCTTTAACCTAGTTGGTGGCAGAGCTGGTGGCTGGTACAAGTCAAATGGCTATGGCGCCCATGCTGCCGGTTCAATCCGTGTTAACTTTGAGGCCTTTGACCTCTTGACAGAATACGGTGTGTCCGTCTTCACGCACGAGCTCACCCACGTCAATGACAGAGATATTTATCTGGGTGGACATGGCAGACGACAAGGTATCGGACCAGAAGGTTATGCCCAAGGTATGCTCCAATCACCTGTTCCTGATCAGCCAGGTTGGGGTGCTTTGGGTCTCAATATGGCCTTTGATCGTCCAAATAATGGCAGCCTCATTTTCAATAGCTCGCCAAGTCTCTTCAAGAACCGAGCAGACATCGACCATTACATGAAGGGATATAATGATACCCTCATGCTGCTGGATTACCTTGAAGGCCAAGCGGTTGTGGATAAAGGAAATGAAGCAGCAGCCAAATGGTTCAAGAAGGTTGAACCGAAAGTTGTAGATCCTCGAACCCAATATGACGTCGTAAGAGAGTTGACGGCTGAGGAGAAAGCGGCCATGTCAGTCTCTTCTGTAGAGGACTTGGTTGACCAAGGCTTGCTGTCTAACCGTGCTGTGGACAATCGAACCTATAACCCTGCTGATTACGACTCTAGTTACATTGCTATTGACTTCATGACGGGTATCTATGGTGGCGGTCAAAACAATACTGGAGCACCAGGCGCCTTGATGTTCAAGCATAATACCTTCAGAATCTGGGGTTACTATGGCTATGAAAAAGGCTTTGTAAGCTATGCTTCTAATAAACACCGTAAGACAGCCAATGAGCAAGGTGTGACTGGTTTGAGCGATAACTTTATCATCAAGCAAATTTCTGAAGGCGAATTTGAAACCATGGAAGCCTTCAAGAAAGCATACTTCAGACAAGTTGCTGAGAAAGCTCAAAACTTAGGAATTAAGCCAGTGACAGTCAACGGAAAAGTCTACAGTACTTTTGAAGAGCTGAAGGCCGGTTTTGCAGAAGCTGTTGAAAAGGATCTGAAGAAGGCTCGTGTCGATGAACGCGCAACCAAGGACTTCAAGTATGCTGTCTTTACGCAATTGCTCAAGAACACCAACAGTTTTATGGATGAAAACTCTATTTGGGGTTCCTAAGAAAAAGTGTCAGATTTGCTGCATGTGTAACTGCAAATAATGACCTTTAGCAATATGCAATCAACAACCCATTTGAATTAGCTCTGTTTGTGTCGTCACTGACAGTCTGATTCAGATGGGTTGTTATGTTGCATAACGGCAACAAACAGTATCGATTATCTCTAATTCTTATATGGTATTTTCATAAAAATCTGTCCCCAGACAGTTCCTGCTTTTAGGGCTTGCTGGGGGCTTTTTTTCCTGCTAAAATAAACACATGACACGATATAAAGCGATTATTTCCTATGATGGTTATGACTTTGCTGGCTTTCAGCGACAGCCCCATGCCAGAAGTGTTCAGGAAGAGATTGAAAAGACCCTGACCCGTATCAATAAAGGGCAGCCTGTGGTGATTCATGGAGCGGGCCGGACAGACAGTGGTGTTCACGCTCTGGGCCAGGTACTGCATTTTGATTTGCCTGAGGATCGTGATGAAGAGAAATTGCGTTTCGCCTTGGATACCCAGACGCCGGAAGATATTGATTTTATCAGTGTGGAGCAGGTATCGGAAGATTTTCACTCTCGCTACAATAAGCATAGCAAAACCTATGAATTTTTGGTGGACATCGGCCGGCCTAAAAATCCTATGATGCGCCATTATGCCACGCATTATCCTTATCCGTTGGAGCTGGGTCTGATAGAAGAAGCGATTGCTCAGTTAGAGGGGACGCATGATTTTACTGGATTTACGGCTTCGGGGACCAGTGTGGAAGACAAGGTTCGGACCATTACCGAGGCCAAGGTCCGCTATGATGCAGAGCGTAATTTTCTGGTCTTTACTTTTTCGGGCAATGGCTTTCTTTACAAGCAGATCCGCAATATGGTCGGTACCCTGCTTAAGATTGGAAACAAGCGCATGCCAGTGGAGCAGATTCAGAGGATATTAGCGGAGAAAGACCGCCATCTGGCAGGACCAACAGCTGGTCCAAACGGCCTTTATCTAAAGGAGATTCGTTATGAAGAATAAGTTGATTTTAGCCCTTTCAGGCAATGATATTTTCAGCGGTGGCGGACTGCACGCTGATTTGACTACCTATACAGTCAATGGTCTGCATGGTTTCGTAGCTGTGACTTGCCTGACGGCTATGACTGATAAGGGATTTGAAGTTATTCCAGTTGAGGAAGAGGTTTTTGCCCAGCAGTTAGCCAGTCTCAAGGATATTTCTTTTTCTGCTATTAAGATAGGACTTTTGCCCAATCTGGAAATAGCAGAGCAGGCATTGACTTTTGTCAAGCAGCATGGGGATATACCAGTAGTCCTGGATCCTGTTTTGGTCTGCAAGGAAAATCATGATTTGGAAGTCAGTGCACTGAGAGAAGAAATCATCAAGTTTTTCCCTCATGTCAGCATCATCACACCAAATCTAGCAGAAGCTCAGCTATTAACCCAAAAAGAAATCAAATGTCTGGAGGATATGCAGGCTGCAGCCAAGGAACTCCATGATTTGGGAGCCAAGCATGTGGTGGTTAAGGGCGGCAATCGCTTGAGCAAGGAGCGGGCGGTGGATGTTTACTATGACGGCCGAGATTTTGAGGTCATGGAATCGCCAGTGCTGGCCTGCAACAATACTGGAGCGGGCTGCACATTTGCTTCCAGCATTGCCAGTCAGCTGCTTCTCGGCAAGTCTCCGCTTGCAGCAGTTCAAATTTCTAAAGATTTTGTTTACCAAGCGATTCAGCGCTCAGATCAATATGGGGTGGTTCAGTATGAGAAATCATCAAGTTAAAAAATTAGTTATCTTAGCTTTCATCACAGCACTGTCTGTGGTTTTGGGGAATTTTTTAAAAATCCCAACTCCAACAGGATTTTTGACACTGCTGGATGCAGGGATTTATTTTACAGCTTTTTACTTTGGTCGCAAGGAAGCGGCTATTGTCGGAGGCCTTTCAGGCTTTTTGATTGATATGATTGCCGGCTATCCTCAGTGGATGATTTTCAGTCTTATTTGCCACGGACTTCAAGGGTTTTTTGCTGGCTTTGAGGGCAAGAGTCGCTATCTTGGTCTGGTCTTGGCTACAGTAGCTATGGTCGGTGGCTATGCCCTCTTTGGTAGTATTATGAATGGTGTCGGGGCTGCCCTAGCCGAAATCTTAAGTAATTTTATGCAGAATGCATTTGGTTTAGCAGTTGGATTTGCTCTTTACAAGGCCTTCCCAGAGAGTTTGAAAAAGGCAGTCGCAGTGAAATAAACGAGGTGAGACATGGACTTAGCTAAGATTGGAGCAGAAACTCGTCAGATTGTTCTAGATGTTTTGGACAAGGCTGCCTTGGTCGAGGGAGATATTTTTGTTCTGGGGCTATCCTCTAGTGAGGTTGTCGGAGGACATATCGGTCAGAATTCCAGTCTGGAAGTCGGACAGGTCATTGTCAAAACCATACTGGATATCTTAGAAGAGGAAGGTATCTTTCTTGCAGTTCAGGGATGTGAGCATCTCAATCGCGCCCTCGTAGTCGAAAGAACCTTAGCGGAAAAGAAGGATTTGGAGATAGTCAATGTTCTGCCTACTCTTCATGCTGGAGGCAGCGGTCAGCTAGCGGCTTTCCAATACATGAAAGATCCTGTCGAGGTAGAGTTCATTGTCGCTCAGGCAGGGCTGGATATTGGCGATACTGCTATCGGTATGCATGTCAAGCATGTGCAGATTCCTATTCGACCGATTCTCAAGGAATTGGGAGCTGCCCATGTCACGGCTTTAGCCAGCCGTCCCAAGCTAATTGGCGGCGCCAGAGCGGCCTATATAGAGGATAAAATCAGGAAGGGATAAAAGGAAAAATAATTTTGAAAAAAACTCTAATTATGCTATAATGGGTTGTATTCAATAAATTTTAAGGAGAAATGACAGAATGTCTGTATCATTTGAAAACAAAGAAACAAATCGCGGCCTTTTGACTTTTAGCATCAGTCAAGAGAAAATCAAGCCTGCCTTGGACCGTGTATTTAACTCAGTAAAAAAAGATATTGCTGTACCAGGTTTCCGTAAAGGTCACCTTCCACGTGCTATCTTCAACCAACGTTTTGGTGAAGAAGCCCTCTACCAAGATGCGTTGAACGCTCTTCTTCCAGAAGCATACGAAGCGGCTGTCAAAGAAGCAGGTATCGAAGTAGTTGCTCAACCTCAGTTTGATGTCGAGTCTATGGAAAAAGGCCAAGACTGGGTCATCAAAGCTGAAGTAGTCACTAAGCCAGAAGTTAAGCTGGGTGCTTACAAAGACTTGGAAGTAACTGTTGAAGCTACTAAAGAAGTGACTGACGCTGAAGTAGATGAGCGTATTGAGCGTGAGCGCAACAACTTGGCTGAGTTGGTTCTCAAAGAAGGTCCAGCAGCTGATGGTGATACAGTTGTGATTGACTTTGTTGGATCTGTTGACGGCGTTGAATTTGACGGCGGCAAGGGCGACAACTTCTCACTTGGATTGGGCAGCGGTCAATTCATCCCAGGATTTGAAGAGCAGTTGGTTGGCCACAGTGCAGGTGAAACAGTGGACGTTGTCGTAACCTTCCCAGAAGACTACCAAGCAGAAGACTTGGCAGGCAAGGAAGCTAAGTTTGTGACAACTATTCACGAAGTTAAAGAAAAAGAAGTTCCAGCATTGGACGATGAACTTGCAAAAGATATCGACGAAGAAGTGGAAACGCTTGACGAGCTGAAAGAAAAGTACCGCAAAGAATTGTCAGAAGCTAAGGAAACAGCTTATAAGGATGCGGTAGAAGCAGCAGCTATTGATCAAGCAGTAGCAAACGCTGAAATCGTTGACTTGCCAGCTGAAATGATCCACGAAGAAGTGCACCGTGCTGTTAATGAATTCTTGGGCAACATGCAACGCCAAGGAATCTCACCTGACATGTACTTCCAAATCACTGGCACTACTCAGGAAGACCTGCACAAGCAATACGAAGCAGATGCTGAGTCACGCACTAAGACAAACCTTGTCGTAGAAGCAGTTGCTAAGGCACAAGGTTTTGAAGCTAGCGCAGAAGAAATCGAAGCAGAAGTAACTTCATTGGCTACAGACTACAACATGGAAGTGGAACGTGTTCGCCAATTGCTTTCAGAAGATATGCTGAAACACGACATTGCTATCAAGAAAGCTGTTGAAGTGATTACAAGCACTGCGAAAGTGAAATAAGCTTCATCATTCAAAATGAGATCATTTGAAACTAGTGTACAGATGCACTAGTTTCTTTTTGTACTTGTTCCGTGATTTTTCCTGGATTTTCTTTTGACGAAAATAGAAATTTATCGTACAATAGAAAGTAGCGAAAAATTGCAAGAGGGCGACAAGCCTTTACTTAATCTTAAAGGAGATCAACTTTGGAATTAGAAGTATTTGCTGGACAGGAAAAAAGTGAGCTTTCTATGATTGAAGTGGCGCGTGCCATTTTGGAAGCCCGCGGCCGCGATCATGAGATGTATTTTAATGATCTGGTCAATGAAATTCAAAACTATCTGGAAAAATCAAACAGTGAGATTCGTGATGCTCTGCCATTGTTCTACACAGAACTCAATGTAGACGGCAGCTTTATTCCGCTGGGAGATAATAAATGGGGCCTGCGTTCATGGTATGCAATCGACGAAGTGGATGAAGAAATCATCGCCTTGGAAGAGACTGATGAGGACGACGCACCTAAGAAACGTAAGAAGAAACGCGTCAATGCCTTTATGGATGGCGACGAGGATGCCATTGACTACAGCGATGACGATCCAGAAGATGAGGACGGCTACGAAGCAGATCCTGCTCTCTCATACGATGAGGAAAATCCAGATGATGAGAAGAACGAAGTGGAAGCTTATGATGCTGAAATCAACGAAATCGCTCCAGATGATCTAGGTGAAGAAGTCGAACTCAACGAAGAAGATGACGACTACTCTGACGAAGATACGGAGACCGAAGAGGAAGAATAAATCAACCAAAAGAAGCAAGGGATGAAATCCCTTGTTTCTTTTAATATTCCTTGAAATATAAGTTCGGAAGGTGTAGAATACTAATAAAATTTAATAAAGAATAGATGGAGGAAGACTGCTATGAAATTTGTCATTGATAAGAGTCTGGGTGATTTAGGCATTAAGAGTGTTGCTATCGGGATTGCCAAGAATGTTAATCCGCAGGCAGAACTGTCTCCCTCATTTCTAAAAAAGAAAAAGGAAATGGAAGACTGGGCTCTGGCTTGCGACTTGGATGAGGTGCTTGAGTCGCCAGTGGTTCAAGGTTATATAGAAATACTGCAGCGCGTAGGTCGCAGTGTTAAGAAAAATCCTCCGACGGTTCCCGCGCTGATTCGCAATATCCAGCACCGAGGCTCACTCCCTCATATTAATAGCATTATTGATATTTATAATGTTGAAGCCCTGCATTCTCTACTGGCTATTGGTGGGCATGATTTTGATAAGATTGAAGGTCAGATAGAATTCACCGTAAGCCAAAAGGAAGATGTTTTTCTGCCTATTTTGTCCAAGGAGAAGCATGTTGCCAAGACGGACTATGTCTATCGGGATGCCAAAGGCATTTTGGCTTGGCTGGATGTTCGTGACAGCGAGTATTATAAGTTTGATGAGGAAACCAAGGACGCCATTTTCATCATTCAGGGGAATGCCAATACCTCTGTCGAAATGCGTCTGGAAGCCTTGGAGCGAATCCGACACGATTTAGCAGAGTGCATGCCCGATGTAGAATTCGAAACACATGTCATCAGTATTGGTGAAAATGGATGAAAACCGACTGAAAATATTTGACAATTTTTTAGGTTTGCGATATCATACTGTTCGGGCACCTCTTTTAGAGGTCAGAGCTTCCTGTTTTCAGGGAGCTATTTTTCTTTTTCAGACAGATTATGGAAAATCCTCCTCTAGATAAGTTTCCAGCAACGACGTCGTTGCTGGAACGAATTGTTTTATGAAAAGGAGCATGTATGTCAACTAAATATATTTTTGTCACCGGCGGTGTAGTTTCTTCTATCGGGAAAGGGATTGTGGCAGCTAGCTTGGGCCGGCTTTTGAAGAATCGCGGTCTCAAGGTTACGATTCAGAAGTTTGACCCCTATATCAACATTGATCCCGGCACCATGAGCCCTTACCAGCATGGAGAAGTGTTTGTCACAGATGATGGAGCCGAGACGGATCTTGATCTGGGGCATTATGAGCGTTTTATTGACATCAATCTCAATAAATACTCTAATGTCACCACTGGTAAAATCTATAGCGAAGTCCTGCGCAAGGAGCGTAAAGGCGAGTATCTGGGGGCGACGGTTCAAGTCATTCCACATATTACAGATGCTCTCAAGGACAAGATCAAGCGGGCAGCACGGACGACGGACTCGGATGTGATTATCACAGAGGTCGGTGGCACAGTGGGCGACATCGAGTCTCTTCCTTTCTTAGAGGCTTTGCGCCAGATGAAGGCGGACGTCGGAGCAGACAATGTCATGTATATCCATACGACCCTCCTACCCTATCTCAAGGCAGCTGGCGAAATGAAGACCAAGCCGACTCAGCATTCTGTCAAAGAGTTGCGCGGTCTGGGGATTCAGCCTAATATGCTGGTCATCCGCACAGAGAAGCCAGCTGGACAAAACATCAAAAACAAACTGGCTCAATTCTGTGATGTGGCGCCGGAGGCGGCCATTGAGTCGCTGGATGTGGAGCATCTTTACCAAATTCCTCTCAACTTGCAGGCGCAAAAGATGGACCAAATCGTCTGTGACCATCTGAAGCTGGATGCGCCGGCGGCAGATATGACGGAGTGGTCAGCTATGGTAGAAAAAGTGATGAACCTGAAAAAGCAAGTACGTATTGCTCTGGTCGGTAAGTATGTCGAGTTGCCAGATGCCTATATTTCAGTTGTTGAAGCGCTCAAGCATGCCGGCTATGCCAATGATGCGGAAGTTAAGATTGACTGGATTGATGCGAATCAGGTAACGGCCGAAAACGCCGCAGAGCTTCTTGGAAATGCGGATGGGATTATCGTTCCGGGTGGCTTTGGTCAGAGAGGAACTGAGGGTAAGATTCAGGCAATCCGCTATGCGCGTGAGCAGGATGTGCCTATGTTGGGGATTTGCTTGGGCATGCAACTAACCTGTGTCGAATTTGCCCGTCACGTCTTGAGATTGGCTGATGCCAACTCAGCGGAGCTCAATCCAGACACACCATTTCCGATTATTGACCTCATGCGTGATCAGATTGATGTCGAAGACTTGGGTGGGACGCTGAGACTGGGGCTCTATCCTTCTAAACTTAAGCCTGGCTCTAAGGCAGCAGCAGCTTACGACCATCAAGAAGTCGTGCAGCGCCGTCACCGTCATCGCTATGAGTTTAACAATGCTTTCCGCGAGCAGTTTGAGGCGGCTGGATTTGTATTTTCTGGAGTTTCACCAGACAATCGCTTGGTCGAAATAGTGGAAATCCCAGAAAACAAATTCTTCGTTGCTTGTCAGTATCACCCAGAGCTTTCCAGCCGCCCGAACCGACCTGAAGGTCTTTATACAGCCTTTGTCACAGCAGCGGTAGAAAAGAGCTCGGAGAGATAGACCTGCTTTTTCTAGGATAAGCGATTTTTCTAGAGAAATGTTATAATGAAAAACAAAAGGAGGGAAGAAGATGTTTTTGAAAATTTTGGCCAGTATTCGTACTAATAATTTCCAAGATGAGCATTGTATAGAAAAAATTCAAGCTCTCTGGCAGGAACAAGAGGGAACTGTGAAAGAAGCTTTTGCTGAGGGAGAACCAGTTTATGCCGTCTATCATGACTATGCCAGTGATTACAAAGGAGACTACAGTCTCTCTATCTGCCGTTTGACAGATGGGGAAGTCTATGATTTTGATACATCCGAGCAGACCTATCAAGTATTTGAAGCGGATAAGGAAGATCCGCAAGCGATTCTTCATGCTTGGCAGAGGATTTGGCAGGCAGAGGAAACAGGTGAGCTTCATCGAGACTACACTATTGACTTTGAAAAATACGATCCCGACCAAACTGTGGCTGTCTTTATTGCGACTCAGCAGCACTGAGTTTTCCGTGTTCCTTCCTTGACTTCATTTTCGCTTAGATTTCCCAATTTTACTGATTGAGTAGAAAGTTGATTTTTTGAAATAAACTAAAAAATTTTCTTGACAAGCCTTAGCTGTCCTGTTATACTAGTAAGGTACTCAATCGCGGGGATGGCGGAATTGGCAGACGCGCAGGACTAAGGATCCTGTGACCGCTTTAGGTCGTGAGGGTTCAAGTCCCTCTCTCCGCATCAAGTAAGCTGACTTCGGTCAGCTTTTTCTTTTTGCGATAGAGACGCTTAAAAAGGCTGAGTGTCTCCCTGCAATTCTTTAAAATTTCAGGAAAAACTAGCAATTTTAGTGAAAAAGTGATAAAATAAACAATGTAAGTGGTTTAACCACAAAAAATAAGAGGAGGCCTGATAAGAATGGCAATCGTTTCAGCAGAAAAATTTGTCCAAGCAGCTCGTGACAATGGTTACGCAGTTGGTGGATTCAACACAAACAACCTTGAGTGGACTCAAGCTATCCTGCGTGCGGCAGAAGCAAAGAAAGCACCAGTGCTTATCCAAACTTCAATGGGTGCTGCTAAATACATGGGTGGCTACAAAGTTGCTCGTAACTTGATCGCTAACCTTGTAGAATCAATGGGCATCACTGTACCAGTTGCGATTCACTTGGACCATGGTCACTACGAAGATGCACTTGAGTGTATCGAAGTTGGTTACACTTCTATCATGTTTGATGGTTCACACCTTCCAGTAGAAGAAAACCTTAAATTGGCTAAGGAAGTCGTTGAAAAAGCACATGCTAAAGGTATCTCAGTAGAAGCTGAAGTTGGTACTATCGGTGGTGAAGAAGACGGTATCATCGGTAAAGGTGAATTGGCTCCAATCGAAGACGCTAAAGCAATGGTTGAAACTGGAATCGACTTCTTGGCAGCAGGTATCGGTAACATCCACGGCCCATACCCAGCAAACTGGGAAGGTCTTGACCTTGACCACTTGAAGAAATTGACAGAAGCTCTTCCAGGCTTCCCAATCGTATTGCACGGTGGTTCAGGTATTCCTGATGATCAAATCCAAGCTGCTATCAAACTTGGTGTTGCCAAAGTTAACGTTAACACTGAGTGCCAAATCGCATTCGCTAACGCAACTCGTGCATTTGCTCGTGACTACGAAGCAAACGAGGCAGAATACGACAAGAAGAAACTCTTCGACCCACGTAAATTCTTGGCTGACGGTGTAAAAGCTATCCAAGCATCAGTTGAAGAACGTATCGACGTATTCGGTTCAGAAGGTAAAGCTTAATCTAGCTGAACAATACAAAACAGAAACCTGCCTGTAAAGGTGGGTTTTTTTGGTGTGTGACAAAATATGATAATTATTTTTAAATTACCTATGTTCGTTTGAAAGTAAAAGTGGTAGTATAGTGAGGAGATAAGATTCTATTTTCCTGAGTTAAGTAGGGAAATGATCTGTAACATGAATTGAATGATGGGATATTGAGAAACGTATGGCAATGATAGAAGTAGAGCATCTTCAGAAAAATTTTGTGAAGGCTGTCAAGGAACCGGGATTGAAGGGGGCTTTGCGCTCCTTTATTCATCCTGAAAAGCAGACCTTTGAAGCGGTCAAGGATTTAACCTTTGAGGTTCCAAAAGGGCAGATTTTAGGCTTTATCGGGGCCAACGGTGCTGGGAAGTCGACAACCATCAAAATGCTGACAGGAATTCTGAAACCGACATCTGGTTTTTGTCGAATCAACGGCAAAATTCCGCAGGATAATCGTCAAGACTATGTCAAGGATATTGGAGTGGTCTTCGGACAACGAACCCAGCTATGGTGGGATTTGGCACTGCAAGAGACCTATACAGTCTTGAAGGAAATTTATGATGTGCCAGACTCGCTTTTCCATAAGCGCATGGACTTTTTGAATGAAGTCTTGGATTTGAAGGAATTTATCAAAGATCCCGTGCGGACTCTTTCACTTGGTCAACGGATGCGGGCGGACATTGCGGCTTCCTTACTTCATAATCCCAAGGTTCTCTTTTTAGATGAACCAACCATTGGGTTGGACGTTTCGGTCAAGGACAATATTCGTCGGGCTATCACCCAGATTAATCAGGAGGAAGAAACAACCATTCTCTTGACCACTCATGACCTGAGCGACATTGAGCAACTCTGTGATCGGATTTTTATGATTGACAAGGGGCAGGAGATTTTTGATGGAACGGTTAACCAGCTCAAGGAAACCTTTGGCAAGATGAAGACTCTCTCCTTTGAACTACTACCAGGTCAAAGTCACCTCGTTTCTCACTATGAAGATTTTTCGGATATGACCATTGATAGACAAGGAAACAGTCTCAATATTGAATTCGATAGT
Organism: Streptococcus sanguinis; assembly: GCF_003943655.1. GTDB lineage: Bacteria > Bacillota > Bacilli > Lactobacillales > Streptococcaceae > Streptococcus > Streptococcus sanguinis_F. The sequence continues at coordinate 42,439 of NZ_RJMM01000005.1, forward strand.
TCCCGCTACCAGTCGGCTGATATTATCAAGCAAACCCTGTCTGATTTTGAAATTCGTGATTTGAAGATGCTAGATACGGATATTGAGGATATTATCCGTCGCTTCTATCGAAAGGAGCTCTAAGATGGTCAAATTGTGGAGACGTTACAAACCCTTTATCAATGCAGGGGTTCAGGAGTTGATTACCTATCGAGTCAACTTTCTTCTCTATCGAATTGGCGATGTCATGGGAGCTTTTGTGGCCTTTTATCTCTGGAAGGCAGTCTTTGATTCCTCGCAAGAGTCCTTGATTCAGGGTTTCAGCATGGCAGATATCACCCTCTACATCATCATGAGTTTTGTGACCAATCTTTTGACCAAGTCGGATTCTTCCTTTATGATTGGGGAGGAGGTTAAGGATGGCTCCATTATCATGCGCTTGCTGAGACCAGTTCATTTTGCGGCCTCTTATCTCTTCACCGAGCTTGGTTCCAAGTGGTTGATTTTTATTTCTGTTGGAGTTCCATTTCTATGTGTCATTGTATTGGTAAAAATCCTTTCTGGGCAAGGGATTGTAGAAGTGCTGGGATTAACTGTCCTTTATCTCTTTAGCTTAACGCTGGCCTACCTGATTAACTTTTTCTTTAATATCTGCTTTGGATTTTCAGCCTTTGTATTTAAAAATCTATGGGGTTCTAATCTACTCAAGACTTCTATAGTGGCCTTTATGTCGGGGAGTTTGATTCCCTTGGCTTTCTTTCCTAAAATTGTTTCAAATATTCTTTCCTTTTTGCCTTTTTCATCCTTGATTTACACTCCGGTTATGATTATCGTTGGGAAATACGATGCCAGTCAGATTCATCAAGCGCTTTTGCTACAGTTTTTCTGGCTCTTAGTGATGGTGGGCTTGTCTCAGTTGATTTGGAAAAGAGTCCAGTCATTTATCACCATTCAAGGAGGTTAGTATGAAAAAATATCAGCGCATGCATCTGATTTTTATCAGACAGTACATCAAGCAAATCATGGAATACAAGGTTGATTTTGTGGTTGGTGTTTTAGGTGTCTTCCTGACCCAAGGCTTGAACCTCTTGTTTCTCAATGTCATCTTTCAACACATCCCCTCGCTAGAAGGCTGGACCTTTCAAGAGATTGCCTTTATCTATGGTTTTTCCTTGATTCCCAAGGGACTGGACCATCTCTTTTTTGACAATCTCTGGGCACTGGGGCAACGATTGGTGAGAAAGGGAGAGTTTGACAAGTATCTGACTCGTCCTATCAATCCTCTCTTTCACATCCTAGTCGAGACTTTTCAGATTGATGCCTTGGGTGAGCTCTTGGTCGGTGGAATTTTACTAGCGACAACGTTCTCTAGCATTACTTGGACTATTCCCAAGTTCTTGCTTTTCCTAGTCTGCATTCCTTTTGCGACCCTGATTTATACTTCTTTGAAAATCGCGACAGCCAGTATCGCTTTTTGGACCAAGCAGTCAGGTGCTATGATTTACATTTTCTATATGTTTAATGATTTTGCCAAGTACCCGATTTCCATTTACAATTCGCTCCTTCGTTGGTTGATTAGTTTTATCGTTCCTTTTGCTTTTACAGCCTACTATCCTGCTAGCTATTTCTTGCAGGAAAAGAATGGACTCTTTAACATTGGTGGTTTGATTCTGATTTCCCTTGTTTTCTTTTTCATTTCGCTCAAACTCTGGGATAGGGGATTGGATGCCTACGAAAGTGCGGGTTCGTAAGATGGAAAATATGTTTAGTCCTAAAGCTTAAAACATGAAAGGATTTAAAGATGGTAGCGATTGAAGAAGTGAAGGAAGAAAAACAAAAGATGATAGCAGTCAGTGAAGTTTTAAAGGATCTACCAGAATGGTTTGGAATACCTGAAAGCACACAAGCTTACATTGAAGGAGCTAGGGATTTACAAGTTTGGGTTGCTTATCAGGAGAGTAAATTGGCTGGCTTTGTAAGCTTATCTTATTCTAGTGAAGATTGTGCAGAGATTGACTGCTTAGCTGTTAAGAAATTCTATCATAGAGCGGGAATTGGTAGTCAACTTCTAGAAGTTTTAGAAAAATCTGCTCGTCAAAAAGCATCCTATCTGCAAGTAAAAACGGTAGCACCAGGTTATTATCCTACCTATGACAGAACTAACGCTTTTTATCAGGCTCAGGGCTTTAAAAAGTTAGAAATTTTTCCTGAACTTTGGGATAAAAGCAACCCTTGTTTGATTTGGGTTAAGAAATTGTGAAATTCTAACTTGACAAAAAAACTCAAGATGCTAAAATAAAGGGGAAAAGACGCCGATTTAGCTCAGTTGGTAGAGCAACGCACTCGTAACGCGTAGGTCACAGGTTCGATCCCTGCAATCGGCAGAAAGAAAACCAGCAACTTTTTCATGGGTTGCTGGTTTTGTTTATCTAATTCTTATAAAGAAGTAAGAAAAGTTAGACCGCCTAATATCACTCCTGCCGCATTGGGAATGATAAGGATCCAGTCTTTTTTAGGTTCTTTGGTCCAACCATAGATTACCCAAATTAAACAAGAAACTGCTGCGAATAGTGGTTGGAATGGTTGAGCTTTTTCTCCTTGCAAGTTAGCGATAATTTGTGGAATATATGCAATAAAGACAAGAATCCCAATAAAAGCTCCAATAGATCCGACAAAGCGATTAATTTTTTGTTTAGACATATAGTACCTCCTGAGGTACTATTATATCAGAAGGAAAAAAGTTTTCAAATTTGTTTGATCATAAAATAAGACAGATATTCAATATGTGTAAGTCGTGCTTTTATACTAAACGAATCTATTGGAGAGTCTAGGATGAGAAATCAAATTTGCTTAACATTTTTTGAGAAGGGTAAGCTACCACTTAGTTATCAAAAATAACCACTTACTGAAAATGCCTTGTTTCTTTTTTGAAAATTGTTATAATGAAGTCAGAAGCAAGGAAAGGAGTGGCTATGAAGATTAGGATTGAGCTTGATACAGATATGGCAGAAACTGAAGTCGTTATCCGAACGGCTCAATATGGTGAAGAGGTGGCTCGGATTCAAGCAGCTCTTGAACAAGCCAACCGTCAACCGATAGCTTTCTATAAGGATACAAGTGAATATTTTGTCGATTTGAAGAATATTTTATTTTTTGAAACGGATGCTACCAAAATTTATGCTCATAGCAGGGATGATGCTTATGAAGTCAAATTGAAGCTATACGAATTAGAAGAGAGACTTCCGGCATATTTCTGTCGCATTTCAAAGTCTACTATTGCCAATGCCAAGGCTATTTACGCTTTGGATAAATCATTTTCGGGAACCAGTACTATCCAATTTTATGACACACATAAACAAGTGCACGTTTCCCGACACTACTATCAAATTTTAAAAGAAAAGTTAAACGAAACGAGGTAATTTTCATGAAAAAAACAATTTTTGGAATCGGCTTTTTAGTCTTGGCAGCTTGGGTTCTGCTGCAGGGGAATTTTGGGATTCCTGCCTTCAATTTTAATATTTGGCCCATGCTAGTAGTTGCAATGTTTGCCTATTTCGCCTTGGAAAATTTCTTAGAAAGAGACTTTGGCACTGGGCTGATCATGGCAGTTATTGCGCTGATTATTGCCAATGCCGTTTACCACTTTTTAGCTATTTCAACAGGAACCTTGGTTTTGGGTGGTATTCTGGCTTGCATCGGTCTCAATATGATTTTCAAGCCCCGGCGCATTTTTAAGGGGCGTATCTTCTCAACTGCCTCTTCTTCCTCAAAAGATGATATTGCTTTTGGCAGCGGCACGCGCTATATCAACTCAGATAACTTCACCTATGAAAAGTTAGACTGTGCTTTTGGCAGTGCATCGGTTTATTTTGATAATGCGACTATCGAAGGGGACTCAGCAACTTTTGAAGTGGATCTGTCTTTTGGCAGTGTGATGCTTTATGTGCCCAGCGACTGGCGTGTAGAGCTGGATGTAGATAATGCCTTTGGCTCTGTCTACAATCCCCGCAATGTCAATGAAAAGAGAAAAACTCTCTATGTCAAAGGCAACGTAGCTTTCGGTTCTTTGAAGATTAGCTATGTTTAGGAAAACGGATTAATTTCGAAACTTTGGACAAATGTACTTGTCAAACGTCAAGTTTTTTGGTAATATAGGAAGGTATGTGGTGCTAGCACATCCGTAATATTAGATCTAATAGGAGGAAACACGATAATGGCTAAAGTATGTTACTTTACTGGTCGTAAGACTGTATCAGGAAACAACCGCTCTCACGCGATGAACCAAACAAAACGCGCTGTTAAACCAAATCTTCAAAAAGTTACTGTTTTGATTGACGGTAAACCTAAAAAAGTTTGGGCTTCAGCTCGTGCCCTTAAATCAGGTAAAGTTGAACGCGTTTAATTTTTATTTAAAAGGATGGAAATTTTCCGTCCTTTTTTGCTTGTAAATTTCCGCCTAGACAGTTGATTTAGACCCTTCCTCCTTTACACCCTGTATAAAATATGGTAGAATAAACTATAAAATACTTTTGAGGTACAAATTATGACTGTGAAAATTAATACAAAAGATGGTCAAATTGAGCTGACTGATGATGTGATTGCGACAATCGTCGGCGGTGCAGCGACTGAAATTTTTGGTGTAGTTGGCATGGCCAGCAAAAATGCAATCAAGGATAATTTTCAAGCCCTTTTAGGAAAAGAAAACTATGCTAAGGGCGTGGTTGTGAAAGCGACTGATGAAGGTGATATCGCAGTTGATGTCTACACTGTGTTAAGCTATGGAGTCAAAATCAGCGAAGTTTCCAAAAACATCCAAGAGCGTGTTAAATTCAGTTTGGAAAACAAGCTCGGAATTACTGCCCATGCAGTGAATGTTTATATCCAAAATATTAAAGTCGTAGGAGAATAATCGTGGCAAATATTACTACTAGTTTATTTCAAGAAATGGTGCAGGCGGCATCTACTCGCTTAAATAAACAGGCTGAATATGTAAACTCTTTGAATGTCTTCCCGGTTCCAGATGGCGATACAGGGACCAACATGGGCATGACCATTGAAAATGGTGCCAAGGAAGTGTCAGATAAGTCTGCTTCAACAGTTGGCGAAGCGGCGGGTATCTTTGCGAAAGGCCTTTTGATGGGCGCGCGTGGTAACTCAGGAGTTATCACTTCCCAGCTTTTCCGCGGTTTTTCTCAAAGTGTGAAAGAGCATGAAGAGCTGACTGGTGAAGATCTAGCTCTGGCCTTTCAGTCTGGTGTAGAAGTGGCTTACAAGGCAGTTATGAAGCCGGTTGAGGGAACGATTTTGACTGTTTCCCGCGGTGCGGCTATCGGAGCCAAGAAGAAAGCTGAAGTCACTAATGATGCTGTAGAAGTTATGAAAGCAGCTCTTGAAGGAGCAAAGGCTGCTTTGGCTAAGACACCGGATATGCTGCCGGTTCTGAAAGAAGTCGGCGTTGTGGACTCTGGCGGTCAAGGGTTGGTCTTTATCTACGAAGGCTTCTTGTCTGCACTTACAGGCGAATATATCGCATCTGAGGACTTTGTGGCGACACCTGCGACCATGTCTGAGATGATCAATGCTGAGCATCATAAGTCTGTAGCTGGCCATGTGGCAACAGAGGACATCACTTACGGCTACTGTACAGAAATCATGGTGGCTCTCAAGACAGGTCCAACCTATGTAAAAGACTTTGATTATGATGAATTTCGCAACTACCTCAATGATTTGGGAGATTCCCTGTTGGTAGTCAACGATGATGAAATCGTCAAAGTCCATGTCCATACCGAAGATCCAGGACTGGTTATGCAGGAAGGTCTCAAGTATGGTAGTTTGGTCAAGGTCAAGGTTGACAATATGCGCAACCAGCACGAAGCACAGGTTGAAAAGGAAGAGCGCTCAGCTAAGCCGGCTCAAGAAAAAGAATTTGCGATTATTGCTGTAGTGGCTGGTGATGGTCTGGCTGAAATCTTTAAGGCTCAGGGAGTTGACTATATCATCTCTGGCGGTCAAACTATGAACCCATCAACAGAAGACTTCATCAAAGCTGTGGAGCAAGTCAATGCTCGTAATATTATTATCTTGCCAAACAATAAAAACATCTTCATGGCAGCCCAATCAGCAGCAGAAGTGATTGAGCAGCCTGCAGCAGTGATTGAGACTCGCACAATCCCTCAAGGTTTGACCAGTCTCCTAGCTTTTGATGGCAGCAAGACTATTGAGGAAAACCAAGAGCGTATGACTGCAGCCTTGGCAGAAGTAGTCAGCGGCAGCGTGACGACTGCGGTTCGTGATACGACGATTGATGGCTTGGAAATTCATGAGAATGACAACCTCGGTATGGTGGATGGCAAGATTGTTGTTTCTAATCCAGATATGCTGACAGCTTTGAAAGAAACGTTCAGCAAGATGCTCAATGAAGACAGCGAGATTGTCTCTATCTATATCGGTGAAGACGGCAGCGAAGAGTTGGCTAGCAGTCTTGCTCAAGATTTAATGGAACAATTCGAGGATGTCGAAGTAGAAATTCATCAGGGCAGTCAGCCGGTTTATCCATATATTTTTAGTGTTGAATAGTATAAAAAGGCAATCGAAAGGTTGCCTTTTGTCATTTTGTAGAAAATACTTAGACAAGAAACTGGTATTATGTTATACTGTAACAAATAAAAAGTAAAAAAAGGTGAACTATGAAAAAATTTTTCATTCTTGTTATTTCTGCTTCGGTACTCTTGACGGGCTGTGTGCTTCCTAGCTTCAGCAAGCATCGTCCTAGACATTCTTCTGAATCAGCAGCTTCTTCTAGGCGGACTAAATCCAGCTCTAGCTCCAGCTCTAGCAAGTCATCCAGTTCTTCTTCTGAAAGTACAGAGATTGTCTCTAAAACCTTGGTTGGAGACATTGAAGGAATCCATCATCGTGATACAATTACCTATCAGGGCAAGAAAATCTTGAATCTTCGTATGGAATTGCTCACTTCCTTGCCAGAAGAAGCTAGTGCGGCATCAGCTACTTTGACTCCAGAGGAGATGACGACTATCATTCGTGAAGGAATGCAGTCTGATTCAAACTATGTAGCAGCTAAGAGTCTGGAAGGTGTCAATATTGATTATTCAGTTACAGCAGAGAAGAAATTGCAGACCTTGATTGAAATTGATTTGCAAAAGGTCAATGTCGAAGAGGTGGAAAAGAACAGTTTCTTCCAAGGTTTTGGACTGAAGGATATTAAGGATATTACACCTGAGATGTTTATTCTGAGTCTGAAGCTCAATGGTCTCAAAGAAGAGGTACAGAGCTAAAGTTTAAAAGCGTTGGTCGCCTCATCTTACAGATTGAGTAGCTAGTTTATTGAAAAATTTTTTAGATTAGGCTGCTTTAATTCCAGTTTCTATCTAAATTGCAACAGACATACAACTAGTCGGTTCCTCTCAACGAGGGGGCCGGCTTTTTTTGTGTCTTCATGCAGAAGGGAGATAGACAGATTATTCCAATATTTGCTGGCTTTGTGCTCTAAAAGCGGAATAGTGACATTTGTCATGTCAGCTGGTGACAAAATCAACTAGTAGGAAAAATTTCTTTGCCTTATAATATAGTTAACAAAATGATAAAAGGTTGCTGTAAGAATTCAAAAAGCATTTGGTCTTTATTCTTCTTCCGGCTTTGGAAAAATAAAGGAAAGATGCACATGCGCTTTATCGAATCAAAGGAGGAGTAAAATGGAACTGATTGAAGTAAAGAAGCTTTCAAAAAGCATTCATGGTAAAGAGATTTTAAAGGATATTTCGTTTGAAATCTCCCAAGGTGACTGTGTGGCCTTGATTGGCCCCAACGGAGCAGGTAAAACGACTCTCATGGATTGTTTGTTGGGCGATAAGTTTCTGACAGCTGGTGAAGCAAGGATTCAGGGGCTCAAACCAACTGACAATCATCTCAAGCAGTCTGTAGCGATTTTACCACAGGAAAATACAGTGGTGGAGGATTTGAAGGTCAAGGAACTCTTGGCGTTCTTCCAAGCTATTTATCCAAATAGTTTGTCCAATCAAGAAATTGATGACTTGCTGCAATTTACAGACAAGCAAAAGAATCAGTTGGCCAGCAAGCTGTCTGGTGGACAAAAGCGTCTCTTCTCTTTTGTTCTGAGTCTGATTGGCCGTCCTAAGATTCTGTTCTTGGACGAACCAACTTCAGCTATGGACACCTCTACTCGTCAGCATTTCTGGGAAATTGTTAATCAGCTCAAGCAGCAGGGAGTGACCATTGTTTACTCCTCTCACTATATCGAAGAAGTTGAGCATACGGCAGACCGGATTTTGGTGCTGCACAAGGGCGAGTTGATTCGCGATACAACGCCTTATGCCATGCGCAGTGAGGAGCAGGAAAAACACTTTACCTTGCCGCTGACTTATCAGTCTGTGCTGGAAAAACTGGATAATGTGACTGATTTAGAAATCAAGCAAAAGGCTTTATCTTTTGCTACTAGGGATGCTGGACAGGTCTGGCAGGTTCTTCAGGAAAACGGCTGTACAATCGAAGAGATTGAAGTACGTAACCGTACCCTCTTGGATAGTATTTTTGAAACGACACAAGAATAGGAGAGTAATCATGAAAAATATGGCAAGTCTTATGAAGATTGAGTTGATTTTAATGAAGCGGCAGGCTGCTTATTATCTCTTGTCTATTGGTCTGCCCAGCGTATTTTACCTGATTTTCTCAGGAATGATGTCTGGAAGTGATACGCCTGAACATGTGCTTCGAGGCTACCTCTTCTCTATGACTCTTTTTAGTATCATGTCTAGTGCTTTCTTTAGCATTCCAAGCACTTTACAGTCTGATAAAAATAATAACTGGCAAAAAATGATTCAGCACTCGCCGATTTCTATGGTAAAATATTATATATCAAAACTTTGCAGTACGCTGTTGACTTTTATGCTTTCTATTATCGTAGTCTTCTCAATTGGGCATTTTGTTCGCGGGGTTAATCTGCCAATGGTGGACTGGCTTCTTATTGCCGTGATCCTTCTGGTAGGAAGTGTGGTCTTTATTGCCATGGGTGTATTGGTCAGTCTCTTGCCAAGTGCTCAGCTCATGTCTGTAGTGGGCAATATCGTCTATATGGCACTGGCTGTTCTGGGCGGTCTATGGTTCCCTCTGACTATGTTCCCAAAATGGCTCCAGCCAATCGGTAAGTTGACGCCAAGTTATCAACTGATGCAGGTTGTGTCTTCTTATCTAGAACACCATCAGTTCAATGGCAAGGCAGCTTTGATTGTTCTGATTTATACGGTTTTGGTCAGCATTCTTGTGCTGCAGCTCAAAAAGCGAATTGAGGTAAAATAAAAGCATGTGGGAAAAGCTTAAACAAGTCCACTATATGTTTCATATTGCGCTGGTCTTTATCATCTTTCCAGTGGCGGGAGTAATCAGCGGGGAATACCCGCTTTTCCTCTTGCTTGGGACAGCTATTTTTGTTGCGGCTTACTATGCGGTTTTGCTAAGTAACCATCGCCTTATTCAATTTTTTTCTTGGTGGTTCTTGGTTGTTTACATATACTATGGTTCTGTCTGGCTAAATACAGGTTTTACCTGGTATATTTTTTATCTATCTAATCTGCTGATTTATGAGCTGGATGATGTCTCGTTTAAATCCTGGCGTTTTTGGACCTTTATTGATTTGCAGCCTGCTATTGTGCTGACTAATTATTTGATGGGTCATGTTGGTCCAGCAGAACTACTCTTCTTTATTGTCACTTTTCTCTTTTCAGATGGCTTGACCTTTGGTCTCCATCGGATTCAGACAACCGAGCGAATCAAGGAAGAAAAGACCAAACAAAATGCCCAGCTGAATCTCTTTCTAGCAGAAAATGAGCGCAATCGGATTGGTCGAGACTTACATGATAGTCTAGGACACACCTTTGCTATGCTCAGTGTCAAAGCGGAGCTGGCTCAGCAGTTTTTGCAGATGGAAGCCTATGAAAAGGCAGCAAAAGAACTGCAGGAAGTGCAAGAGATTAGTAAGAAGTCCATGGCTGATGTTCGGCGGATTATTAATGATCTAAAGAATCGGACGCTGGACGAGGAACTAGTGACCATTCGTGCCATGCTGGAGATGAGCGGTGTTCAGGTAGAAATGGATAACCAGCTCAATGTTGCCAGTGTCCCACCGAGTCAGCAGTCAACAATCAGTATGATTTTGCTGGAGGCTGCTACCAATATCATCAAGCATGCCAAGGCTAAAAAGAGTAATTTTTCTTTGGTAAAGAAAAACGAAAAGCTTATTTTAGACATTCAGGATGATGGTTGTGGTTTTCAGAAGCTGACCGGACGGGAGTTGCATAGTATTCGAGAGCGGCTGTCTGCCTTATCAGGAAAGCTTGAGATTCTTAGCAGCCAAGATCCAACATGGATTCGAATTGAATTGCCATACGGAGGGAAGGAAGCATGAAACTTTTGTTAGCAGAAGATCAAAGTATGCTGAGAGATGCCTTAGCTCAGCTCTTACAGCTGCAGCCAGATGTCGAAGAAGTCTATCAGGCCGCAGATGGGCAGAAGGCTATTGACTGTCTTAACTCAGAAACTGTTGATGTAGCTATTTTGGACGTGGAAATGCCCCACCAAACCGGCCTAGACGTTCTCGAATGGGTCAAGGCCAATCGACCCAACATCAAGGTCATCATCGTCACAACCTTCAAGCGACCGGGCTACTTTGAGCGAGCTGTTAAGGCGGATGTAGATGCTTATGTGCTCAAAGAGCGCAGCATTGCGGATTTGATGAAGACCATCCATACCGTTCTAGATGGGCAAAAGGAATATTCGCCGGAATTGATGGAGGTGCTAATGACCAGTAGGAATCCTCTCTCTCAGCAGGAGAGGCTAGTCCTGCAAGCTGCGGCGACTGGCCTGTCCAATAAAGAAATTGCTGAAAAACTCTACTTGTCAAATGGAACGGTTCGTAACTATATGTCTGCTATTTTGACCAAGCTAGATGCTGAAAATCGAACAGAAGCAGTCCGAATCGGTCAAGAGAAAGGCTGGTTATAGCTGGAAGATTCAGCTTCGTAGAAAAGATGAGGAGCGGGAGCTTTCCCATAAACGGAACATTTGAGAGCTAATAATTCTAATGAAAAGTCAGTACTATAGATATAGTTCTGGCTTTTTATCTTTTGTTTGAAAAACATTCGGATTTAGATAAAAAATCAAGAAAAAAATTAACTAGCGGCTTGCAATTTTTTTCAAAAATGTTATCATAGTAGAAAGCTTTTTGAATTTTTAGAAAATTGTAAATAAATGAAAGGGGAAGAATGGAGAAAATCAAATTAGAAACTTCTAAGACAGGCTCAGAGCTTGTGTTAGAAACCTTGAAAAATCTTGGTGTTGATACGATTTTTGGCTATCCCGGCGGCGCTGTACTGCCGCTTTATGATGCTATTTATAGTTTTGAAGGCATCCGTCATATTCTAGGCCGCCATGAGCAAGGCTGTGTTCACGAAGCAGAAGGCTATGCTAAGTCTACTGGGAAAATCGGAGTTGCGGTTGTGACCAGCGGTCCAGGAGCGACCAATGCTATTACTGGAATTGCTGATGCCATGAGTGATAGCGTTCCCCTTTTAGTCTTTACTGGTCAGGTAGCCAAGGCTGGAATCGGTAAAGATGCTTTTCAGGAAGCGGATATTGTCGGTATTACGACCCCTATTACAAAGTACAATTACCAGGTTCGGGAGACGGCGGAAATTCCGCGTATCATTACAGAAGCTATTCACATCGCGACGACAGGTCGTCCTGGGCCAGTCGTTATTGATTTGCCTAAGGATGTCTCCGCTCTGGAAACGGACTTTATCTATGACAGCAAGTTGCATCTGCCGAGCTATCAGCCGACTATTGAGCCGAATGAATTGCAGATTAAGAAGATTATCAAGCAGATTTCTAAGGCTAAAAAGCCGGTTCTGCTTTCAGGAGGCGGTATTAGTTATGCCGAGGCAGCAGCAGAGCTGGTTGCTTTGTCGGAGCGGTATCAGATTCCAGTAGTCACTACCTTATTGGGCCAGGGAACCATTGCGACAGACCATCCTTTATTCTTAGGTATGGGTGGAATGCACGGTTCTTTTGCGGCCAATATTGCCATGACTGAGGCCGACTTTATGATTAGTATCGGCTGCCGCTTTGATGACCGTCTGACTGGTAATCCGAAAACTTTTGCCAAGAATGCTAAAGTAGCACATATTGATATTGACCCAGCGGAAATTGGAAAAATTATCAGTGTAGACATTCCTATCGTAGGGGATGCTAAGAAAGCCCTGCAGATGCTGTTGAATGAAGAGCAGGTGCATAACAATACCAGCAAGTGGATTGAAAAAGTAACGCAGGATAAGGAGCGGGTCCGCTCATATGATAAGAAAGAACGTGTTGTACAGCCTCAGGCTGTCATTGAGCGCGTAGGTGAGTTGACCAAGGGTGATGCCATCGTTGTAACAGACGTCGGTCAGCACCAAATGTGGGCCGCCCAATATTATCCGTATAAAAACGAGCGTCAACTGGTAACATCTGGCGGTCTAGGAACCATGGGCTTCGGTGTACCTGCAGCGATTGGAGCTAAGATTGCCAATCCGGATAAGGAAGTGGTGCTCTTTGTCGGAGATGGTGGCTATCAAATGACAAACCAAGAGATGGCTATTCTCAATATCTATAAGATTCCAATTAAGGTCATCATGCTTAATAATCATTCGCTAGGCATGGTGCGCCAGTGGCAGGAAGCTTTCTATGATGGTCGTACCTCTGAGTCTGTCTTTGATACTTTGCCAGATTTTCAGCTCATGGCTCAGGCCTATGGTGTTAAAGCTTATAAATTTGACAATCCGGAGACCATTGTTCAGGATTTGGAAGTCTTAAAGGAAGATATACCAATGTTTATCGAGGTAGATATCTCTCGCAAGGAGCATGTTCTTCCAATGGTGCCGGCCGGCAAGAGCAATCATGAGATGTTGGGGGTGAAGTTCCATGCGTAGAATGTTGACAGCTAAACTCCAAAACCGTTCGGGTGTTCTAAACCGCTTCACGGGTGTTCTTTCCAGACGTCAGGTCAATATTGAGAGTATCTCAGTCGGAACGACGGAAAATCCGGAAGTATCCCGTATCACCATCATCATTGATGTGGCTTCATTGGCAGAGGTTGAGCAGATTATCAAGCAGCTCAATCGTCAGATTGATGTGATTCGAGTTCGAGATATCACGGACCGTCCTCACTTGGAGCGCGAAGTGATTCTGGTTAAGGTCTCGGCTCCAGCTGATAAGCGGGCAGAGATTCTGTCTATTATCCAGCCATTCCGGGCAACAGTTGTAGATGTAGCACCTAGCTCCATTACCGTTCAGATGACCGGTGATGCAGAGAAGAGCGAGGCTCTGCTTCGAGTCATTCGCCCATATGGTATTAAAAATATTGCTCGGACTGGAGCGACAGGCTTTACCCGAGATTAAATCAAACCTTTAATTTGTTAAAACCGCCTAACAGGCAATAAAAATAGAAAAGAGAGTAAAACTTATGGCAGTAACAATGGAATACGAAAAAGATGTAAAAGTAGCAGCACTTGATGGTAAGAAAATTGCCGTAATCGGCTATGGTTCACAAGGTCATGCTCATGCGCAAAACTTGCGTGATACAGGCCACGATGTGATTATCGGTGTTCGTCCTGGTAAGTCATTTGACAAGGCTAAAGAAGATGGCTTTGATACTTATACAGTAGCAGAAGCAACTAAATTGGCTGATGTTATCATGATTTTGGCTCCAGATGAAATCCAACAAGATCTCTATGAAGCAGAAATCGCTCCAAATCTGGAAGCTGGCAATGCTGTTGGGTTTGCTCATGGTTTCAACATCCATTTTGAATTTATCAAAGTTCCTGCTGATGTAGATGTCTTCATGTGTGCGCCGAAAGGTCCTGGTCACTTGGTTCGCCGTACTTTCGAAGAAGGTTTTGGCGTACCAGCTCTCTATGCAGTTTACCAAGACGCTACTGGAAATGCCAAAGACATCGCAATGGACTGGTGTAAAGGTGTTGGTTCAGCTCGTGTTGGTTTGCTTGAAACAACTTATAAAGAAGAAACAGAAGAAGATCTCTTTGGTGAACAAGCTGTGCTTTGTGGTGGTTTGACTGCCCTTATCGAAGCAGGTTTTGAAGTCTTGACAGAAGCAGGTTACGCTCCTGAATTGGCTTACTTTGAAGTGCTGCACGAAATGAAACTGATTGTGGACTTAATCTATGAAGGTGGCTTCAAGAAGATGCGCCAATCTATCTCAAACACAGCTGAATATGGCGACTATGTATCTGGTCCGCGCGTGATTACTGAGCAAGTCAAAGAAAACATGAAGGCGGTCTTGGCTGATATCCAAAACGGTAAATTTGCAAATGACTTTGTAAATGACTACAAGGCTGGTCGTCCAAAACTCACTGCTTACCGTGAGCAAGCTGCTAATCTAGAGATTGAAAAAGTCGGTGCAGAATTGCGTAAAGCAATGCCATTCGTTGGTAAAAACGACGACGATGCTTTCAAGATTTACAATTAAGATAAAGAGCAGATAAGACATTAGGGGTAGGAATGCGAATTCCCAGCCCCTTGTTTTGCTTGATAGAGAATAAACTGAAAAAACAGGGAAGGAAGAAACATGCTCAGAGCAAAAGATATCACTCATGCTCATAAAGTGTTAAAAGATGTGGTTGTCAATACTCCGCTTGACTACGACCACTATTTGTCGGAGAAGTACCAGGCCAAGATTTACCTGAAGAAGGAAAATATGCAGCGGGTACGCTCTTTTAAACTCCGCGGGGCTTATTATGCCATTTCTCAACTTAATGAAGAGGAACGTCAGCGTGGGGTTGTCTGTGCTTCTGCGGGAAATCACGCCCAAGGAGTGGCCTATACTTGTAAGGAAATGAAAATTCCAGCAACTATTTTTATGCCAATCACGACCCCGCAGCAGAAGATTGGACAGGTTCGCTTCTTTGGCGGTGAATTTGTGGAAATTAAATTGGTTGGAGATACTTTTGATGCTTCGGCCAAGGCAGCGCTTGATTATACTAAGGATGAAAACTGCACCTTTATCGATCCTTTTGACAATGATGATGTCCAAGCTGGTCAAGGAACAGTGGCTTATGAAATCTTAGACGAGGCTAAGAGAGAAGCAATCGATTTTGATTCAGTTTTAGTACCAGTTGGCGGCGGCGGACTGATATCAGGAGTCTCAACCTATATCAAAGAAAGTCAGCCATCTATCGAAGTTATTGGTGTGGAAGCCAATGGTGCCCGCAGTATGAAAGCAGCTTTTGAAGCTGGAGGTCCAGTCAAACTCAAAGAAATCGACAAATTTGCGGACGGTATCGCAGTCCAGAAAGTCGGTGCATCAACCTATGAGGTTACACAAAAGAATGTTCAAAATCTTATCGGTGTAGATGAAGGGCTTATTTCAGAGACCATCATTGACCTATATTCCAAGCAAGGGATTGTCGCAGAGCCAGCTGGTGCGGCAAGTGTTGCTGCTTTGGAAGTCCTGAGCGAGTATATCAAGGGGAAGACTATCTGTTGCATTATCTCAGGTGGTAATAATGACATCAACCGGATGCCAGAGATGGAAGAACGGGCACTTATTTATGATGGTATCAAGCACTATTTCGTGGTTAACTTCCCGCAGCGTCCAGGTGCCTTGCGTGAATTCGTAAATGATATTTTAGGACCCAATGACGATATTACTCGTTTTGAATATATCAAGCGGGCAAGCAAGGGAACAGGACCGGTTTTGATTGGTATTTCTCTGGCTGATAAGCATGATTATGCTTCTTTGATTAACCGTATTGAGCAGTTCGATCCGTCCTTTATCAATCTGAACGGGAATGAAACACTCTACAATATGCTTGTCTAATTGTAAATATATTTTAGCCTAATTTGTATGCTTTCGTTTGAAACTGCAAATTAAATATGTTAGAATATACTATAGTGAATCAAGGAGGCTTGAACATGTTTTTTATTCCATTTTTCTTTATCATATTGATCATAATCTTTATATTCTTGTTGCTTAGTGCAGTCTATGTGGTTCGTCAGCAATCTGTGGCAATCATTGAGCGTTTTGGACGCTATCACAAAACCAGCAGCAGCGGTATCAATTTCCGCCTTCCTTTAGGGATTGACAAGATAGCAGCTCGCGTTCAGCTGCGTTTGCTGCAGAGCGAGATTGTCGTTGAGACTAAGACACAGGATAATGTTTTCGTAACTATGAATGTTGCGACCCAGTATCGCGTAAATGAGAACAACGTGATTGACGCTTATTACAAACTTATGCGACCAGAAGCTCAAATTAAGTCCTATATTGAAGATGCCCTTCGTTCCTCCGTTCCAAAACTGACCTTGGACGAGCTCTTTGAAAAGAAGGACGAAATTGCCCTAGAAGTCCAAAAGCAAGTGGCAGAAGAAATGTCGACCTATGGTTACATTATTGTCAAAACCTTGATTACCAAGGTTGAGCCTGATGCTGAAGTTAAACAGTCTATGAACGAAATCAATGCGGCGCAGCGTAAGCGTGTGGCTGCTCAGGAATTGGCTGAAGCGGATAAGATTAAGATTGTGACAGCTGCCTCTGCAGAAGCTGAGAAAGACCGCCTGCATGGTGTTGGTATTGCCGAGCAGCGGAAGGCCATTGTGGATGGTTTGGCAGACTCCATCAAGGAATTGAAGGGAGCCAATATTGAGTTGACAGAAGAGCAGATTATGTCTATTCTTTTGACCAACCAGTACCTGGATACTCTGAATAATTTTGCAGATAGTTCGGGTAATAATACCATCTTCCTTCCAGCAAATCCAGAAGGTGTCGAAAGTATTCGGACTCAGATACTTTCAGCCCTCAAAGCTAAGTAAAGAANATTCAGAATTATTTAATTTGTTCGAATTTGGTTTGTTTAAGTTGACAAACTGTATAAAAACAATTATAGTAGTTGATGTAGCTAGAATAGAGAGGAGTAAGAAATGGCTAAATCTAATTTCGAGAAAGTAGAATCTGTTGTTAGTTGGGTACGTGATAAGAAGATCACCGGTTACCGTATTAGTAAAGAAACAAATGCACGTGAAATGTCTATCATTGCTCTTGCTCAAGGACGTGCAAAAGTGAAAAATATCTCTTTTGAAACAGCTCTTGGCTTGATTGATTTCTACGACAAAAACCATGAAAAATTTGAAGACTAAACTTCAAAATCGTGCAACTGATATTGCTCATTAAATAAAAAAAGGAATCTGGACTTAGTTCTAGATTCCTTTTTGTTTTTGAAAATAAATAGTTTAGCTGAGGAAACGTTGCAGGAATTCTTTGGTTCTTTCTTCTTTTGGATTGGTGAAGATATCCTGCGGGCTGCCAGCTTCAGCAATGACGCCCTTGTCCATAAAGATAACACGGCTGGAAACATCACGGGCAAATTCCATCTCGTGGGTTACGACAATCATAGTCAGTCCTTCCTGAGCCAGTTCTTTCATGATTTTCAGAACTTCACCAACCATTTCAGGGTCGAGGGCTGAAGTCGGCTCGTCAAAGAGGATAGCATCAGGATTCATAGAGAGGGCGCGGGCAATAGCGACCCGCTGCTTCTGACCGCCTGAGAGTTGCTTAGGCTTGGCCTGCCAGTATTGCTCGCCCATTCCAACCTTGTTGAGGTTTTCTTTGGCAATTTTCTCGGCTTCGGACCGTTCTTTTTTCAGGACCGTTGTCTGAGCGACGATAGTGTTTTCAAGGACATTAAGATTCTCGAAGAGATTGAAAGACTGAAAGACCATGCCCAGCTTTTCACGGTAATGGGTCAGGTCGTAATTCTCGTCCAGAACATTCTTGCCGCGATAGAAAATCTGACCGCCAGTTGGTGTTTCCAGAAGGTTAATGGAGCGCAGGAAGGTTGACTTTCCGCTACCGGAACTGCCGATGATGGAAATCACTTCTCCTTTATGAACGGTGAGGGAGATGTCCTTGAGGACTTGGTTTTCACCGTAGGACTTTTTGAGGTTTTTAATTTCTAAAATGGTTTCTGTCATGATTTTACTTCTCCTGTCTGCATTTGATTGGCACCTGTCGTGTAGTTGTCTGTGTCAAAGCGTTTTTCAACATAGCGCAGGATGCGTGTCACGCTGAATGTCAGGACAAAGTAGATTACAGCGATGATGGTAAAGGTTTGGAAGTATTGGTAGGTCTGGGTAGCAATGGTATTTCCAGAGAAATAAAGCTCAACCACCGAGATAACGTTCAGCACAGATGTATCCTTGATATTGATGACAAATTCATTACCAGTTGCAGGCAGAATATTGCGGACGACCTGAGGCAGAACAATCTTGCGCATGGTCTGGCCGTGGGTCATACCCAGTGCTGTTGCGGCCTCGAATTGCCCCTTATCAACAGCAAAGATACCACCGCGGACAATCTCGCTCATATAAGCTCCGGTGTTGATAGAGACGATGAAAATAGCAGCGATAGTCCGGTCGATAGAAATTCCAAAAGCCTGAGCTGTTCCGTAGTAGATAACCATGGACTGAACAATCATGGGAGTTCCGCGGAAAATCTCAATATAGACATTTAAGAACCAGCCAAAGATTTTTTGCAGTGATGCTAGGAGTTTATTCTTAGAAGCTGGTGCTGTCCGATAAACGCCAATCAGCAGTCCGATGATGAGACCTGCGATGGTTCCTGTTATCGAAATAAGCAAGGTCAAACCAGCTCCGCGTAAAAATTGCGGCCAGTTTTCAGCCAGGATCTTAGCCACTTGACTGAAGAATGATTCATTCGTTGTTTCACTATCCGTATCAACAGGCTGTTTCTGAATCATCTCATCCATCAGCTTGACTTGGTCATTGGTAGTAATCTTAGCGATAGCTGCATTGGCTTGCTCGATACGATTGTCATCTTTACGCATCCCAATGGCAATGGAAGCATCTTCTTCTCCTACTTCAAAGCCTTTCTCAAATTGGATCATTTTGAAGTTAGAGTTGGCAGTCTCAGCAGTCAAAGCTTCTGGCCGCTCAGAGATATAGCCATCAATAACTCCAGATTCCAAGGCTTGACGCATCTGAGCAAAATCGCCCATAGCTGTCTCTTTTTTGGCACCAGACAGTTGGTCAATGAGATTGTAGAGGTAAACTCCTTGCTGGGAAGTGATTTTGGCGTCTTTGAAGTCTTCTAGAGTCTTAGCGGATGCATATTTTCCATCTTTACGAACTAGGAGAACTGGCTCGCTGGTGTAGTAACTGTTGGAAAAGGCGATTTCCTTTTTCCGCTCGGCAGTTGGACTCATACCCGCAATAATCATGTCAATCTTTCCGGAGGTCAGAGCAGGAATTAAGCCATTCCAAGAAGTCTTGACAACCAGAGGTTCCTTGCCCATCTCTTGAGCAATTTTTTTGGCAATCTGCACATCGTATCCGTTGGCATATTGGTTGGTTCCTTCGATTTTTACAGCACCGTTGGAATCGTCATCCTGAGTCCAGTTGAAGGGAGCGTAGGCTGCCTCCATACCGATTCTCAGGTAGTCATCGGCTTGGATAACTTGGGCTGTTCCTAAAGCGACCAGGAGGGCAGTAAATAAAGTGAGTAATAATTTCTTCATGGGTTTCTCCTGCTTATCTAATAATTGTTCTTCCTATTCTATCGAAAATTACCGTTCTTTTCAATCCTAGTAAGCCCTTACTTGATAAAAATGATATAATAGAACAAAATATCTGTAAAGAGAGGTTGAGTATGAAACGATATTTTTGTCTCCTATTAGTCTTATTTTCCTGTCTTTGTTTTGGTCAGGTTGTCTCGGCTGTTGACTATGATATTGAATCCTATCAAGGCGATCTGGCCTTGCGTGAGGACAATACAGCTACCTACACAGAGAAAGTGACCTACAAGTTTAATGACGACTATAATGGTCAGATTGTTTCGCTGGGCTCTGCTGGAAAGATGCCCAATGGCTTTGCCATTGATGGGAATCCGACGGTCTCGGTTCTGACGAATGGTGAGCCAGATATGGACATTAACCCCCAAGTCAGAGACTTAGGCGACGGTTATGAAGTCAAAATCTATAATTCAGGAAACGACGGTGACAGAGTTGTTGTCACTGTGACCTGGCAGTTGAGAAATCTCCTTTTTCTTCACAAGGATATTGCTGAGCTCAACTGGACTCCTATCAGCGACTGGGATCAGGGGATAGGAGAGGTCGTTTTGACGGTTTCTGGCTTGAGCAATCCAGATAAGAGTGAACTCTTTGCTCATAGTGGCTACTTTGGTACCCAGCCTTTCGTGGATAAGGATGGCACTGACTATCTGGTCAAAATCAATGGAATTGGCTCGGGCGATAATGTCGAGCTCCACGGCTATTGGGAGCGACAAGCGGTTTCTCTTGTGTCCCAGAATGAAGACGAGAACGACTACTTGCCAACCTTTAAAGCTCAAGAAGAAAAGATTGCCCGCAGGACGGTCTTTTACCGGCAGCTAGGAGAAATTTATATGCCCTTGCTGCTCTTATGTGCCATCCTTGTAGCGGTTATCCTTTATTTTGTCTTTGCCCAGAAAATCAAGCCTAAGCAGTCTTATCCCAAGAATGCTCGTCTATATGAGGCTCCTCAGGACTTGGCTCCTCTTGTCTTGGCGGAAAATATTTACGCGGTGGATATGGAGGATGTCAATCCGACGAATGGCGGCAAGGCAGTGCTGAACTTTGAAAACATGGTCCAGGCGACTTTATTAGACTTGCTGGATAGAGGCAATCTCCTCCTGCAGGGGGATGCTGAAAATCCTGTTCTGCAAATAGTGACTTATGATGGGCTGGCAGACTTTGAGAGACGTTTTCTGGGCATGGCTTTTAACAAGCAATCCCAGGCTAGGGTGAAAGATCTCTTTTCAGCCTATCAAATTTCAGAAGATATTTATAAGCACAAGTCTTCTGCGGATGAGTCCTATATCCGTAACATCGGTAGTAATATCAAGTCCTTATTTACTAACAGTTTGCGCTCCTTATCTAAAGAAGTGCGCTCTGAAGGCAAGCGTTTGGGTCTCTTTGCTCACTACCGGCCTCTTAAAGTTCAGGAAAAGAGATTGCTGATTACTGCTATTATTCTGGCTTGTGCTGGTTTGGTAGTGTCTATCGCTGTTTTCTTTATCTATATGGCTTCTTTTGGCGGCTTTATCTGGTATTATATTCCTTTGGCGCTGGTGAGTCTTGTCTTGATTCTCATTTTTGCTAGTAAGGCACAGCTTTATTGGCGAGATGGCGTCCTGAATGACGAAGGCGCGCACGACTTCTATCTGTGGCGAAGTTTTTCCAATATGCTGCGAGATATTGCCCATCTGGACAATACAGAAATCGAAGGCATTATCCTGTGGAACCGTCTCTTGGTCTATGCGACCCTCTTTGGTTATGCAGATCGTGTCAGCCGTGTCATGGCTCTGCGTCAGATTCACTTGGAAAATCCATCTATGGACAGCTATGTTCAGGCTAACCTGCACTATGCCTTCTATAGCAGTATGCACAGCTTCTCAAACTATGGTCATGTAGCCACTACAGCCAGCAATTTCTCTGTCTCATCTGGCGGTAGTTCAGGTGGTGGGTTCTCTGGCGGCGGAGGCGGCGGAGGCGGTGGAGCTTTCTAATAGATAAACTCCCTCCTAGCCGGAAAAGTCTTAGTACTGGCTTTTCCTAGCCTTGAAATTGTGATATAATAAAACCTAATACTCTTTGGGAATTTAACTGTGACTTTCCTTGAGTAAACCCTTGTTTCAGGAGTATTCTATGTTTATCATTGAAATTTTCATCTCTATTATTTACGGAATCATCGAAGGAATCACAGAATGGCTGCCGATTTCTAGTACAGGCCACCTGATTTTGATTCAAGACTTTATCCAGTTTAAGAATCAAAGTCCAGCCTTTATGGAAATGTTTAATGTCGTTATCCAGCTGGGAGCTATTTTGGCGGTTGTCGTTATCTATTTTGACAAGCTAAACCCTTTTAAACCAGGCAAATCAGCCCGTCAGGTTCAAAAGACCTGGCAGCTTTGGGCTAAGGTCGTCGTGGCAGCCTTGCCGGCTGCTGTTATCGGCTTATTCTTGGATGATTGGTTTGAAGCGCATTTCTACAATCTAGTATCTGTATCAGTGATGCTGATTGTCTATGGGGCGGCTTTTATCTATCTGGAAAGGCGGGAGCATGAGGAGCCTGCTGTGACAGATTTAGCTTCTCTTCCTTACAAGACTGCCTTGCAAATTGGTCTCTTTCAGGTTCTAGCTCTCTTTCCTGGGACTAGCCGTTCTGGTGCCACCATTGTCGGTGGTCTCCTGAATGGTGTCAGTCGTTCTGTCGTGACAGAGTTCACTTTCTATCTGGGGATTCCTATTATGTTTGGTGCTAGTGG
Organism: Streptococcus sanguinis; assembly: GCF_003943655.1. Classification (GTDB taxonomy): domain Bacteria; phylum Bacillota; class Bacilli; order Lactobacillales; family Streptococcaceae; genus Streptococcus; species Streptococcus sanguinis_F. The sequence continues at coordinate 64,814 of NZ_RJMM01000005.1, forward strand.
CTGGAAAATTCTCAAGTTTATCAAGAATGGGAACAGTCTGGGATTTGGGCAAATCTTCTTGCTCTTAGTTGCCATGGGGGTTGCCTTCGGTGTTAGTCTAGTCGTGATTCGTTTCCTGACAGACTACGTCAAAAAGCATGACTTTACAATTTTTGGGAAATATCGGATTGGCCTAGGCGGTGTGCTTCTGGTTTATGCAGCAATCAAAGCCTTGATGGGTTAAAAAGGTAATTTTAATGTTTCCCTGACTCTTTCTCATGTAATGAAATAATAAGCTCTCGGAATTTTCTGAGAGTTTTTTCTTGCAAATTCCATTTTCAAAGCGTTACTAGCTATTTTTTGAAATACGGGGGATTTTTTAGTATAATAGTAGGACTAGAAGTGTATGAGGTAGAGATATGGAAATGAAACAGATTAGTGATTCGACCATAAAAATCACGATTCAGCTGGAAGATTTGGAAGAGCGCGGCATGGAAATGGCTGATTTCTTGGTTCCCCAAGAAAAGACGGAAGAGTTTTTCTATACCATCTTAGATGAGTTGGAGATGCCGGATAATTTTTTGGACAGCGGTATGCTGAGTTTTCGAGTGACGCCTAAACCAGATAAGGTGGATGTGTTTGTTACCAAGTCTAAGTTGGATAAGAATCTGAGTTTTGAGGATTTGGCAGATTTGCCAGACATGGACGAGCTGTCTCATATGTCTCCAGATGAATTCCTCAAGACATTGGAAAAGAGCATTTTTGAAAAGAGTAAGGAAGACATAGAAGCAGTCCAATCTTTGGAAACAGCCGAAGCAGAGGAAAGGGAGCAGCTTTCTCAGGAGGCGGCTGATGAGCAGTCGGCGGAAAATGCAGAGCGTTACATTTACTACATCCTGCGTTTTGAAGATATTAAAGCTGCTGCGGCTTTTGCCCAGACGGTGGACTATAAGATTGACTTATCAGAGCTTTATAAGTATGATTCAGCTTATTATTTGACGATTTTAGTAGATGTTGAGGGCTTTCCAGAGCGCTATCCAGCTTGGCTCTTGGCCAAGATGCGTGAATTCGCAGATGATTCAGATATCACTCGGGCAGTGCTGCAGGAGCACGGTCATCTTCTTTTGGTGACAGATGCCGTCTCCGGCCTGCAGAAGGTTGAATGCCTATGATTACTTTTCCTTTAAAGTTTATCTTGGTATTGCTGGGAACTTTTTTTATCGGGGTGATTCTAACACCCTTGGTTCGGCTCCTAGCCTTTAAGATTGGTGCGGTAGATTATCCCAATGCTCGTCGCATCAATAAAAAGCCCATGCCTAGCAGTGGCGGGCTGGCGATTGTAGCGGCTTTTTCTATCTCTACTCTGCTCTTGATGCCGCAGATTGTTGCTGTAGATTTTTTTGGACAGACCTATTTTGATTATGTTTGGCCGGTCGTTCTAGGTGGTTTGATTATTGCCTTTACAGGGCTGGTCGATGATATCAAAGAACTATCGCCTATGTTGAAAATGGGTGGAATTGTTCTAGCAGCCAGCCTAATCTGGTGGCTGACTGATTTCCGATTGGATGATTTTAAGATTCCTTTTGGCGGACCTTTCCTGCATTTTGAGCCTTGGCTGTCCTATATTTTGACAGTGGTGTGGATTATTTCTATCACCAATGCGGTTAATTTGATTGACGGTCTGGATGGTCTGGTGAGTGGGGTGTCCATCATCTCCTTGGTGACGATGGGGATTGTTTCTTACTTCTTTTTGCCCCAGCACAATCTCTTTTTGACCCTGACAATTTTCGTCTTGGTCTTGTCAATTGCGGGCTTTTTCCCTTACAATTACCACCCGGCTATCATTTATCTTGGTGATACGGGGGCTCTCTTCATCGGCTTTATGATTGCTGTTCTGTCCTTGCAAGGACTAAAAAATGCGACAGCTGTTGCTGTGGTGACGCCTATGATTATCTTAGGAGTGCCGATTACGGATACTTTTCTGGCGATTATCCGCCGTACTCTATCTGGTCAGAAATTCTACACGCCTGACAAGCACCATCTTCATCATAGACTCTTGTCCTTGGGATTGACTCACCGAGGAACAGTACTGGTTATCTACGGGATTTCGCTGGTCTTTGCCATGATTTCTCTCTTGTTGAATGTTTCCAGTCGAATTGGGGGCGTGCTCTTGATGATTGGCTTACTTCTGGGAGTTGAGCTCTTTGCTGAGTTGGTCGGAGTTTTGGGACCTAATCGTACTCCTTTGCTCAATATTCTCCGCTTTATTGGGAATTCCTCCTACCGAGAGGAAGTTCGGCGGAAATGGCGTCAAAAGAGGGATAAATAAGAATAGCTCTAAACAAAATAAAAGCCTTTTGGGCTTTTTTTTGGTATACTAAAGTATGTAAATCAGCTAAGCAAAGAAAGGAAAAAGAAATGTCTGTCTTAGAAATCAAAGATCTTCATGTTGAAATCGAAGGGAAAAAAATTCTCAAAGGAGTGAATCTCACTCTGAAAACGGGGGAGGTTGCAGCTATTATGGGCCCGAATGGAACAGGGAAGTCCACCTTGTCTGCAGCTATCATGGGCAATCCTAACTACGAAGTGACTCAAGGAGAGGTGCTTTTTGATGGAGTCAATATCTTAGAATTGGAAGTGGATGAGCGTGCTCGCATGGGACTCTTCCTGGCTATGCAGTACCCTAGTGAAATTCCTGGTATTACTAATGCAGAGTTTCTACGTGCAGCTATGAATGCTGGCAAGGAAGAAGAGGAAAAAATCTCTGTCCGCGACTTTATCATGAAGCTGGATGAAAAGATGGAACTGCTCAACATGAAAGAAGAAATGGCTGAGCGTTACCTTAATGAAGGTTTCTCCGGTGGTGAAAAGAAGCGCAATGAAATCCTGCAGTTGCTCATGCTTGAGCCGACTTTTGCACTCTTGGATGAGATTGACTCAGGTCTGGATATCGATGCTCTTAAGGTTGTGTCCAAAGGGGTTAATGCTATGCGCGGTGAAGGCTTTGGTGCTATGATTATCACCCACTACCAACGCTTGCTCAACTATATCACTCCTGATGTGGTTCATGTCATGATGGATGGTAAAGTCGTTCTTTCTGGCGGTCCAGAATTGGCAGTCCGCTTGGAGAAAGAAGGCTATGCCAAATTGGCTGAAGAGTTGGGCTTCACCTATACCGAAGAAGCCTAGTCAAACATTCTTTTGACTTTGATAAAAGATAGGAGAATGACATGACTAAAGAATTAATTCAAGAATTTTCACAGCTACATGCAGAGCCAGACTGGCTCTTTCAACTGCGCCAGCAGGCCTTTGATAAGATTGACCAGTTAGAATTGCCGCGTATTGAGCGGGTTAAATTTCATCGCTGGAATCTGGGAGACGGCCGTATTTCAGAAAGTGAGCCGCTGACAAGTGTTCCAGACTTTACAGCCCTAGACGACAATCTCAAGCTTGTTCAGTTGGGAACTCAGACTGTTCTGGAGCAATTGCCAGCTGACTTGGCAGCGCAAGGCGTGATTTTCACTGATTTCCACTCTGCTTTGGAAGAGATGCCAGAGCTGGTAGAGAAGCATTTTATGTCTGCGGTCAAGTATGACGAGGACAAATTGGCGGCTTACCACACTGCCTATTTCAACAGCGGTGCAGTTCTTTATGTGCCGGACAATGTTGAGATTGATCAGCCGATTGAAGGAATTTTTTATCAGGACAGCGAAAGCGATGTTCCTTTTAACAAGCATATTTTGATTATCGCAGGCAAGCATTCCAAAGTTAACTACTTGGAACGCTTGGAAACTTATGGTGAGGGCTCTGTTCCAGTAACAGCCAATATCACTGTCGAAGTTATTGCTCAAGCTGGCGCTCAGATTAAGTTTTCAGCTATTGACCGCTTGGGCGAAAATGTAACGGCTTATATCAGCCGTCGCGGTAAGCTGGACAACGATGCTATGATTGACTGGGCCATTGGCGTTATGAACGAAGGCAATGTCGTGGCAGACTTTGACAGCGACCTCTATGGCAAGGGCAGCCATGCGGATATGAAAGTGGTGGCTCTCTCAAGCGGTAAGCAGGTTCAGGGAATTGATACCCGCGTAACTAACTATGGCTGCAACTCTATCGGAAATATCCTGCAGCACGGGGTTATCCTGGAAAAAGGAACCCTGACCTTCAATGGTATCGGTCATATTATCAAAGGGGCTAAGGGAGCAGATGCCCAGCAGGAAAGCCGGGTTCTCATGCTGTCTGATCAAGCTCGCTCAGATGCTAATCCCATCCTCTTGATTGATGAGAATGATGTGACAGCTGGTCACGCGGCTTCTATCGGCCAGGTGGATCCAGAGGATATGTATTATCTCATGAGTCGAGGTCTTGATAAGGCGACGGCTGAACGCTTGGTCGTGCGTGGTTTCCTAGGCTCAGTGATTGTGGAAATCCCTGTTAAGGAAGTCCGTGATGAAATGATTGAAAATATCGATATTATTCTCGCAAAAAGATAAAAAGCTGGGCCTTGTCCCTTGTAAGTAGATAGGAGTCTTCATGTCTGGATTTAATGCAGAAGCAATCAAGCAAGATTTTCCCATTTTGGACCAAATTGTCAATGATGAGCCTTTGGTTTATTTGGACAATGCGGCGACAACCCAGAAATCTAAGCAGGTGCTAGATGCCATTGAGGAATACTATCTTAGAGACAATGCCAACGTTCACCGCGGTGTGCATACGCTAGCCGAGCGAGCGACAGCATCTTATGAAGCAGCCAGAGAAAGAGTTCGCTCTTTTATCAATGCGTCTTCTAGCAGAGAAGTCCTCTTTACACGAGGAACCACGACGAGTCTCAATTGGGTGGCTCAGTTTGCGGCTGAAAGGTTGCAGCCTGGTGATGAAGTGATGATTTCTATCATGGAGCACCATTCCAATGTCATTCCCTGGCAGGAAGCTTGTAGGAAGACCGGAGCCAAGTTAGTCTATGTCTATCTCAAAGACGGTGCTCTGGATATGGAAGATTTCCGTGCCAAGCTCAATAAGCGGACCAAATTTGTCTCTCTGGCTCATGCTTCTAATGTCCTCGGGGTTATCAATTCCATCAAGGAGATTGCCCAGTTGGTTCATCAGCAAGGAGCGCTTTTGGTGGTGGATGGGGCTCAATCCATTCCGCACATGAAGATTGATGTACAGGATTTGGATGTGGACTTCTTCGCCTTTTCGGGGCATAAGATGGCAGGCCCGACTGGTATCGGAGTTCTCTATGGCAAGGAAGAATTGCTAGAAGAGATGTCGCCAGTCGAGTTTGGCGGCGAAATGATTGATTTTGTCTATGAGCAGGAAGCTACCTGGAAGGAGCTCCCGTGGAAGTTTGAGGCCGGCACTCCGAATATGGCAGGAGCAATCGGTCTTGCGGCAGCCATTGATTATTTGGAAGACTTGGGCATGGATGCCATTGCCCAGCATGAACAGGACCTGATTGCCTATGTATTTCCTAAGCTGCAGGAAGTGGAAGGCTTGACCATTTATGGCTCTCAGGATTTGGCCCAGCGCTCAGGTGTGATTGCCTTTAATCTGGACGGTCTCCATCCACATGATGTCGCGACAGCTCTGGATTACGAAGGAGTGGCTGTTCGGGCGGGTCACCATTGTGCTCAGCCTCTGCTCACCTATCTGCAGGTGCCAGCGACTGTTCGAGCCAGCTTCTATATCTACAATACCTATGCGGATTGCGACAAGCTGGTAGATGCTTTAGAAAAGACAAAGGAGTTTTTCAATGGCGCTTTCTAAGTTAGACAGTCTTTACAAGGCGGTTGTGACCGACCACTCAGCTCACCCCCATCATCATGGGAAACTGGAAGATGTGGATCAGGTAGTCCTCAATAACCCGACCTGTGGGGATGTTATCAGTCTGTCTGTCAAGTTTAATGCTGAAAATCAGATTGAGGATATTGCCTTTGTAAATTCTGGCTGTACCATCTCAACGGCTTCAGCCAGCATGATGACGGATGCGGTTCTGGGTAAGACAAAAGAGCAGGCGCTGGAATTAGCAGAAGTTTTCTCGCAGATGGTTCAGGGCCAAGAAGACAGTCGCCAGAAAGAATTGGGAGATGGCGCCTTTTTAGCAGGCGTTGCCAAATTCCCGCAGCGGATTAAGTGTGCGACCTTGGGTTGGAATGCCCTCAAGCGAGCAATTGAAGAAGATAAAAAGTAAGAATGTGAAAGGAAATTATGTCAGAAGAAAGAGTAGAACCAAAACCGATTGATCTCGGAGAGTACAAGTTTGGTTTCCATGACGATGTTGAACCTGTCCTCTCGACAGGGAAAGGGCTGAATGAAGCGGTCATTCGTGAGCTTTCTGCAGCCAAGGATGAACCAGAATGGATGCTGGATTTCCGCCTCAAATCCTACGAGGCTTTCAAGAAGATGCCGATGCAGACTTGGGGACCGGATTTGTCGGAAATTAATTTTGATGACTTGATCTATTACCAAAAGGCCTCTGATAAACCTGCTAGAAGTTGGGATGAAGTGCCTGAGAAGATTAAGGAAACCTTTGAGAAGATTGGGATTCCAGAAGCAGAGCGGGCCTACCTGGCTGGTGCGGCTGCCCAGTATGAGTCCGAAGTGGTCTACCACAATATGAAGGAAGAGTTCCAAAAGCTAGGAATCGTCTTTACGGATACCGACTCAGCTCTCAAGGAATACCCAGAGCTCTTCAAGCAGTATTTTGCTAAGCTGGTCCCTCCAACAGATAACAAGCTAGCAGCTCTCAACTCCGCCGTCTGGTCTGGTGGTACCTTCATCTATGTGCCAAAAGGTGTCAAGGTAGATGTTCCCTTGCAGACTTATTTCCGGATTAACAATGAAAATTCTGGTCAATTTGAGCGGACTTTGATTATTGTCGATGAGGGCGCTAGCGTCCATTATGTTGAAGGATGTACAGCTCCGACGTACTCTAGTAATAGTCTACATGCAGCAATTGTCGAAATTTTTGCTCTTGATGGTGCCTATATGCGCTACACCACTATTCAAAACTGGTCTGATAATGTCTACAACCTCGTGACCAAGCGGGCGAGGGCTATGAAAGATGCAACGGTTGAGTGGATTGACGGGAACCTCGGTGCGAAAACGACTATGAAATATCCGTCTGTCTATCTGGATGGACCTGGAGCGCGAGGAACTATGCTTTCCATTGCCTTTGCCAATACCAATCAACACCAAGATACAGGGGCTAAGATGATTCACAATGCTCCTCATACCAGCTCATCTATCGTGTCCAAGTCTATTGCTAAGGGCGGAGGTAAGGTGGATTACCGCGGTCAAGTGACCTTTGGAAAGAATTCACAGAAATCCGTCAGCCATATTGAGTGTGATACGATTATCATGGATGATATTTCGGCATCAGATACCATTCCCTTTAATGAAATTCATAACTCTCAAGTAGCTCTAGAGCATGAGGCCAAGGTTTCTAAGATTTCAGAAGAGCAGCTCTACTATCTCATGAGCCGTGGCTTGTCCGAATCCGAAGCCACCGAAATGATTGTCATGGGCTTTGTTGAGCCTTTCACCAAAGAATTACCTATGGAATACGCTGTTGAGCTTAACCGCTTGATCAGCTATGAAATGGAAGGATCAGTTGGGTAAAGCTTCGTCTAAGCGAAATTTTGAATCACTGCTTGAAGACACGCATTGTGAGTTAATATTCAAAGATGTTTGCTAGCTCTAGTCCAACATTTAGAAAACATACAAAACAACCGCGAATCATTTGATTCGCGGTTGTTCTTTATAATTTCTCGTTGACATAGCGGACAAAGTCATTCCACCAGACCTTGAAGAAGATACTTTTTTCTACCTCTTGGCCTGCCACCATCGTGACAGAAGGCGCTTTGTTTTCCAGATAACCTTGGCCGATTGGCTCAGGGTCGGTATAGGTCAAGGTTCCGAGCTCAGTATTTTTTTTCAGCGGAGCTTGGAAGCCTTTTTCGTTGGTGGAAAATTCCACCTTGTGCTCAGCCTGATTGGCGATGCGCTCAATGATGGTGAAATCCTTGCTGGCGACGGCTGGAACGGTCTTTTGCTTGCCGTCAATAACGGTTGAATTACTTTTATTGTAGGTCTCCCCCTCAGCCACAATGGTCGTCTGAGTGAAGTTTTGCGAAACATAGTTCATCAAAGATGCTGTGGCTACAAAGCGTGCGTAGGGGTCGCCGTCGGTTTGCTCAACGTCCAGCACAACAGTAATCATGCGGATACCATTTTCAGTAGTCGTCGCAACAAAGGAAGAGCCTCCCTTATCCGAACTGCCGGCTTTGAGTCCGTCTACACCTGAGCGGAAGTTGGACTGGTTTTCCAACATGAAGTTATAATTTTCCAGACTCGTCCCTGCAATTTTAGCTGTGGACTTGGAAGTGATGTCTGTCACTTGAGGGAAGTCCATAATCAGATGCCGGCTGATAACAGCCAAGTCGTAGGCACTGAATTTATTTTCAGTGTCCTTGCTTTTTTTAGATGTGCTAGCTGAGGCGCTATACTCTGTTTCTTCAGTTGCGTATTCTAGAAGAAGAGTATTCAGCCCTGTGGAGTTCACAATAGTAGCATCTTTGATTCCCCATTCTTTAAGCTTGGCCTTCATCATTTGGACGAAATTTTCTTCGCTGCCTCCAACCTTTTCAGCCAAGGCAATCGTGGCACTGTTGGAGCTGGACATCAAGGAAGCGGCAATCAAGTCCTTGGCTTTGTAACGTTTGGCTTCCAAAGGGACATTGCTGATATTTGGATTAGATGTTAGAGTGTAGGCGTAGTCTGAGATATCAACATAGGTATCGGCAGTCAGGTCTCCTCTGTCAATGGCTTCATAGACCAGATAGACGGTCAAAAGATTGGTGATGGAGCCGACTTCGATTGGAGTATTAGCATCTTTTTCGTAGAGAATCTTTCCGGAAGTAGCGTCTACAGCTATTGCACTCTTAGCTGCAATGTTGAAATCATCTGCTGCAACCTTGCTGGCGGTCATTCCGACCAAAACTAGTAAACATAGGAATAATCGTTTCATTTCTTTCCCCTAAAACAAGATATAACCATTGTATCATAAAAAGCTCTTTTCTTTCACAAATGAAGGATAATAAAAATATTACAGAATAGATGTAAAAAGGCGCTGATATTGACTTTAAACGCATTTTTATAAAGTTTAGCATAGAAAAATATGACAATAATTAAAAAATATTTGAAATAACACAGTTTATAAGGCTGAAAAATAGAAAATTATTACTTTTTTACATAAAGCGTTTACTTTTTTAGAAAAATATTGTATAATAATACAATATACTGAATTGAGAAGGAGAATGCTCATGAAAAAATCTAAATGGTTGGCCATTACTGGACTGACAGTCGTGTCAACACTGATTTTAGCTGCTTGTGGAAACTCTAGTGCCAGCAATACCTATTCTTATGTCTATTTGAGTGACCCTGATACTTTGGACTATGTCAATTCAAATCGGGCTACTACGTCCGATGTTATTACAAACTTGGTGGACGGCCTTTTAGAAAATGATAAATATGGCAATTTGGTTCCATCTATTGCGGAAGACTGGACTGTTTCAAAGGATGGTTTGACCTATACCTATAAGCTTCGTAAAGATGCTAAGTGGTACACATCAGATGGTGAAGAATATGCAGAGGTTAAAGCACAAGACTTTGTAGCAGGTTTGAAGCACGCGGCAGATGAAAATTCTGAAGCTCTTCCTATCGTCCAAAGCTCTATCAAAGGCTTGGATGCCTATGTCAAAGGAGAGTCTAAAGACTTCTCAACAGTTGGAGTAAAAGCAGTTGATGACCACACGGTCGAATACACGCTCAACCAGCCAGAAAGCTACTGGAACTCTAAGACGACCATGGGGATTCTGTTCCCCATCAATGAGGATTTCTTGAAGTCACAAGGCAAAGATTTTGGTACCGTAAAACCTTCTTCCATTCTTTATAACGGACCTTATGTTCTGAAAGCATTCACTTCTAAGTCTGTCATTGAATATGCTAAAAACCAGAACTATTGGGATAAGGACAATGTCAAGGTTGAAAATATAAAACTGACTTATTTTGATGGTTCGGATCAGGAATCCTTGATCCGCAACTTCTCAGACGGGGCTTATTCTCAAGCACGGCTTTACCCTACGAGCTCTAACTATGCTTCTGTAGAAAAGCAGTACAAAGACAATATTATTTACACACCACAGAATTCAACTAGTTTCTATTTTGCTTTCAATCTGAATCGTAAGACTTATAATCATTCGTCTAAGACATCAGATGCTCAAAAGGCATCAACTACAGCTGCTATTCAAAATAAAGACTTCCGTCAGGCAATCAACTTTGCCTTTGACCGGACATCTTTTGGAGCTCAGATGAATGGTAAAGATGGGGCGACTAAACTCATCCGTAGCTTGCTAGTTCCTCCTAGCTTCGTGCAGGTTGATGGCAAAGACTTTTCAGATGTAGTAGAGAGCAAACTTCCTACATACGGTGATGAGTGGAGCGGTGTCAAACTGACAGATGCCCAAGACAGCATCTACAATGCTGATAAAGCCAAGGCGGAATTTGCCAAGGCAAAAGAAACCTTGCAAGCTGAAGGTGTAGAATTCCCAATCCATATTGACGTCCCTGTCGATCAGTCTGACAAGGTTTTGGTACAACGGACGAATTCCTTCAAACAGTCTGTCGAATCAGCGCTTGGCCAAGAAAATGTCGTTATTGATGTTCAGCAAATGTCAACAGATGACTTTGATAATTCTGCCTACTTTGCAGAAACAGCAGCTCAGAAAGACTACGATCTCAACATGTCTGGCTGGTCAGCAGACTACCAAGATCCATCAACTTATCTGAATATCTTTAACCCTGAAACAGGTGATGCTGCAGATAATATTGGTATAGAAAAAGGGAAAAATGCTGATGTGGCAAATAAGGTTGGCTTGAATGAATACAAGGCTTTGCTGGATGAAGCTGATCAAGAAAAACAAGATACAGATGCTCGTTACACCAAATACGCAGCAGCTCAGGCTTGGTTGACGGATAGCTCCATTGTTATTCCTAGTGTTTCTGGTGGTGGTTCACCAGTCGTTCAGAAGGTTGTGCCATTTACCAAGTCTTACTCTTATGTCGGAATCAAAGGAGATGCCTATGTCTTTAAGAACATGGAGCTCCAAAATGATATTGTTACAGCTAAAGACTATGAAGCGGCTCTTAAGAAATGGGAAAAAGAAAAGGAAGCATCCAATAAAAAAGCCCAAGAAGACTTAGAAAAACACATTAAATAAGGTTCTGAACCGCGAGCTTTTGATTCTTTATAAACAGTTTGGAATCAAAAGTTTGTGAATACGATAAAGCGAGACTGAGACATTTTGTCCCAGTCTCTTTTTTATATGACTCTCTATTGCATTGAAGCGTTTACATCCTGTCGCAGAAGTGCTATAATGAAAGTAATCTTAATGAAAACTGGAGGAAGTTTATGAAAACATCTAAGTTAGCTGCAGCTGCTGGGCTTGTCATTCTCTCTGCAGGAATTCTGGCTGCCTGTTCGTTTGGTGGCTCCAATTCATCTGGGAAAAACTATAGCTATGTTTATACGGCAGATCCAGATACGCTGGATTACACTGTGTCCAATAAGCGGGCAACCAATGAGATTATGGCTAATGTAGTGGATGGTTTGCTAGAAAGCGATAAGTATGGTAACTTAGTGCCTTCTCTAGCGGAAGATTGGACCGTTTCAAAAGATGGTCTAACCTATACTTATAAGCTTCGTGAGGGAGTGAAATGGTATACTTCTGATGGTGAAGAGTATGCAGATGTGACTGCTAAGGACTTTGTGACCAGTCTGAAGCATGCCGCAGACAGCAAGTCTGAGGGTCTCTATATCATTCAAAAATCTGTTAAAGGCTTGGACGACTATGTCAATGGTAAAATAACTGATTTCTCCCAAGTGGGTGTCAAGGCGGTGGATGATTCTACTGTTCAATACACTTTGAATCAGCCAGAAAGTTTCTGGAATTCTAAGACAACCATGGGGATTCTTTTCCCAATTAACGAAGAATTCCTGAAATCAAAAGGTGACAAGTTTGCTCAGGGAACGGATCCGACCAGTGTCCTCTATAACGGTCCGTTTATCTTGAAATCTATCACTTCGAAATCTCAAATTAGCTTAGAGAAGAATCCAAACTATTGGGATAAGGAAAAGGTGAAAATTGACACTGTCAAATTTTCTTACTACGATGGTCAAGATACAGAATCTCTAGTGCGTGGCTTCTCTGACGGCAACTACACCATTGCTCGTCTTTTCCCAAATAGCTCCAACTTTGCCAGTGTGAAGAAACAGTATGGCGATAATATCGTCTACACTCCTCAAGGTTCAGGAACCTTCTTTGTCACAACTAATATCGACCGTCAGTCTTACGAGCATACTTCTAAGACAACGGATGCACAGAAATCTTCTACTAAGAAAGCACTGCTCAATAAAGATTTCCGTCAGGCTCTGCTTTTTGCCTTTGACCGTACTGCCTATTCTGCACAAACCAATGGTGAAGAAGCAGCAGACAAGCAGCTTCGTAATACCTTTGTTCCGCCAACCTTTGTACAAGCTAATGGTAAAGAGTTCGGCAGCATTGTAGAAGAAAATCTGGCTAGCTACGGTGATGAGTGGAAGGGAGTCAAATTAGACGACGCTCAGGATGGTCTTTATAATCCAGAAAAAGCCAAGGCAGAATTTGCCAAAGCTAAGGAAGCGCTGCAGGCAGAGGGAGTAGAATTCCCTATTCATCTGGATATTCCGGTTAGCTCAGCAGATACCAATGGTGTTAAGAGTGTTCAGTCACTGAAGCAGTCTATTGAATCCAATCTTGGCTCTGACAATGTGGTGATTGACATTCAGCAGATGACAGATGATGAGTTGAATAACATCACCTACTTTGCGACCTCGGCATCTCAAGAAGACTGGGACTTAAATAATAATCTTGGCTGGAGCCCAGATTATAACGATCCATCTTCTTATTTGGAAATCACTGGCTCTAAGACTGGTGAGAATGTTGACGGCTACTTTGGATTTGATCCTGGTACAGACAATGCGGCAGCTAAAGAGGCTGGCTTTGAAGAATATGACAAACTCTTGGAAGACGCAGCTGCGGAAAACGAGGATATTAACAAACGTTACGAAAAATATGCTGCAGCTCAGGCTTGGCTGACAGACAGTGCTCTGTTGATGCCAGCTTGGTCATCTGGTGCAACACCAAGTGTCCGTAAGGTTGTTCCATTCTCAGGACCATTTGCTTGGACTGGAAACAAGGGTGAATACAGCTTTAAATATGTTGAAATCCAAGATAAACCAATAACGACTAAAGATTATGAAAAAGCGCGTGAAAAATGGGCAAAAGAAAAGGAAGAATCCAATAAAAAAGCTCAAGCAGAACTCGCAGAACATATCAAATAAATCAAGAAAATCCCATTGTAGCAACAGTGGGGTTTTTGATGATTTGAGAGATAGAATAAGCGAGTTTGAGCTTATCTAATCCTATATAGCAAACATGCAGGAAGCCTGATTACATAAACATCTTAGGGTGTTAGTGAGCTAACTTAATATTCTGAAAATTTATTTTACTTTTAGTACTATCTATGCTATAATCTTAATTAAATCTAAAAATCTAAAAGATGGAGAAACCCATATGAAACAAAGCAAAGTCCTTGCGTTAGCAGGAGTTACTCTTCTTGCGGCTGGCTTTCTTGCAGCTTGCTCAGGCTCTAAGCCAAACACAAAGTCAGGCAGCTCAGACTCTTCAAACACCTTTAATTATATCTACGAGACAGATCCTGAAAACTTGAACTATCTCACTTCAAGTAAAGCTGCTACAACAGACTTGACTGCCAATGTTATTGACGGTCTTTTAGAAAACGACCAATATGGAAACTTGGTTCCTTCAATGGCAGAGGAATGGACTGTATCCCCAGATGGGAAAACTTACACTTACAAACTTCGCAAAAATGCTAAGTGGTATACTTCCGAAGGTGAAGAGTACGCAGATGTCACAGCAGAAGACTTTGTTACAGGTCTTAAGTATGCAGCAGACAACAAATCTGAAACAATCTACTTGGTTCAGGATTCTGTCAAAGGGCTTAAGGACTATATTTCTGGGAAGATTGATTTCTCAGAAGTAGGGATCAAAGCAGTCGATGATCATACCGTTGAGTATACTCTTAATGAGCCAGAAAGCTTCTGGAACTCTAAGACTACAATGGGAATTCTCTACCCGGTAAACAAAGACTTTTTGAAAAACCAAGGTGATAAGTTCGCTCAAGCAACCGATCCAACAAGCTTGCTTTATAACGGACCTTTCTTGCTCAAATCATTGACTTCAAAATCTGAAATTCAATTTGAGAAGAATCCTAATTATTGGGACAAAGAAAATGTTCACGTAGATGCAGTTAAACTCTCTTTCTATGATGGACAAGATCAAGGGAAACTAGCTGAGCAGTTCAGTCAAGGTGCTCTGACAACAGCCAGACTCTTCCCGACTAGTGCGACTTATGAAAAGGTTGAAAAAGACTTTAAAGATAATATCGTTTATACACCTCAAGATGCCTCAACTTTCTTAGTAGGTACAAACATTGATCGTCAGTCGTACAACCATACGGCTAAGACATCAGAAGCTCAAAAAACTTCAACTAAGAAAGCCTTGCTTAACAAGGACTTCCGTCAGGCTTTGACCTTTGCCTTCAATCGTGAGTCCTATGCATCTCAGATTAATGGTAAGGACGGAGCAGACAAACTTCTTCGTAACCTTTACATCCCACCTACATTTGTGCAGGCTGGTGACAAGTCCTTCGGTGACTTAGTTAAGGAAAAAGTAGTAACTTATGGCGACGAATGGAAAGACGTTGACTTCTCAGATGGTCAAGATGGTCTCTATAACGAGAACAAAGCAAAGGCTGAATTTGCTAAAGCAAAAGAAGCTTTGAAAGCTGATGGAGTAGAATTCCCAATTCATCTGGATATTCCGGTTGATCAAACAGCTACTTCTAAAGTACAGCGCGTTCAATCCCTCAAGCAATCCATTGAGAAGACTTTGGGAACAGATAATGTTGTGATTGATGTTCACCAATTGTCTAAGGATGAAGTGACTAACATTACCTTGTTTGCTCCTTCTGCTGCTGAAGAAGACTGGGATATTTCAGACAATGTCGGCTGGACTCCGGACTATCAAGATCCATCTACTTATCTTGACATCATCAAACCTGGTGGTGAAAATACCAAGACCTTCTTAGGATTTGATGGCACAGATAATGCCGCAGCGAAACAAGTTGGTTTGGATGAATATACCAAGCTAGTGGACGAAGCGGGTGCAGAAAAGCAAGATTTGAACAAGCGTTATGAAAAATATGCGGCAGCTCAGGCTTGGCTAACTGATAGTGCTTTGTTGATTCCGGTAACTTCTAGAACAGGCCGTCCAACCTTGACTAAGGTAGTACCATTCTCAGCACCGTTTGCTTGGTCTGGTGCTAAGGCGCGTGAAGCAGCAAGTTATAAGTACATGAAATTACAGGATGAGACTGTAACTACAAAAGATTATAATAGCGCTCAGGAAAAATGGAATAAAGAACGTGCGGAATCTAATAAAAAAGCTCAAGAAGAATTAGCAGACCACGTGAAATAAGCTTGCTAAGAGAACTTTCTCTAATAGAGGAGAAAGTTCTTTTGGAATTTAAAGGAAACGATAAATGAAAAAATATATTTTTATGCGTATCTTACGCTCAATTGTGTCGATTTTCTTGGTGACAACCCTGACTTATGCCATTATCTATACTATGGTGCCAAGAAGGTTGATTTTCAAGCAGGATCCTAACTATAATAAAATAGCGACCAATAAAGATAAAAAAGCTAACTATGAAAACACCATCTTTGAGCGGATGGGTTACATTGACTATTATGATACTAAGGAACTGCAGGAGAAGGCTAGCAAGGAAGATTCCTCAGTTACAACAGAAGCTACAGAAGCAAACAAGAAGATTTATCAGAAGTATATTGATAAACTTGGTAATGGTTGGAAATTGCAGAAATTTCCACTGAGCGGAGAATTCTACGCTGTACGCGAAGTACCTGTGTATGAACGTGTCTTTGAGTTCTATGCTAATTTGATTCAAATTGACCATCCAAATGTTATCCAAGATGAGGAAAATCCAAACCTAGAGCGTTATATCCGGTTTGAAAATGATCCTTCTGTTGGCTGGTCTCTTGTGGGTTCAGGTACCAAGCATAAGTATCTGCTGTACTTTAACGGTCAGTTCCCATTTGTCCACCAGAACTTTATCACCTTTAATTTAGGTAATTCTTATCCGACCTATGCTAATATCCCTGTTCTGCAAGTTATTACACAGGGACAAGGACAAACTAAGTCTTCTGAAGTTCAATTCCCAACAGGTAAAAAGACATCATCTGTTAACATTTACTCTCGTACCTATAAGACGCCAAGCAAAGCCGACTCACAGGATATTGCTAAGTTTGGTAAGGGAGATGCTTATACGGCGACTCAAAGCAACTATCAAAATCCATCCATGATTACCAGCTCAGCCATTATCGGTTTGATTGGTGTGGCTCTGTCTTATCTGATTGCTATTCCACTCGGATCCTACATGGCTCGACTCAAGAATACATGGTTTGATAGCATTTCTACAGCGGGCTTGACCTTTATGATGTCACTGCCAACCATCGCCTTGGTTTACATCGTTCGTTTGGCGGGGTCTGCTGTTGGTCTTCCAGACTCCTTCCCAATCTTGGGAGCAGGAGATTGGCGTTCTTATGTCCTTCCAGCTGTTATTTTAGGGCTTTTGAGTGCTCCTTGGACAGCTGTTTGGATTCGTCGTTATATGATTGACCTGCAGTCTCAGGACTTTGTCCGCTTTGCACGTGCTAAGGGTCTCTCTGAAAAAGAAATTTCTAACAAGCACATCTTTAAAAACGCTATGGTGCCGCTGGTATCTAGTATCCCAGCTTCTATCGTTGGTGTTATTGCAGGTGCGACTCTGACAGAAACTGTCTTTGCCTTTCCTGGTATGGGTAAGATGCTGATTGATTCCGTTAAGGCATCCAATAACTCTATGGTTGTTGGTCTTGTATTCATCTTCACATGTCTGTCTATCTTTGCCCTCTTATTGGGTGACATTCTGATGACAGTACTGGACCCACGTATCAAGTTAACATCAAAAGGAGGTAAATAATGGCTACAATTGATAAAAGCAAATTCCAATTTGTCAAACGTGACGATTTTGCCTCTGAAACGATTGATGCTCCAGCCTATTCTTACTGGAAGTCAGTCATGCGTCAATTTCTGAAAAAGAAATCAACCATTACCATGCTGGGGATTCTGATTGCCATTATTCTTATGAGTTTCATTTATCCTATGTTTTCAAACTTCGACTTTAATGACGTGAGCAAGGTAAATGATTTTAGCATGCGTTATATCAAGCCAAGTGGTCAATACTGGTTTGGAACGGATAGTAATGGTAAGTCTCTCTTTGACGGTGTTTGGTTTGGTGCCCGTAACTCTATTCTTATTTCGATTATTGCGACGGTTATTAATCTGGCTATCGGAGTTATCATTGGCGGTATCTGGGGAATTTCCAAAACAGTTGACCGTGTCATGATGGAAATCTACAATATCATTTCAAATATCCCAGCCCTCTTGATTGTCATTGTCTTGACNTACTCTATCGGTGCTGGTTTCTGGAATCTTATTTTTGCCATGACGATTACTGGTTGGGTCGGTATTGCCTACACTATCCGTGTGCAGATTATGCGCTATCGGGATTTGGAATACAACCTTGCCTCTCGTACTCTTGGTACACCGACTCTCAAGATTGTTACGAAGAACATTATGCCGCAGTTGGTATCTGTTATCGTGACTACCACTTCACAGATGTTGCCAAGCTTTATCTCTTACGAAGCCTTTCTGTCCTTCTTTGGATTAGGTCTTCCTGTAACAGTGCCAAGTTTGGGACGCCTGATTTCAGATTATTCTCAAAATGTGACGACGAATGCCTACCTCTTTTGGATTCCACTCACAACTCTGATTTTGGTATCTCTTACCTTCTTCGTAGTTGGTCAAAACTTAGCTGACGCCAGCGATCCACGTACACATAGATAGGAGTAAATATGACAAAGAATGAAAATGTAATATTGACTGCTCGCGATATTGTCGTGGAATTCGATGTTCGCGATCGTGTCTTAACCGCCATTCGTGGAGTCTCTCTGGACTTGATTGAAGGCGAAGTGCTGGCTATTGTTGGTGAATCAGGCTCAGGAAAGTCTGTATTAACAAAGACCTTTACTGGTATGTTAGAAGAAAATGGCCGTGTAGCTAAAGGAACTATTGACTATCGCGGAAAAGATTTGACAACTCTTCGTAATAATAAGGATTGGGAGCCGATTCGCGGTGCAAAAATTGCGACTATCTTCCAAGATCCGATGACGAGCTTGGATCCCATTAATACGATTGGGAGCCAGATTACAGAGGTCATTATCAAGCACCAAGGAAAATCAGCCAAAGAAGCTAAAAAAATGGCCATTGACTATATGAGTAAGGTCGGGATTCCAGATGCGGAAAAACGTTTCGAAGAATATCCTTTCCAATACTCGGGTGGTATGCGTCAGCGGATTGTTATTGCTATTGCTTTGGCTTGCCGTCCTGATATTCTTATCTGTGATGAGCCGACAACGGCCCTTGATGTAACGATTCAAGCGCAGATCATTGACTTGCTCAAATCCTTGCAGCAAGAATATCATTTCACAACCATCTTTATTACGCACGACCTTGGTGTTGTGGCTAGTATTGCAGATAAGGTTGCGGTCATGTATGCCGGTGAAATTGTAGAATACGGTACAGTTGAAGAAATCTTCTACGAGCCAAAACATCCTTATACATGGAGTTTGCTATCCAGTTTACCTCAGTTGGCAGATGCGAATGGTGCGCTCTACTCGATTCCTGGTACTCCACCGTCACTTTATTCACCAATCAAAGGGGATGCCTTTGCTTTGCGTTCTGACTATGCCATGTCAATTGACTTTGAAGAAGAAGCACCGGCTTTCAATGTGTCAGATACTCATTGGGCTAAGACATGGTTGCTGCACGAAGATGCGCCTAAGGTTGATAAACCAGAGATTATCGAAAACCTGCATGAAAAAATTCGTTCAAAAATGGGCTTCAATCAATTAGAAGCTTAGGAGGAAGGAAATGACTGAAAAATTAGTTGAAATTAAAGATTTAGAAATTTCCTTCGGTGAAGGAAGTAAGAAATTTGTGGCAGTTAAAAATGCAAATTTCTTCATCAATAAGGGAGAAACTTTCTCTCTTGTAGGAGAGTCAGGCTCTGGTAAGACTACTATTGGTCGAGCTATTATTGGCCTTAATGATACCAGTGCAGGTGATATCTTCTATGAAGGCAAAAAGATTAATGGTAAAAAGTCAAAAGCAGAAGAAGCAGACTTGATTCGCAAAATTCAGATGATTTTCCAAGATCCAGCTGCCAGTCTGAATGAGCGTGCTACCGTTGACTACATCCTTTCTGAAGGTCTCTACAATTATCACTTGTTTGATAGCGAAGAAGATCGTCAAAGAAAAGTCAAAGATATCATCAATGAAGTTGG
Organism: Streptococcus sanguinis; assembly: GCF_003943655.1. Taxonomy (GTDB): domain Bacteria; phylum Bacillota; class Bacilli; order Lactobacillales; family Streptococcaceae; genus Streptococcus; species Streptococcus sanguinis_F. The sequence goes on from NZ_RJMM01000005.1 coordinate 84,438, forward strand.
CTTGTTAGCTGAGCATTTAACTCGCTATCCTCACGAATTCTCTGGTGGACAGCGTCAGCGGATTGGGATTGCTCGTGCTCTGGTCATGCAACCAGACTTCGTAATTGCAGATGAGCCGATTTCTGCCTTGGACGTATCTGTTCGGGCTCAGGTTTTGAATCTTTTGAAAAAATTTCAAAAAGAGCTTGGCTTGACCTACCTGTTTATTGCCCATGACCTTTCGGTAGTTCGTTTTATTTCTGATCGTATCGCCGTGATTTACAAAGGTGTCATTGTAGAAGTGGCAGAGACAGAGGAGTTGTTCAACCATCCTGTCCATCCCTACACACAGTCCCTGCTCTCAGCTGTTCCAATTCCAGATCCAATCTTAGAGCGTAAAAAAGTCTTGAAGGTCTACGATCCTGAACAGCACGATTATTCTGTTGATAAACCAGAAATGGCAGAGATTCGTCCAGGACACTACGTCTGGGCTAATAAAGCTGAACTCGAAAAGTATAAACAAGAACAAGAATAGAAAAAATGTCCGAAAGGGCATTTTTTTGCGCATTTAAAAAAGATATAGAATGTAAATTAATCGATCGGCCACAAAGGTATGTAATATCAACCACTAACTTAAAAACCATAATTTTTCAAAAAAATGTAAAAAAAATTAGAAAAGGTATTGACAAGAGGTGTGGTTGGGTGATATACTAATATAGTTGTCGCGAAAGACAAAGCCCTTTGAAAACTGAACAAGACGAACCAAGTGCAGGGTGACATAGAGATATGTAACCTGTCAAAAAAACGAGAATAAATCTGTCAGTGGACAGTAATGAGTGCGAACTCAAACTTTTAATGAGAGTTTGATCCTGGCTCAGGACGAACGCTGGCGGCGTGCCTAATACATGCAAGTAGAAC
>NZ_RJMM01000006.1 GCF_003943655.1 Streptococcus sanguinis
GAATAAGTGAGATGGTTTTTACTATATGGCTTAGCTGAATCCCACTCCCTAAAGAAGTTTAACATAGATAAATTAGCGTTGAATTGACTTGTTATTTTATAATCAATATATTGCTTAAATCCAGATAGATTTTCTATTAACTCTTGGAAAAACTTTGTATAGCCTTTGTCTCTTTTTAAGGGCTTCATCTCACTAAAAATTTCTGCCACTTGAATAATTTCTCGCAAACTCTGGGGTAAAAGCAACTTTGTATTTTCACGACTGTCAATCGGCCTAATATTTAAGTCAGTCCGTATAAATATAAACTTATAAAACCAGTCCTCTACAGTTAATTCCAGGTTTTCTTTATTATTAATTGATTCATTATTCGCCTTAAAGATTCTTAACTCTTCATCCAGACCAAGATCAATAGACTTTAAGATAACCCACATTTTTTTATTTAATAAATCATTGTTTGGGAAAAGAGATACACGATTCCCTAAAGGAACCAGTTTAAGTAGAAATTGATTGATTTGTGAAAAAATTTCTTCATTATCAATCACTTCATGCTCCAAAAGTCTCTGATTATCAGTTATAAGATCTTCAAATAAAGAATTTTCCAATTGACGTTTTCTGTAAGCGAAGATAATGATTATCTTCTTATCCAGGTAACGCTGAATGTCATTAAGAAGCTTTGCAATCAGTTGATTTTTTACCAAATCCAAATCATCAATGATTAAAACAAAATCTTTAGGGTTCTTATTATTTGTTTGTAAAATGGCAAGAAGGTCTTGTAGAAATGTTCCAAAGAGTACGTCAAGATGCACTCTTTTATTTAGAGATTCTAGGATAGAAGAATCAGAGTGCCCGTTTTTAAAATAATCTTCCTTTTGCTTGTCGACTGAAATAGCAGCTGTAATAGATTTTAATTGAGCATTTAGTTTGGTTAAAACACATGTACTAAAACACTCACTGTCTAAACTATTCACAATATCACGAAGCATAGAAACGAAAATATCTATTATACTGAGATCAGAGGAGAGTACTTCTGGACCAATAATATCAAAAACATGATATTCTTTCTCAAGAATATTTTTCAAACTCTTCAAAAGGGAGGTTTTCCCAGAACCACGTTCTCCAGATATGGCAATCACTCTAGACATTTCTTTCTGAATAAACATTTTTCCAGCATCACATTCGTCAGCTTGTCCATTCTTTTTACTGTCCTCTGCCACTTTATTAAAATCATCCAAGATATGTCTTATACGTCCCAATTCTTTGGAAAACATATAATGTTCAGGTATTCCATCCCAATACTTACATTTCAAAACAATCGGTTGTTTATATTCTTCCCAATTAATTGCATATCTGTCTTCAGTATTAGACATAATAACTCTCCTTTATTTATGTTATAATAATATATTATCAAATGATAGGAGAAATTTCAATAGTTTCTATTAGTTAGTGCAGATTATAATTTCTTAATCTTTCATACTGCCTACTTCTCCATTAAACTGTATTTATTTTACCATAATTTTCAAAGGGTAAAAAATATTCTCCTTCTGACCAGCAGAAAGAGAACATTGATATTAGACTTCTTGTAAGCTCTGGCTTATTTTCTTTAGAGCTATATGCAAAAATGGGGTTACAGCAAATAAAAAGCCGCCCAAAGCTATAAAAGTCCAATCGAAGCCAAAGTAATCAATCAACCAGCCCGTCACAGGAAAAATGACAATCATACTCAGGCTGAACATCATAGAATAGACACTGAGCATGGTCGCCCGCACCTCACTTGGCAGCTGCTTTTGTAAATCATTGTCAAAAATCGGCTGGAAAAGAGCATACAAGGCGTTGCTGATTAGATAAATCAAAATATAGATGATTGGCGTTCCAAAATAGGACAGCAGGTAGCTTGCTCCAGTTAAAAGTACCACTGAAGGAAAGAGTTTTAGGGCAGAATACTTCTTTCCAATCACACTCGCCATATAGACCGCTAAGATATTCAAAGCACTGCCAATCAGCATGACTACCGAAATCTGCCAATCTTTTAAATCAGGCAATTGATTTTGATAATAAAAATAAAACATACACATCAGTGTTCCGATGATTTGGGACAGAATCATCCAGATAAAAAGGCTGGGATTTCTCTGTAACTCCTCTTTGACAGCCCAGATAATCTTTTTCATAGTCAGACGCTCCGCTTTCTCTGCTTTGACACTAGGTTCTTTCAGCATCCAGGTCAAGAAAAGAACGATGATAGAGGTAGCAATCATGATATAGTAGGTCAGATGCAATTGTCCATGGACAAAAAATCCGGCCCAGACCGTTCCCAAAGACCGGGTCGCCTCGGCCACTCCAGACATAAAGCTGGAGATGGATAAGTAACGTTCCTTGAGTCCGGCTTCCACAGATGAATCATAGACCATGGCTGCGCTTGTCCCCGAATCAAAATTATAGGACCAAGCACTAATCACCATAGCCAACGCATAAACCCAGAAGTTCCCCTGCCCAACTAACATGAGAACAGAAGACACAATCCCAGCTATCCGACTCAGATACAGATTAGTCTTGTAGGAAAAGCGATCCGCCAACATCCCAGAAGGAATTTCACAGATGACACTGGTCGCATGAAAAATACTTTCCAAAAGCCCAATCTGCCAAAGTGACATGCCGTTTTGACTGAGAAATAAAATCCAAAAACTAGTAATACCTAGAAAGGCAAAAAATTCTACTCCGGCCATAAGGCCGATATTTTTCCGATAACTTCTTTTAAACATATTTTCTCCTTTAACAAGTGTTTTTTAATTTCTATCCTTTATCACTTGTTAATCTGCTGTTCACATGACCTCTACCTCTTCTTTCTCTAAAATTCTATATTTGGATTATTTCATAGTTCATTGCTGAAAAAACGCCACATGGGCGTTTGAATCATTTTATGGTTTAATACGGTGCAGCATACGTGGGAATGGAATGGCTTCACGGATATGCTTAGTCCCTGCTACAAAGGTTACCATACGCTCGATACCGATACCGAAGCCACCGTGCGGAACTGTTCCATACTTACGAAGATCTAGGTAGAATTCATATTCTGTCGTATCCATACCAAGGTCATTCATTTTAGCAACGAGCGCATCGTAGTCTTCTTCACGCATAGAACCACCAATGATTTCGCCATAGCCTTCAGGTGCCAGCAAGTCTGCACAGAGGACGCGATCTGGATTTCCTTCCACAGGCTTCATGTAGAAAGCCTTGATGGCTGCTGGGTAGTTCACGACAAAGGTTGGTACACCAAAGTGATTTGAAATCCATGTTTCATGAGGTGAACCGAAGTCATCACCATGTTCCAGATGCTCATAGTCAGCATCTTCATCATTTTCATGAGCTTGCAAGAGGTCAATCGCTTCATCATAGCTAACACGCTTGAACGGCTCTGCAATATAGCGTTTCAGGAGTTCTACATCGCGTTCCAGTGTTTCCAAAGCTTGAGGAGCACGGTCAAGAACACCTTGGATTAAGGCTTTGACATAAGCTTCTTGCAAGTCAAGTGACTCATCATGCGTCAAATATGAATACTCTGCATCCATCATCCAGAACTCAGTCAAATGACGACGGGTTTTTGATTTTTCGGCACGGAATACAGGACCAAAGTCAAAAACACGACCAAGAGCCATAGCACCTGCTTCCAGATAAAGCTGTCCTGACTGACTCAAGTATGCTGGAGTTCCGAAATAGTCTGTTTCAAAGAGCTCAGTTGAGTCTTCTGCTGCATTTCCTGACAAGATTGGGCTGTCAAACTTCATAAAGCCATTCTTGTCAAAGAATTCATAGGTAGCATAGATGATGGCATTGCGGATTTGCATCATTGCCACCTGCTTACGAGAACGCAGCCACAGGTGACGGTTGTCCATGAGGAAGTCCGTCCCATGTTCTTTGGGCGTGATTGGATAGTCATTTGACTCGCCGATGATTTCGATGTCTGTAACGTCCAGCTCATAGCCAAATTTTGAGCGCTCGTCTTCCTTGACAATCCCTGTCACATAGACAGAAGTTTCTTGGCTAAGCTTTTTAATCGTATCAAACTTCGCCAATCCTTCTTCTTCGCCAAATTTCTCAATGAAGTTAGGCTTGAAGGCCACCCCTTGGAAAAAGGCAGAGCCATCGCGCAGCTGCAAGAAAGCAATCTTACCCTTACCTGACTTATTGGCTACCCAAGCACCGATGGTCACTTCTTGACCAACATAATTTTTCACATCAATAATTGTTACGATTTTCTTTGACACGTTTTTTCTCTTTTCTATTTTTTATTCTTTATGACAGACCGCCTCGACATTATTACCATCCGGATCCAAGACAAAGGCTGCATAATATGATGAAAGGTTCCCCCGATAATTTGGCGCACCGTTGTCTTTTCCCCCTGCCTTTAAACCAGCCTCATAACAAGCTTGAACCTGCTCATGGTTTTCTGCCAAAAAAGCAAAGTGAATCGGAGACTGCTCTCCCTCCCCCAACCAAAAATCTCCACCAGGATGTGGGCTGTTGGGAGCAACAAAACTGAGTAGAGAACTACTTCTAAAAGCCAATTTGTAGCCTAGAGGAGAGAGAAAACTTGTATAAAAGTCTTTTGAAATTTGTAGATTCCTGACCTTTATCTCAAAATGATCAATCATATCTGCCTCCTAGATTGGTTGCTAAATGTCACTTTATTTCAAGACAAATCTTTTGGACATCTGTTCTATATTTTACCATAAAGCGATTGCAATAGCTATCCTTGAAGAGTCGAAATCTCAGAAAAATTAAAAAACCAGCCTCCTAAAGGCTGGCGGATAACTCTCTCTGAATAAGAGGACTAATTTTTTGTTCCATATAGCAGTCGATCAACCATATCATCATCATAGTTCAAGACTTTTTTCAAAGCCATCTTAAAACGCTGATCACTGAGAATCTGACCTCCTGGACTCTGGTCGATCGTCGCATAATTCCCCTCCCCATCCTGAGTAAAGGCCACAGTCAGCTCTTGGTCAGGATCTTCACAAATATCTCTCCTCGGATCTTTTGAACTAGTAGACGGTCGAAAGTCCATTCTTTGCAGACGAAACGACAGTTCTTTATGAAAAGCCGCAATATCCTTCTGACGATTGGCCACTGGCTCATGTTTCTCCAGCCAAGTCAAAACATCTTCTCTTGTAATATATATCATCTTCCCCTCCTAAACCAAATCAAAGTTCGCCCTGTAAATGACCGTATCATAGCTTGGGCTAGCTGCTGACAGAGCTGCTTGAATGATATGGAGCACCCGCTGCTGTTGACCTTCGAAAGCTAAGGGCAGGAGCATATTGGAGACATTTTTTACAATCACTCCCTTAGTGAATTCCCCATCTTCATAAGAAAAATCCTGCTGATGAAAAATGGTCTTGGTCTTAAATTCAATCACCTGTCCTTGCAAGATTAGCTTATAAGTCTTCTTCCAGTTGGTTCTACCACCAAAGCGATAAAGGACCAGATAAATCCCCAACTCATGATCTGCGACCCAATCACCCGTCTCAAAGACTAGCTCATCATCAATCCCAGCCTTCTTTAAAAGCTCAATCCCTTCTTCAGAAATCATCTCGTGCACGAACTTCCAACTTCCTTCTTGGGGAAGAGACGCTGTTCCCTCAGTCTCCTTCTGAGTGCTACTACTGACTTCTTTATGGTAAACCCTTTTAGGGGTAAATTCTTCCTCCCAAGTCATCTCTTCTTCTATGTCACTGACAGCCCGCCTAGTCNGTAAAAAATCCAGACACTTTTCTAATAATCCCATATCCTATCTCCTCTTTATCTGTACTCCACGTGGTTTACTTCTCTTATCTTTGTATCATAATAAGGGTTAATCTGCGACAGGGCATGTTGAATCACTGTTATGATCTTGTCCTCTCGTCCTTTTAAAACCTTGGGAATCACAAGCTGGGAGATTGTTTCTGTTGATAGACCTTTTACACTTTGATCTTCCTCATTGCGAGCTGGATATCTATCGGCTCGCTCTTCTTCTAGGCGAAATTCAAGCAAGTGGCCACCGAGAATCATGGCTAAGACTTGATATTTCCCTTCCCCTATACGAAATTGCTTGACGCAGAGAAAAATCCCTCTCTTCTCATCCTCTAGTAAAAATGGCAGAGCCAATTCTTTTTCTTCAATAGAAAAATCCTCGAGAAGCTTCTTCTCTCTTTCCCCTATTTCCTTTCTGATAAATCCCATTTTATCTCCTTTTGTACAAAATAATCTTCATCCCTATTATTACTTAAGCAAAAAGACCATGAGGAACACACTGCAAGTCAATAGAATGCAGGGCTAGACCAAATGGACTTCTTTTATTATACACCGAAACACCATCGTCTTCAACTAAATACTCCTCAAATTTTTAAGTCGTCTGGTGATTCTTATCAGAAAGTTACTTATACTTAGTTAATCTGCCATTGATAGCTGCTATTTTAATCAATAGGTGGATCATCCTTTATCTCTTCTTCCGTCTTCCAGTAGGTCATACTGCTTTTCTTAGTGTCTACATCTCCCTTATCATTAACTACAATATGGACCTTAAAATAGGTTCGCTCAATCTGAGGATTATAGCGAGTCTCATAAACCATCGTAAAATCCGCATAGCCCGTCCCAGAAAGTTCCTGCTTTGCAGATCCCCCTTCAGTATTTTTTAATTGCTCACTATTCAAAGTTCGCATCTTTAAATTTAAAGCTGGCTGATAATTGCTCAAATACCAGTCTATTCGGGCCGAGTCATTCTCATAATATTGGATACGATAGCGATGACCTTTGGCTTGCAGACTATAGCCATTGGATTCGGAAATAGTGGTCCAACCCACCTCTGAATTAAAGAAAACATAAGCTCCTAGCAAGACTAGAACGCCTAGCAAGAATAAGAAAATCAAACGACGTTTCATATTGTTCTCCTTCGACTCCTGTTTACAAGACCTAGCAGCTAAATTCTAACTGCTCCCAGCTTTTATTTCGTCGCCCAAAATCTTCTCAATTCGACCAGAAAATATGAAAGCGATTTTATGATATTCTATATTATTTTACCATTTTATCAAACTATTTGCCAGTGCAGTTTAGGGGAACTGAAAAGGACGAACTCTGAGTCCGTCCTTATCTTTTGTTTATAAATTTTTGCGGTTTCTCTTTAGCAAGCAATGCCGGATTGTGAGCTTTATTTACTCTCCATAAAATATTGCAGACGTTGAACGGCTTCTTTGAGTGTTTCCAAATCTGTCGCATAGCTAAGACGGACATTTTCTGGAGCACCGAAGCCTGCTCCGGTCACTAGAGCCACGCCAACTTCTTCTAAAATTGCTGTCGTAAACTCGGTCACATCGATATAACCTTTCATTTCCATGGCTTTCTTGACATTTGGAAAGAGATAGAAAGCCCCTTGTGGCTTGACCACTTCAAATCCTGGCACCTGAGCCAAGAGTGGATAGATAGTATTGAGGCGTTCTTCAAAGGCCTGACGCATAGTCTCGACCGTTTCCTGGCTGCCAGTCAGAGCTTCGATAGCTGCATATTGAGCCGCTGCTGTCGGGTTAGAGGTCGTCTGACCTGCAATCTTACTCATGGCAGCTATGATTTCCGGTTCACCAACAGCATAGCCAATCCGCCAGCCTGTCATGGAGTAGCTCTTGGAAACACCATTGATGACCACCGTCTGCTTACGAATCTCCTCAGATAGACTGGAAATTGGCGTAAATGTATTACCGTTATAAACCAGACGTCCATAAATATCATCTGCCAAAATCAGAATATCATGCTCCACAGCCCAGTTCCCAATCGCCAACAGCTCCTCCGCTGTATAAATCATACCCGTCGGATTGGATGGCGAGTTCAAAACCAAGACCTTGGTCTTATCAGTACGAGCAGCTTCTAACTGTTCCACCGTTACCTTGAAATTATTTTCCTCAGTCGCTTGAACAAAAACAGGAGTCCCCTCGGCCATCTTAATCTGGTCGCCGTAGCTTACCCAATAAGGCGTCGGAATGATAGCTTCATCACCTGGGTCAAGAACACTCATAAAGAAGGTGTAGAGGGAGAACTTAGCTCCGGTTGCCACCGTCACTTGATTCGGCTGGATTGTGTAGCCGTAATAGTTGGCAAAATACTCTACCACTGCTTCTTTTAGCTCTGGCAGACCGCTAGTCACCGTATAAAAGCTAGCACGCCCATCCTCAATAGCTGCTACAGTCGCATCTCGGATGTTCTTAGGCGTTGGAAAATCTGGCTCTCCCAGAGTCAGAGACAGAATATCCCGCCCCTGCACTTTCAAAGCCTTAGCTCGTGCTGCTGTTGCTAAAGTCACACTTTCTTCCATCTTTAAGACACGATTTGATAATTTCATAGTCCCTCCTTGCTGACTAACTGTCCGCTTTCAAAACCAATCAGGTAGTAGGTGCCTCCCGATTTGACTTCCCAGATGGGCTGATCCTGAAAATAGCCCATGGTCACCTTATCAATAGTTCCTGCTCCATTTTCCTTGGCAATGCTCTCCGCCTCGGCCTGACTGACGCATTGGTCCAGTCGATAGACCCGAATCTCATTGGAATCTTTTGCAATCAATACAGCTTTTTCGACACCCTTACTGGTCTTGCCAAGCAGACTGTAGTAAGATTCCTGCCCATTGTAGATGGCAAAAGAATCCACTTTTTCAAGATCTGCATATTCCTTGGCCAAGCGGCTGCTTGCTTCCTTAGCCGACTGTCTCGGCTGCATGGATACTTGCAAAACAGCAAAAAATGAAAAGACAAGAACACTGAGAACGATAAAAATACCTATCAGGTACTGCCAAATTGGAAAACTGGCTTTATTTCTATTTTTATATTTCACTCCGTCATTATACTACAAATACTCCTATTTTTCTATCTTTTTTTGATGAGAATATTCTCATAATTCTAAAGCAATATCCTTGCATATGATACTATTTATTGGTAAAATATTGTTATGAAGATTACAGACGATTTAAGCAAAGAAACTCTGCTTGATTTGAAAACCATGATTGTCTTTCACAAGGCAGCAAGAACTATCCGTGCCATTGAAGCCCAAATTTTTAAAAAGCATGATTTGACTCCTACTCAGTTTTCCGTCTTAGAAACCCTATACAGCAAAGGAGAGCTGCGCATTCAGGACTTGATTGACCGTATACTGGCTACTTCTGGCAACATGACTGTCGTCATCAAAAATATGGAACGCGACGGCTGGATTGTCCGCACCTGCGACCCCAATGACCGCCGGGCTTTTTTGATTGGCTTGACGGAACAAGGCAGAGCTAAAATTGAAGCCGCCCTGCCTGATCATATCAAAAATATCCAGCAAGCTCTGTCCATTCTCGAAGAAGACGATAAACAAGATTTGATTCGCATTCTAAAAAATTTCAAAAAAATGAGCTAAATAATTGCTAACTAGTGATTAATGTTGTAACATATATTGTAACAAGAGAAATTTCTCTTTATTTTATAAAAAAGGAGACAATGCAATGTCTAAAGTATTATTCATCGTCGGCTCGCTTCGTCAAGGTTCTTTCAACCACCAATTGGCTGAGCAAGCTGAAAAAGCTTTGGCTGGCAAGGCAGAAGTTTCATATCTTGATTACAAAGATGTACCATTCTTCAACCAAGACATCGAAAGTCCTGCTCCAGCTGCTGTTGCTAAGGTTCGTGAAGAAATCTTGGCCGCTGATGCCATCTGGATTTTCTCACCTGTCTACAACTGGGCTATTCCAGGAGTAGTGAAAAACCTCTTGGACTGGGCTTCACGCGCTTTGGATCTGTCAGACCCAACTGGTCCATCTGCTCTGAATGCTAAGGTTGTTACTGTTTCATCTGTAGCTAACGGCACATCACCAGATGAAGTATTCAAGCACTACCGCAGCCTGCTGCCATTCATCCGTATGAACGTGGTAGAACCATTCACAGGTGTTGGTATCAACCCAGAAGCATGGGGAACTGGTCAACTGACTGTCGCAGAAGACAAACTTGCTGAACTCTCAGCACAGGCTGATGCTCTTTTAGCAGCCCTTAACTAAAAAGAGAAGATTATAAAAAGAAAAGAAAACTTATAAGACACTAACCCCCCGCAAATAATTGCGAGGGGTTTTAGAATGTATTATTGAAAAGAGCAAGTAGACAGCCTTAACCATACAAAGTCTGATACATTTTTTTCATAAAGCCATCAATCTCATTTTGAACAATTTTCAATAAGCGGGCTTCTTCGGATTGTGAGATGCTCACTTGCTCATTTATATTTTGTTTATTTATGTGAGAATAGTAACTGCGAACTATGTCCAGATTGTCGTTTAAAACATATTGACAATTTATTATTGACCCATCAGACTCAGTTTCAAAAAAAACTGTTACTTCGTTCCCGCCTGGGTGCGCAATCTTCAAATGTAAATCCCCTTCTATTTCTAAGGGATTGATTCCCCCATCAAAGCGAATAGCTCCATCTGGCGGGATAATATAGCCTGCTTTGCGAATGTCAGATGCATACTTTTCTGATGCCATTAGCTGCTCTAAAACTATGATTTTATCATCCCGTTTAAAATCTTCTTTCAGCTGAAGGAATTCTTGCTGACTTTGATAATTGAGATAGAGGTTAAAGCCGGCGACTAGAAGACATACAGAACAAATAAAAATTAGTATATTTTTAAATCTCAGCATTTTTTCTCCTAAGCAAGATTAGCACTTATCTATTAGATGAATANCTTTTCTATTTCAAATCATTTAAAGAATATTTAGGATAAGGAATTTGAGATAATTTATCTTCTATTTTTGCTAGCATTTTCTCTTCTGATTCATCTATATACCCCTCAAACCAAATTTTTTCAATATCTTCTTTGTTAAAGAAGCAAGCTTGATTATCCTTCATACCAAAAGGATATACACAACCGGAATAGTCTAAATACCCAATTTCACCCTTGTTATCATAAAGAGGATAACGGTTAATAATCATAATTTTTACTTGTCCATTTTTAAGCTGAACTGATGTTAGTATGATGCAAAAGGAATATTAGAGTTGCAATAAAAATTACAGAATTTATCATTCTTTATTTCCTTTATAGACTCTGTATAATCTTAAGACTCTATCCATTCTGCAAGATTTCATCTTCTTTCCGTTTTCTCTGCTGACCCGACCACCTGATACATAGTAACAGTACTATCATACGAAGAATCAAATAGACCAAACGGAGGATTTTCATCTTACCAAGAGCAGACAAAAACTTCTCCCTTGCATGTCCCACTTCTTGACCTAACTGTTCAACCGTTTTGCCTGTTTCCTCTTTAATAACAGCTGCATTCTTTGAAATCAAATAATAATTTCGGTCTAAACTAGTGGTATAGGCTCTGGATATTGGTTCATCTAAGAAAAAATATACTCTATCAGCATACTTATCTTCAGACAGAGCATAGTATATTTCAACTTCACTATCCCATTTTCTAGGAAAACTAGTTATTCTAATATTTTCATAGTCTAGATGCATCATTCCATCTAAGACGTCACTAGTCCATTCTTCTGCATAGTGATAAAGAGTTGCCTTCTTATCTACCATTGGCCAAACCATAACATACCGACTATGCATGAATTCCTNGGTCAGGGCCGAATTGCTAGCCAGACTGGTCGCACCAATCTCATATAAAGACCAAATAAGCACAATGAGCGTCAAGAAAGCTTGAGTTGGTTTGTTTTTATAATATTTTTTCATTTTTTAACATTTTACTCTTTGATTGCATGCCTGACGGTCAGCCTACATACCAGCATTCTCTGTAGTATAGCTGAACTCTACCTGCTGATTTTGCTTGTCACTTGTATCTACCCCAACCAATTTAGTAATAGCATTCTGAGCAGAGATAGCACTTGACTCGGTTTTCGCTTTTCACACTTCCTTCACATAAACAAGCTCTTTTTCACTAGATAGATCAGGTCGGTAGGTAAAGCCTGCAAAGCTTAATTTTTTCATCTGTTCGACTTCAGTCACTTGGTTAGTTATTAGAGCTGTTAAAAACTCGCCACGCGCCTTTTTAGAAATGGTCGAATGGACTTTCAGCTTGCCGCCTCGGTTTTCTAGAAACTTGAAACCTATCATGCGCTGGCGGATTTCCTTGGAAAAGACGGTTTCAAACTCGCTGGACAATAGAGAGAAGATAAGCTCATCTTCTGCCAGAGCTTGGTCATAAGCTTCTTTCCAAAAAGCCTTGAGACTCTTCCCATCTAGCTTAAGCGGCATCATAAAGTCCAAGCGGTGAGGCGCTATGGGCTCCAGGGCTGGGATGACTCCGTAAAGCGCTGATGTGATGGCAAGATGCTTCTCGATATACTGACTTTCCTCCTTGGTATAGTCCTGCCTCTTGATATGGCGGTACATGAGGCCGTCAAAAAGATAGAGGGCTGGAGCATACTGCGCATTTCCTTCTCGCAGAGCCTGAATGGCTTGCCACTCTAACTCAGCTCTTTCTGGGGAGATTTTATAAAATGATGCCAAGTCAGCTACTGACATGGTTGCCAACTCACCCAACACAGCCTGAGTTTGTGCTGAAGGTGGATTCGGGATTGCGGATGGCGCAGTTAGATTCAACTCTTTCGCAGTTGGGATAAGAATTTTCATAGTTTCCTTCTTTCATTTAGTGAATATGTCGGACAACCCATTTGCCTAAGGCTGTCTCTAGTAGATAGCTGCCGATGATGAAGCCTAGCAGATTGGTCAAGATATCACCCAAGTCAAAAATACCCAGGTGAAAGAGATACTGGCTCCCCTCGACCAGACCGATAGTCAAGGTAAAATAAGCCACATGCTTCCATGATAGCTTGCAGAGAAAGCCCAGCGGAATGAACATAATGATATTCATGGTCGGTACCAGCTTATCTCCATAGATCCAATTATAGGTAAAAGACTGCAAGTCCAGATTGAAGCCCTGCCTGCCGATATTTTTCAAAAAGAGAGCATAGAATAGAATGAGAAAATAAAGGGTGTAACTAGCTAGCACCAGCCAACGGGGAATGTGCCGACTGTAGAGACCACGAATAAAAAGCGACGTAATGGCTGTCAGAGTCAGGATAATAGAAGCTGGTATCAGCAGGTTCCACTCTGGCTGATTCTTGTAAAAGACGACGGCTACGTAGGCATAAAAAAAGCGCATATAGAGCCAAGACCAAAAAATCAGACTGCCTAGGAAGGCTGACATATCAAAGATTGTTTGTTTTTTCATCTGAAACCTCCCTTTCTTCTTTTTAAAATTATATCAAATTTCAATGGGACATTCTATTTTTTGCTTGACTTTGATTTACAGAGATGTTATCATCTAGTTATAAAGACTAGATAAGAAAGTGATAAAGATTTGAACACTCAACAAGTTTTTCCCAAGTGGGACGAAATACCAGAACTAGACCTATATTTGGATCAGGTGCTGCTCTATGTAAACAATGTCTGTGGCTCTTCCATTTCAGCTGCTGACAAGGGACTGACCGCTTCTATGATTAACAACTATGTCAAACACGGCTATATTGCCAAACCGGTCAAGAAAAAATATCAACGCCGCCAGGTAGCCCGCTTGATTGCCATTACGACCTTAAAAACGGTCTTTTCTATCCAGGAAATTTCTGCTACTTTAAATATGCTGCATAAGGAAGCAGATTCGAGAGAACTTTATGATGACTTCGTTGACTACATGAATGGCAATAAGTTAGAGGTAGCACCCATCATTTCTACAGCCTGCCAGACGGTCAAACTCTATCAAAAGACCTTATCCCTAATCCAAGTACCAAATGAGGAGGAAGAAAATCTTGAACTACGCGCTTAAACTCAGTAAAAAACTATCCTTTGGAGAGGAAATTGCCAACGCTGTTACCCATGCGGTAGGAGCCGTTCTGATGCTGATTCTGCTGCCTATCTCAGCCATTTATAGCTATGAAGGGCACGGATTGGTGGCTGCTGTCGGAACTTCTATCTTTGTCATCAGCCTCTTTCTCATGTTCCTCTCCTCAACAGTTTATCACTCTATGTCCTATGGCTCGACCCACAAGTATATCTTGCGCATTATTGACCACTCTATGATTTACATCGCCATCGCTGGCAGCTACACGCCAGTCGTGCTGTCACTGATGAATAACTGGTTTGGCTATCTCATCATTGCTATTCAGTGGGGCACGACCATCTTTGGCATTCTCTATAAGATTTTCGCTAAGAAGGTTAATGAAAAATTCAGCTTGGCTCTCTATTTGATTATGGGCTGGCTGGTTGTCTTTATCATTCCGCAGATTATCGGTCAAACTGGACCTGTATTCTGGGGACTCATGCTGGCTGGTGGCCTCTGCTATACTGTAGGAGCTGGCTTCTATGCTCAAAAGAAGCCCTACTTCCACATGATTTGGCACCTTTTCATTCTAGCGGCCTCTGCCCTGCAATACCTGGCTATCGTTTATTTTATGTAAGAGAAAAATACAAAACCGTCTGAGGATTCTCAGACGGTTTCTTCATTTATGTTGATTATTGATTTATCCCTGCTTTTCCAGAGGACTTCTTTGCTTGTGCGCTTTTCTGACTTGCTGAAAGATTGGATATAAGATTGGGACAGCGATGACTGTCGCTAGACTGGAGCCAAATGTACCAGTAATCTTAGCTACTGCCAGCAAAAAGGCTGCTGGTAAACTACTCCCACCAAACAGTGTTCCTGTCAGAGTGTACTTGAAGATATTAAGCACAATCTTCACCAAAGCAGCTGCTAATGCTGTAATAAGAATATTTCTTAGTTTATCCTTTCTCTGAAAGAGTCCTTCATACAGAAAATGAATCACCACGGCTACTGCAAGTGCTTCTAACAAGATGACTGGGATTTCTGCTGCGTAACCATTCAGCAAGTCAAATATTCCCAGTCCAATGGCAGCTGCTAAAAAACCGAGTTTACTGCCAAAAATCAGACAGCCCACTACCACAAGTGCATTTCCAAAGTGAATAAACTGAGCTCCGACAGGAATTTTAAAGAACTGAATGCTCAAAAAAATTAAAGCAGCAAATAAACTAATCGTGGTTACGGTTTGCAAATCAAGTGTTTGTTTCTTCATCTTTTTCCTCCATTAAGGCTTGAAAATCAGCAAAAAGCTCTCCTAGGTAGGGCTGGTAAAAAACGCCCTTCTTTTGATCTATTTGCTCTTTAAAGCTAAGTACCAAGCTCTTTTCAATAAACTTCAAAATCACAGGCAGGGCTTGCTTGATATCAACCTCCTGAACAAAAGCCGCAGCTACAAGAGTCGTCAATATATCACCCGTTCCAAAAAATTGCTGGGGCAGAGATGGACTGGAAAAGAGGTTAAACTCTTCTGTTCCCGCATCAAAATAGGCCACACCAATCTGTTTTTCTTTCATGGACAAGCCAGTTAGCAAGACCTTGCTCGGTCCTAACTCAGTCAAACGCTTGCAGTACTCCTCCCATCTATCTTCTGATAAACTATCTTCGTAGGGTTCTTCCAATAACAAACAGGCTTCTGTCAAATTGGGCAGAACCAAATCAGCATGCTGGCAGAGGCGACGCATATGGTCTAGATGGGCATCTGAAAATCCCTGATAAAAAGTTCCCTTATCCCCCATGATAGGATCCACGATAAGGGGCAAGCTTTTTTCCTCTTTAAAGCGCAGCAAATTTTCCACCTGAATATCAGACTTCAAATATCCTGTTATCAGAGCTGAAAAGTTGAACTCTAGGCTCTGCCATTGTTTCAAAAAAGCAAGCATCCCATGCGTGTAATCATCTATATAGATATTTGAAAAACCACCTGTATGGGACGACAAAATCATGGTTGGCAACAGGGCGACTTCTAGCTGGCAAATTGCAAAAAGCGGCAGGGCAGCTGTTGCGGCAACCTTACCTAAGCCAGAAATATCTGTGGCCAGAATGACTGTTTTTGTTTTCATGACTCCTCCTACTTGTTCTCTATTGTAAAATATCTGAAAATGAGTTACAATATGAAAAAATCAAATCTGTATGGGGACAGTTTTATGGTTAAAGCAAAATACCAACGCATCGTTGATAAGATTACTAAGGATATTAAAGAGGGAAAATTGGCTACTGGTCAGAAAATCCCTTCTGTCCGCAAGCTGGCAGAGCGTTATCACTGCAGTAAGGATACCGCGCAAAAGGCTCTGATTGAGCTCAAGTATCAGAAGTACATCTATGCCGTTCCCAAAAGCGGCTACTATGTACTGGAAAATGCTCAGGAAGAAAAGCAGGATTTGGAGCTGCCTGTGAGGGATGACCGCCACCAAGCCTACGAAGATTTCCGACTCTGTGTGAATGAAACTCTGATCGGCCGGGAAAATTATCTCTTCAACTACTACCCTCAGCAGGAAGGACTGGAGGATCTGCGCCGCTCTGTGCAAAAGCTAATGTTGGACTCTGCTGTCTATGCTTCTAGAGACCAGCTGGTACTGACTTCCGGCACCCAGCAGGCCCTCTATATCCTTTCACAGATTGACTTTCCCAATCAAAAAGAGCGAATCTTGGTGGAACAGCCGACCTACCATCGTATTAATGATCTTCTGCTAGCGCAAAAACTTCCTTGTGAAACCATTGAAAGAACACCTCAAGGGATTAATCTAGGAGAGTTGGAGAAGATTTTTCAAAGCGGAAAGATCAAGTTTTTCTACACTATTCCGCGCTTTCACTATCCCTTGGGCCACTCCTACAGTCGGCAGGACAAGGAAGAGATTCTTCGGCTAGCCCAGCTCTATAATGTCTATGTTGTAGAAGACGACTACCTATCAGACTTTGATGGCCGGCGAGAGCTAACCTTTCACTATTTAGATAATAGCCAGCGAGTCATCTACATTAAGTCCTTTTCAACCAGCCTTTTCCCAGCCCTGAGGATTACCGCCCTGCTCCTTCCGCCCCAGATTCAAAAGACCTTCATCGCTTACAAAAGCGCCGTGGACTACGACAGCAACCTCATCATGCAGAAGGCCCTATCGCTCTACATCGACAGTCTCATGTTTGAAAAAAATAGGCTGGCGCTGCTGCAGCTTCAGGAAGAGGAAGCAAAAAAGGCGCAGACACTGCTAGAGCGAGCTCAGCTGCCGCTAGACAGCTATCTGACCAAGGACGGCGTCCTGCTAGACTTGAGATCACTTTCTTCCGTCAGTGCTCTCAAACACAGCAGCCTGCCGTTTGACTTCTTTGAACAAAGCTACCTTGCTAGCTGCCCTTACCAGTATGCCAAGCTACACTACGATAACTTAGAAGAAAATCTAGAGAAATTAAAAGACTATTTAAAATAGGTGTAGAATTCATTTAGAATTCTACACCTTTTATTTAAAATCAGGCTTTTCAAGATTCCATCATCCCAGCCTGCAGTTGGTACATTTTCTTATAGGTGCCATCCTGTGCTAACAATTCTTCGTGGCTGCCGGATTCGATAATGCGGCCCTTATCTAAGACATAGATGCAGTCGGCATCCTGAATGGTAGACAGACGGTGTGCAATGGCAACGGTTGTCCTACCCTGCCGCATTTTCCTCAGTGAAGCTTGAATCAGCTCCTCTGTTTCCGAATCAATATTGGCTGTCGCCTCATCCAAAATCAAGATTTTAGGCTTAGTGGCGATGGTTCTGGCAAAGGCTAGAAGCTGCCGCTGACCGCTGGAAAATGTCGCTCCCCGCTCAGTCACAGGGGCATCATAGCCTTGAGGCAGCTGACTGATAAAGCCATGAGCATCTACAAACTTAGCCGCTTCTATAATGTCTTCTCGCGTCAGCTTCTCTTGATAAAGCTGGATATTGGAAGCAACGGTACCGTGATAAAGGAAGGGATCCTGCAAAACAAGTCCAATCTTTCGCCGCAGCTCCGCCTGATTATAGTCTTTAATATCACGGCCATCAATCAAAATCTGCCCTCGCTCAAACTCATAAAAACGCAGGAAAAGATTGATAATAGAGGACTTGCCAGAGCCAGTCGAGCCAACAAAGGCAATCGTCTGGCCTTTTTTGACAGAAAAGGAGATGTCCTGCAAAACATCACGCTTCCCATCATAAGAAAAGGAAACATGCTTGAATTCGATGCTGCCATCTTGGATTTGCAAGTCTTGGTTAGCCTGCTCAGGCTCATAATCTGTGCGATCCATGATTTCAAAAACCCGCTCCGCAGCAACCATAGATGTCTGCAGAACAGAGTAATTCTGCATAACATCAATCAAAGGATTAAAAAGTTGATTGACATACTGGATAAAGGCATACATAATACCAGCCGTAATTCCCGCCACTTGCCAAGTCAAGCCAAAGTAAGTCAGAATCACTCCATAAGCCAAGATTTTCAGCAGAGACATGGCCGGCCTCAGAAAGAGACTATTGATATTGAGATAGCGATTGGTGAAGCCTAAATGCTGACCGTTGATTTCTTCAAATTCCCGCAGCAAACGCTTCTCTTGCCCAAAAGCTTGGATAATCCGCATCCCTTCAATACTCTCAGATAGCTTGACATTTAAATCGCTGAGCTTATTCCGGACCTGCTTCAGCTGACGATTGGATAAATGCTGATAGAGCAAGATAGAGGCTGCCATCAGAGGCAAAAAGAGAGCAATCATGAGGGTCAATTGCCAGTTGAGGGCAAACATAGCGCTCAAAGTAACAACTAAAATCAGCAGGGAGCTCAAAAAATTAGAAAAAATCTCACTGAACATATCTGCGACTGCCTGAGTATCATTGGTCAGGCGGGAAACGATAGCACCAGCTGGCGTTCGATCAAAATAAGCCATTTGCAGACGCTGGATATTGGCAAAGCTTTCCTGTCGCAGGTCCCGAACCACACTTTGAGCCACACGCGCAAAGAAATACTTTCCCAAGAAGGTAAAAAGTACCCGCAAGAGGAACAGACCATAGTAAAGAGCCAAGAGAGGAAGGCCAGCCCAGGCTTGATTACGGCCGATAAATTGATCAATAAAATAGCGGGCCAGAAGCGGCAATGCCGTTGTGACAATAGTCGTCAGCAGAATGAAGGTCAGGGCCATGCTGCTCACTATCCTGTAACGCCACATATAGCCTAGGAGGCGATGAAAAGTTGCTTTCTTTTTCATGTTAATCTTCCTCCTTCAAGCTTTCTGCCAGCTGCTGATTATGGTATGTCTGGGCATACCAGCCCTTTTGCTCCAATAGCTCTTGGTGAGTCCCCCGCTCCTTGATACGGCCCTCTTCCATGACCAAAATCAGGTCTGCATGCACCAAAGCCGACAGCCGATGAGCTGTGATAATAGTTGTCTTGCCAGCACGCTCAGACTTTAGATTTTCTAAAATCAGATGCTCTGTCTTGGCATCAACAGCCGACAGTGAGTCATCCAAAATCAGAATTTCAGGATTGGTAATAATAGCCCGACTCATCGCCAAGCGCTGCTTCTGCCCACCAGACAGAGACAAGCCACGCTCACCGACAATCGTATCCAACCCCTCTGGCATAGCCTGAATATCCTCATAAACACCGCAGAGTTGAGCGGCAGCTAGAACCTGACTATCTGTCAGCTGGGGATTAGCAAAGCGAATATTATCCCGAATCGACAGAGCAAAAAGCATCTGTTCCTGTGGTACATAGCCGATGAGATGTCGCAAGTCTTTGAGGCGGTACTCTCGGATATCATGGCCATTCAGATAGATAGCCCCCTCCTGAATATCCTGCTCCCGCAGCAGCAAGCGCAGAAGAGTGGTTTTCCCTGAGCCCGTCTGACCGACAATTCCCAGTGTCTGTCCCTGCTCAATGGAAAAATGAATATCCGATAAACTAGTCTCCTCTGCATAAGAAAACTTCTGAATGTCATAGTCCAATCGACCATTTTCCGCATGAGAAAGAGGTTGTTCAGCTTCCTTGACATCTGACTCCTGAGCTAGCAGTTTCTCGATCCGTTCATAGGAAACGGCACCTCGCTGGCCGATGTTAAAAAGATAGCCTGTAGCCTGCAGCGGCCAAACCAGCATATCCAGATAAGTAATAAAAGTAACCAACTCTCCTATGGTAAACTGTCCTTGGGAGATAAAAATTCCACCGAAAATCAAGGTCAAAACATAAGAAAGGCCGATAAAAAGCAAAACCAAGGGGTCAAAAAGAGAATCGTACTTGGCAGCTAAAACGTTTTTTTCGTAGACTTCCTGATTTGTCTTGGCAAAAGACTGAGTCTCAGCTTCCTGATAGCCAAAGGATTTGGTCACTCGAATCCCTGAAACACTCTCCTGAACTTTATTGTTCAAATCCGAAAAAGCCTCTTGAGCAGCCTTAAAACTTTCATGATTTTTACGACCAATCAAACCTGTTCCCCAGGACAAGAAAGGCATGGGCACAATGGCAATCAAAGTCAGTCGCCAGTCCAAAATGAAAAACATAGTCAGCAGGGTCACCAAGGCTGTAATAGAAGCATCCACAGCTGACATGACTCCGCCACCAGCCAGACTGACAACCGCATTGATATCATTGGTCGCATGAGCCATCAAGTCCCCTGTTCGATATTTCTGATAAAAAGAGGGAGACATTTGAGTAAAGTGCTCAAACAATCGAGAGCGCAGAATCCGTCCCAGATTATTGGACGTCCCTAAGATATAAAGGCGCCAGACATAACGAAGGCCGTACATGATAAAAGCTGAAGCAATCAGCAACAGCAAATTAAAGAGCAGCTCTTGAGAAGTCAGATGTTTGCTAGCAATTCGGTCAATAACCTGACCGATGACTCTAGGCGGTATCAGATTGAAGACACTTACCAAGGACAAGGCCAAGATACCAATGATATAGCGCCGCTTTTCCAACTTAAAAAACCAGGCTAATTTTCTAATGAGGTTCATAATTTCTCCTATTCTTACTGGTCTTTTTATTATACTGTTTTTTGAGGAAAAATGAAACACAGCGGATTGGAGCGCTGTGCTTCGATTCTATTTTTTACTGGTCAGCTGGTAACTAACAGCCAATAAATCAAAGATTTCCTGATCGCTCAGGCTATCATCCAAGGGCAGACTGAGCCAATATTTCTTATTCATGTGAAAGGCCGGGTAAATCCCCTTTTTCTGAATCAGCTCTGCCACATGGTCATTCTTAACATTCAGCACCTCAATAGCGCCGCTTCGCTCTGCTTCAAACTTAGACCAGTCTGTGGTCAAAAAAGCTCCGTACCATTTCTTACTGTCCTGGTGGCGGAAAACCCCAGCTTTAGTCGAGCTCTTTCTGGACGACTTCTCCCAGAGGTACTCTATTTGCCCCTGATAAACCTCAGCTGCATGATCCCGCAGTCGCTTACTCTGCTCATAGAGAAAGCCAACCTCGTCAAAACAGTGCTGACGGATAGCCAGCAGTACTGCCTGACAAGCTTCACGAACCTGACCGACAAACTCACCCGTCACTTGCTCCATCTTGACCTGTAGATAAGCGTCATCAGTCTCACAGTCAAAGACCTGATAGTCCAGCTTCCCATCTCTGATAGTTATTTCCAAGCGAAAGTCACCCTTCATAATCTTCTGCGAGAAACGGTAAGCTCCATCAGACTTCTTAAAGCCGTAAGTCTGAAGCTTGTCTAGATTAGCCTTGTATTTTTCAAATAGTTCCAACATCTACTTAGCCGCTGCTAGCGCAGCTTCCCCCTCCTTAAAATACAATTTTAGTTCCATGCAGCTGGTCTACTGCCAGACTATCTATAACTTCCTGACGATTGCCCAGATGAATCCCACCTCCCGGCATGATATCAATCCGATCAGCAGCATGCTCGATTAATTCGTCCAGCCAAGCAAAATGCTCCTCAATCGGCTCATTAGCAGGCCCTCCGTGGGTCAAAATTCGCTGGACACCGTTCTCCATTAGCCAATCCATTTCGCCAAACTGGTATTCAGCCGGTATCGCATCAAAAGCCATGTGAAAAACTACTTCCAGTCCCTTGCATGCCTCTAGCAGCCGCTGCATCTTAGGAACATCTATTTCATTCTTCTCCGTCAAAACACCAAAAACGACTCCCTGACTGCCGGCTTCCTTGGCTTTTTGGATATCAGCCAGCATAATCTCAATTTCAAGATCCGAGTAAACGAAATCACCGCCTCGGGGCCGAATCATGGTCATCACAGTCGCACCGTAAGGCTTGGCTAAGTCAACTGCTGCTTGAATTACGCCGTAACTGGGTGTCGTGCCTCCGACAGCCAGATTATCACAGAGCTCAATCCGCTGGGCTCCAGCCTTCATAGCCTTTTTTAACAAGGTTACATTTTCCGCACAAAATTCATAAAGCATTATCTTACCTCTGATTTAATATATTGATTTCCTTTATCTATTATAACACAAGAGCTTCGCGATATCAGCTCTTATCAAATTTTCCAGCTTCTCTCTTACACCAATCAAGCCAATGGATCTGATAGTCTTCCTTGGACTAAATGCGGTTCTGTAGGCATCTTTTCTCCCTTACAATGCTATTGCTCAAATAATAGTATAAAAACTCCATTTGATTCGGAAAGACTCCTCCTCAAATGAAGTTTTCTTTTTTAGATTCCATAACCCATGCTGAACTGGATTTTAGCAGTTCCATTCTGGAAGCTAATTTTATTAATACTGAATTGACTCTGCGGCAGAGCTAGAAGGAAACTATCTCCCTCCGTTGTGATAGATGAATTAGAGGCCTGCATTTGTTGCTTCAGCATGCCTGTCACCCAAGATTTAGGGATAGGAAGGGAGCCCAGCTTGGCACTATCGATTGTGATGTGCAAGACATTATCCCTCACCGTCACATCCACCTCTAGGTCCAGCTTACTGTCAATGAAGAGCAGCTTGACTGGATACTGGATGCGCAGCTTATTGCCTTCAATACTGTAAACGCTGTTCAGCAGCTCCTGATTCTCAGAGTCAGTCAGAGAAGACTTGAGCACCTGATTAAGCTGGACGCTATTGAGAGAAACCTCCGTGCTGACTCCCTGAGCCGTCACATTGGCATTGCTCAAAGCTGGCTCAATAATACTCATCCAGGAAGCACTGCCTTGAACATTCTTTAATTGTTCACTTTGATTAACAGATGCAGGAACCAGAAATAGCACCGCTGCAAGCAACAACACCAAAGCAATTCCCACTACTCTTTTTACCATTTTCATGTTTGTATTCCTTTAATTTGAGAAAATCCCTTTAGCTAAAAACACAAAAAGGATTTATCTTATTTTACACTATTTTTGCATAATTTTCTGTAACAAACATATTAAAAAGCTAACAATCCTGTGAGAAAAGGCTGGGACAGATCATCCCAGCCTCTCAATCACATAGCGCTAGTTTTACAAAGCTCATCATAAATAGCCTATTCTTATTTAATCACTTCTTGGGTCTTAGCGTAGTTGGCTTCAACTGCTTCTTTTTCAGATTTCCACCAGTCTTGGTTATCCGTGTACCACTTGATCGTCTCTTTGAGACCTGCTTCAAAGTTGGTGAACTCTGGCTTCCAACCTAGCTCATCGCGAAGCTTGCTGGCATCAATAGCATAGCGGAGGTCGTGGCCGGCACGATCTGTCACATGATCATAAGCATCAGCTGGCTGTCCCATTTCCTTAAGAATCAGCTCCAGCACTTCCTTATTGTTCTTCTCACCGTCAGCACCAATCAAGTAAGTTTCGCCGATTTGTCCCTTGGTCAAAATCGTCCAAACACCTGATGAATGGTCATTGGTATGAATCCAGTCACGAACGTTTTTACCTTCACCGTAGAGTTTTGGCTTGATACCGCTCAGGATATTGGTGATCTGGCGCGGAATGAACTTCTCGATGTGCTGGTAAGGACCATAGTTGTTTGAACAGTTCGAAATAGTCGCTTTGACACCAAATGAGCGCACCCAAGCTTTGACAATCAAATCTGAAGCTGCTTTAGTTGATGAATAAGGCGAGCTTGGATTGTACTTGGTTTCAGCCGTAAATTTCTCACCTGGACCTTCTCCATGACCTGGCAAGTCTTCACGCAGAGGGAGATCTCCATAGACTTCATCAGTCGACACATGGTGGAAACGAATGTCGTATTTACGAGCTGCTTCCAAAAGTGTGTAAGTTCCGATGAAATTAGTGTGGATAAATGGACTCGGGTCATTGAGCGAGTTATCATTGTGGCTTTCTGCCGCATAGTGAACAATAGCATCTGCTTCAGAAGCCAGCTTATCAACCAAGGCTGCATCAGCAATATCTCCAACAACCAACTCAACACGGTCACCTAAAATTTCTTCAATGTTGGCACGATTACCCGCGTAAGTCAGCTTGTCCAGCACTGTCACATGGACATCAGGAAAGTTATTGTAAACATAGTGGACAAAGTTAGAACCGATAAAACCAGCTCCACCTGTCACGATAATTTTTTTGTATTCAGTCATTTCTATTCCTTATTTTTTTATAATTGCCTTAGATGGTGGGGACGTAAGCAAACCTCCGGTTTCATTGCTTATTTTTGAGCCTTATGTCTCAAAAATCCCCTGTCATGTAACAAACTAAATAATTTGTTACATGACTTACACCACAGCGGCAATCATTTCTTTAACTCGCTGAGCTCGGATAGGAGCTGAGCTAAATCATATATTTTAGTATCAATTAATGAATCAGAAAAAAATTTTTTTTTACAAATCTTCTTTTCTTAGTGGTTTTACATCCTTAAGTAATGGATGGTTCTTGTCTGCTTCTGAGACTTCTGCAGCTTCTAGGTTTTCCCACTGGATACCTAAAGCTGGGTCTGCATAGTTGACAAAGGCATACTTAGGTTTGAGTTCCAGAGCCCAGTAGTCATTCACCAGATAGCTATAGGAAACGGTGTCAGAAAGGACTTGGAAGCCGTTGGCAACGCCACGTGGCACAAAAATCCCCTTGCTGGCATCAATTTCTGTCTGGTAAGTATTGCCAAAAGTCTCACCTTCACGCAGGTCTACCCAAGATCCCAGCACCTTGCCACCATCTGCAACAGAGATGTACTTATCCCATGGTTCAGCATGAAGACCACGCAGGACATTTTTACGAGAAAAGCTGACATTATTTTGCAGTTTCCCTTCTGCAAAGAAGCTTTCAGGGAAGCCTAGCGGCAGCATTTTTTCCTTTTGGAAATTCTCCTTAAACCAGCCTCGATTGTCCCCACGAACAGGGATATCAAACTCCAGCATTCCAGGAATTCCAGGAACCTCACGCGCTGCTAATTCCTTATCAAAAAATTGTTCCGTCATCTTCTTATTCTTCTCCAATCAAGCGCAAGAGATAGTGACCGTACTCATTCTTTTTCAATGGCTGCGCCAATTCATGCACTTGCTCTTTAGTGATATAACCCATACGATAGGCAATTTCTTCCAGATTCGCCACCTGAACGTTCTGCATCCGCTGAACTGTTTCGATATATTGAGCTGCCTCTAAGAGACTTTCGTGGGTACCTGTATCCAACCAAGCAAAACCACGTCCCATAAGCTCTACAGACAAATCACCACAATCCAAGTAAGCCTTGTTAACATCTGTAATTTCCAATTCTCCGCGAGGACTTGGTTTGATGTTCTTGGCAATTTCTACAACATCGTTATCATAGAAATACAGTCCTGTCACTGCATAGTTAGAGCGCGGCTGTTCTGGTTTTTCTTCGATGGAAATAGCATTCATATTCTCATCAAATTCTACTACACCAAAGCGTTCTGGATCCTTGACATGGTAGCCAAAAACAGTTGCTCCTTTTTCTTTAGCAGCAGCATTTTGGAGCATTTTACTCAGACCTGGTCCATGGTAAATATTATCCCCAAGAATCAGCGCCACGCGGTCATCTCCAATGAAATCAGCCCCAATGATAAAGGCTTGTGCCAGCCCGTCTGGACTTGGCTGCTCTGCATAAGAAAGCTTGATACCAAACTCAGAGCCATCTCCCAGCAGATCCTCAAAACGAGGCAGATCCGTCGGAGTGGAGATAATCAAGATGTCCTTGATACCAGCCAGCATAAGAGTTGACAGTGGATAATAAATCATGGGTTTGTCATAAACCGGCATGAGCTGTTTTGACGCAGCGCGGGTCAATGGGTACAAACGTGTACCAGAACCACCTGCAAGAATAATACCTTTCATATGAGTTTCCTCTCTTAATGTATTCTCCTTATTCTACCATTTTTGAAAGCGGATGTCATCCTTTTCACTACCCTTAAATAATAAAAGAAAAAGAGTGGATATTCCGCTTTATTCCGCTCTTTAATTCCAAGTTGGCATCATCCCAAAGCCACATCCAAGACCATCATGAGAACAAAGCCCACCATGAGACCTAAAGTCGCCACATCTGTATTGCCATTGGTCTGCGAATCCGGTATCAGCTCCTCTACCACCACGAAAATCATAGCACCCGCCGCAAAGGAAAGAGCATAGGGTAGAATAGCCGTCATGGCCATAACAGCAACTGCCCCCAGAACAGCCCGGATTGGCTCTACAATAGCGGACATGGAACCCCAGTAAAAGGCCTTAAGCCTAGACTTGCCGTCCGTCCGAATCGGAATGGACAGAGCCGCTCCTTCTGGGACGTTTTGCAGGCCAATTCCCAAAGCTAGGCCAATCGCACCGACAAAGGCTTCCGGACTAGGATTGGCGGCCAAAGCACCAAAGGCTACTCCGACTGCCAAACCTTCTGGAAAATTGTGAATGGTAATGGCTAAAAAGAGCAGGGCTGTCTTGGACAGCTTCTTGCGGCTATGCTCAGGAACACTCTCTGCCTCCGAAATGTCCTTGCTCAAGTGCAAGTGAGGCACTACTGCATCAATCAGCCGCAGGAAAAAACCTCCCACTAAAAAACCAATCGCTGAAGGCAGCCAGGATAGCTTGCTATAAGAACTTTGCGCATACTCAATCGACGGTGCCAGAAGCGACCAAAAGGAAGCCGCAATCATGACGCCTGCCGCAAAGCCCATCATAATATCCAGCAGCTTGCGACTGACCTGTTTAAAGAAAAATACAACAGCTGAGCCCACAATAGTACATCCCTATGTAAAAAGCCCCGCCAAGAGTGCCTGCATAACCACAGGCTGCGATCGTAACCAGTCCATAACTTCTCCTTATCCTCTGAAATCAATCATACAAAATCGTCTTGGTTTCCCCGATACAGCGTTTTTCCTCATTCCAGTAATGAATCCGCTCGAAAGAGCCTTTCCGCCAGTAGAGAGGCAAACGTTCACGTATGTCATCCTGCATATCTATTTGGTCAAGTTCCGAAATCTTCCACCATTTGGGCTCCCCTTCATGATCGTTTCCCCTGACCTGTCCTTCAAATGCAGTACAAAGAAAATCGTAATATACATACCGTTCTTCTTTACTTGGATTAGTGAAGCCTGAAATCCCCTTCAATTCCAAGTTTAGAGCAGTCAGTCCCGTTTCTTCTTTTAACTCGCGCCTTGCAGCTTCAAAAAAAGATTCTGGAAATTCCACCTTCCCGCCTGGTTGTATCCACCCTTTAAAGTTATCATGCTGGCGATTAAGCAGTAAAATTTCATCATCTTTTTTCACACAAACATTGACCCAATTCAAAATAGTTTCTGTCATATCAAACCTTCTCCACATAGAACTAGTAACTTTAAGAAAACCTCAATCATGACACTTGCACAACCACAAGCTGTAATTTAAAGCAATACCTAAAAAACTTACTCTAACTTAATATTATGTATTTTGGATAGAAAATCTAACTATCTGATGATTTTGAACAATGACTTCATATTCACCAAATCCAGAATGTTTACTATTTTTTCCGACACTAATAGCCATAAGATAGCGAGCATTTGGTAGCTTAGTTAAATCTAGCTGTTCTTGTAAAATCTGTTTGATTTTATCATCATTCTTCTGGTCTTGACCAATACTAATGATAGTTCCATCTTCCTGCTCCACGTTCAAAGTTACCTTCACTTCGATGGCAAGAGCCTCTTTTTTCCAACATATCAGAAATAGGGATTGGATACAAGCCTTGCAAAGACTGGCCTTCTTCCAGATTCTTTTTTATAAGAGCCTTGGACAGCCAGCTCCATTTTATCTTTCGGAACTTGCGAAAAAACTCCCCACATGTCTGTGAAACTCAGAAACATAGAGACAAGAGCTAATAAAACAATGATTACCACACTAGATAGAAAACAACCTAAGACACCGAAACCTATTTTATGTTTGGTATTCTTTACTAGTGCCTGATTTTCACCATTATTATGAAAAACAAGAGGATGTTGAGAACGACTTTTGCGTCTAGTAAATAGAATAAGTGATATTGATAATACTAGTAAAATGAAAAATATTAAAAACATTTATCTTCCTTAAGCGCCTTCTTCTTCACATACCGCTCAATAGGATAGTCAGCTGGATTCAGAAACCCTGCTTCTCCTAAAGCCATCTGGGCCAATTGGCGTCCGATAAGCGGGCCAGTTGTCAGACCAGAAGAGCCTAATCCGCTGGCAGCGTAGACATGCGGTAAGTCTGGAACAGCTCCAAAGAAAGGTGCAAAGTCGCTGGTATAAGCCCGTGTTCCCACGCGCTCACCTAAAATCTCTGTAGTAGCCAACCTCGGCAAGTAAGTTTCCGCTTCTTGCTGCAACTGATTCAGTACCATCTTATCTACCGTCAAATCAAAGCCCTGATCATTTTCATGACTGGCCCCGACACTAACTTTGCCCGCCAGAAAGGGAATGATATCCAGCTCGCCCTCAGGCATAACCACAGGGTAGTCATCCGTTTGGTCAGCCAGTTTAAAATCACGTAGCTGTCCCTTTTGCGGCCGAACATCTGTCTTATAGCCCAGTGGCTGCAAGATTTCTCCTAGCCAAGCACCCACAGCTAAGATGACACAGTCAAAGCTGCGTCCGTCCACAAAAAGTTGCTCTCCATCTACTGTCAAGCTTGCCTTTTTCTCAACCAACTCTGCCTTGCTTGCTTTCACAAGCGTCTCCGTCAAAAGTGCTCCCTCCACACGGGCACCACCGGAAGCATAAAGAAGCCGCTCAAAGCCTTGCAAGTCTGGAAATTTCTCATGGGCTTCCTGAAGGCTGAGAAGACTCAAGTCCCCTATTAAGGGCGACTCTTCCCGACGATTAGCAGCCAAATCATAAAGTTCCTGCAGCTTGCTCTCGTCCCTTTTCAGCAGATAAACACCTGTCTGTTGGTAAAAGTCTGTCTGGATCCCAGCCGCTTTCAGATCCGCAATCAAGACCTGATAAAAATCAGCGCCCCGACGCGCCATCCTGTACCAAGCCTTGTTGCGACGCTTGGAGAACCAAGGACTGATGATGCCAGCTGCTGCCTTGGTTGCCTGCCCCTTGCCGTCATCAAAGACAGTCACCTCCACATCTGGTGATTTGGACAGATAGTAAGCCGCTGTTGAACCGACAATCCCAGCACCAATTACTGCTACTTTTTTCATGTCGCTCCCTCTCAAATATGTCGGAAAGGATTGGTCGAAGCCTGACTAGCCAGAATCTCAATCCCCCATCCCTCTTCTGCCTTCCAAGTATCAAGCTTTTCTTTTAATTTTTCCGTAAATAGAACCTCGATATGATGTCCAGGATCCAGCGCCAAAAGTCCTTCTGTAAGCATCTCCTGACCTGTATGATAGTAAATATCACCTGTAATGTAGACCTGCGCTCCCTTGGCAATGGCCTCCAGATAAAAGGACTGACCGCTGCCCCCACAAATAGCCACACGCTCAATCACGCGTTCGAGATCCGCTTCTTCATAAGTAACCAGACGCAAACTATCTAGTCCAAAACTTGCCTTGACCTTAGCCGCAAAGTCCCCAAAGGTTTGAGGAGCAATCCTCCCCACGCGGCCAATACCACGTTCTGGACTCGTTTGACTGAGAAAACTTGTCTCCTCAATATCCAATAGCTGGCAGAACCAGTCATTAAGTCCGTCCTCCACGACATCAATATTGGTATGGCTAACATATACAGCAATATCATGCTTGATAAGGTCTAAAATCATCCGATTTTGAGCCTTATCAGCCACTAGGTCCTTGAGCGGGCGAAAAATAGGCGCATGCTTAACAATAATCAGTCCAGCACCTGCCTCAATAGCCTCCGCCACTGTCTGCTCACGAATATCCAGTGCCACTAGAACCTTGTCCACTTCCTTATCCAAAGTTCCGATTTGCAGGCCTGAAATGTCGCCCTCCATGGACAGTTCTTGCGGGCAATAGGCTTCATAACGGGCAATGATTTCACTTGCTAACATGGAGCACCTCCTTGATACTTTCGATTTTTTGGGACATAGCAGAGCGTTCTAGCTCATTCTTTTCTGGGATATGGGCTAGAGCTCCTTCAAGTTTCTTCAGTTCTTTTTGCCACCTTAACTGAAAAGCAGGTGACTGTTGCTTCATCAGAAAAGGTCCAAAGCGCTTTTCTGGCTCTGTCAAAGTTTGCTGGCCTGCTTCAGCCACTAGAATTTCATAAAACTTCCCCGCCTCTTCTAAGACATCCTCAGCCAGCAAGCGAAAGCCGTTAGATAGCAGCCAGCTGCGGAGCTCATCCTCTCGGTTATTGGGCTGCAAAATCAAGCGGGAAATAGACCCAAGCTTAGCTCTGCTATTTTCCAAAATCTCTGAAATCAAGCGACCACCCATGCCAGCGATAACGATGGTGTCAATCTGATCTCCCGCTTCCAAAGCTGCCAGACCATTGGCCAAACGAACTTCAATCTGCTCCGTCAGCCCATGCTCTGCCACATTTTTCTGGGCAGACCGAAAAGGCCCTTCCACCACTTCTCCGGCCAGAGCCTTCTCAATCCGTCCTTGCTGAATCAGGTAAATAGGCAGATAGGCGTGATCGCTGCCAACATCCAGCAACTTTGCCCCCTCCGGCACAAAAGCAGCTACTCGCTCCAAGCGTTGGGAAATAGTCTTTTTTTGCATTGCTCACTCTTTTCTAAACATTCTTCTATTCAGTATATCATTTTTAAGGGTATAAAAAAAGCAGCGGAGACAAAATCAGCCTGTTGATAAACTGATTTTGTCTCGCCACTTGATGATGGGGTGTTCTACCCATCACTTTTTATTTGATTTTCTGATACTCGGCAGCTAAACCGCGCTGAACTGCCGGACGAGCTGCAATCTTCTCCGCCCAAGCAGATAAATGTTTATAGGAGGTGGCATCCAAGAACTCAGCTGCGCCTGGGTAAAGCTTATCCTGCACCAACTGACCATACCAAGACCAGATAGCAATATCAGCAATACTGTAGTCATCTCCTGCAATATAAGATCTCTTGGCTAATTCTTTATCCAACAAATCCAGCTGTCGCTTGGCCTCCATGGTAAAGCGGTTGATGGGATATTCTAGCTTTTCGGGAGCATAGTTAAAGAAATGACCAAATCCGCCCCCCAAGAAAGGAGCCGCTCCTGTCTGCCAGAAGAGCCAGTTGAGCACCTCAGTCCGACCAGCCAAATCTGACGGAATAAGCTTTTCAAACTTCTCTGCCAGATAAAGCAGGATATTCGCCGACTCAAAGACAGGAATCGGCTTATCAGCTGACTGATCCAACAAGGCCGGAATCTTAGAGTTGGGATTGATTTTCACAAAATCTGAGCCAAATTGGTCGCCGTCCATGATGCTGATCTTATAGAGGTCATAGGCAGCCTCTGTCACACCTGCTGCAAGTAGTTCCTCTAGCATAATCGTCACCTTGACCCCATTAGGAGTCCCAAGTGAATAAAGCTGAAAAGGCTCTTTACCGACAGGAAGCTTCTGCTCAAAGCGCGCGCCAGCAGTAGGCTGATTGATACCTGAAAATTTTCCTTGTTCGCTATCCGCAGCAGACCAGACTTTTGGCAATTGATAGGTCATACTTTTCTCCTTTTTTATAAAACCAAGGGCCTGTCGTATCTAACAGGCCACTGTAAATCTAATAAAGTCAGTCCTTCCATAAATTCATGGCATTGAGGAAATCATCTGAAACTGTCACATTTTGAGGATTAGCTGCTTCACGTTCTTCCCGCTTGGCTTCTACCTGAGCAAGTGTGGTGATACCTTCTTTACGCCAATTGCGCAAGATAGCCTGAATATACTTCCAGTTGGCCTTGCCATTAAACACAGCCTCACGAAGGGCAGCCTTGACCAAGTCAGGATTGGTTTTGTCGTCTTGAACAGTCTTGGTCAAGTCCTCAATTTCAAAGGGTGTCAGGAGACGGCCCAACTCCTGCTGAAAGGTCTCAACCAAATCTTTCAAGACATTCTGAGGTGCCTTTGCCACAGTCTGATGACCACTTTTGGCTGCCAGCAGTTCATCCAGCTTTTCCAAAGCCGGTGAAGCATCAAAGATAACCTCTGTCTCTCCATTCAGCTCAATGGTCTTATACTGCAAGAGACCTTTCTCCGTCAAATGGGACATAGAGCGATTGACTTCTGACAGGGTCTTGCCAATATGCTCCGCAATCTGACTAGGCGCCAGCTCTTCCAAGGAAGTCGTATTTTGCAGATAGAAAAACTGCCAGACCAAAAAATCATCGCTGGAATCAAAGATGTCCTTAAAATGTAAAAGAAGAGCGCTCGGGATTACTAGATTGCCCGATTTAAAAGCTGATAAATAAGTCATGTCACCTCTTATAGATAAGCAAAAAACGATACATCATTTTCAGGACTTTCCCAGTCAAAAGGCGTCTCCTGATAGACAGCATAATTGACCCAATTGCTGAAAAAGAGTGCAGCGGCCGAACTCCAGCACAAGGCCGGTGTCGTATGGACATCATCGTTTTTAAAATAATTCTCTGGAATGTGTGGATTCTTCCCTGCCTTCAAGTCGCGGAAATACTCCTTGGATAGAGTATCGCGGTCGTATTCCATGTGACCGAAGCTATACACCTCTCGCAAGTCTCGGCTAGCCAGCACAGAGAGACCCGTATCCTCTCCATACGAGAGAATTTCCAGATTAGTCAGATTGACAATATCTTCCTTCAGAACTTCAGTATGACGGGAATGCGGCGCATAAAACTCATCGTCAAAGCCACGAAAAAGCAGATTGCTGCTGTCAGCTGACTGGCTATAAACACCCGATAATTTGCGCGTCATCTGGTGCTTGTCAACGCCGTAGCGAGCGTAAAGTCCAGCCTGAGCTCCCCAACAGATATGCAGAGTCGAAAAGACATGGGTCTTAGACCATTCAATCACCTGCTGGAATTCTTCCCAGTAGTCCACCGCTTCAAAAGGCAGATGCTCTACCGGTGCACCAGTGATAATCAAGCCATCAAAATAGCGATTTTTAACCTCATCAAAAGTCTTATAGAAAGTCTCCATATGCTCTGCACGTGTCGTTTTAGACTGATGAGATTTCATGTAGAGGAAGTCAATAGTCAACTGCAGCGGGGTATTAGCCAAATGGCGCAGTATCTGAGTCTCTGTCACCATTTTCTGAGGCATGAGGTTGAGTACCAAAATATTCAGAGGGCGGATATCCTGATGGTCCGCCCTATCGTCATCCATGACAAAGATATTCTCAGAACTTAAAATGTCAACAGCTGGCAGTTTCTTATCAATCTTAATTGGCATGAAAATATCTCCTTCAATCGTTAGAAAGGCTTAGAAATACTTATCCAGCCTATTCTTTGTTTATCCAATGTACTTTCATTATACTGAAAGGAGATATAGTTTTCAATTATACTTTTTCTCTAACTAGATATAGCTAGAAACTATGTATTAATAGTGCATCAGAACCTTGTAGTCGTAATCGCCGATAACTTCGCGACCCTTGAGTTCATCAAGCTCAATAAGAAAGGCGCAGCCAGCCACTACACCGCCAAGACGCTCAATCATCTCAATCGTTGCCTTCACTGTTCCACCAGTCGCAAGAAGATCATCGACAATCAGAACGCGCTGACCTGGCTTGATAGCATCCGCATGCATAGTCAGGGTATCTATACCATACTCTTTTTCATAGTCGGCTGAGATAACTTCACGAGGAAGCTTGCCAGGCTTGCGGACTGGAGCAAAGCCGATTCCTAACTCAAAGGCAACTGGACAGCCCACGATAAAGCCACGAGCTTCCGGTCCAACAATCATGTCAATCTTCTTATCTGTCGCATACTGAACAATCTCACGAACAGCGTAGCTATATGCATTTCCGTCAGCCATCAATGGGCTGATATCACGGAATGTCACGCCTTCCTTTGGATAATTTTCGATTGTTGCAATGTAGTCTTTTAAATTCATGATATACTTTCTTTCAAAAAAATTTTTTACTCTCTATTATATCACTTTTTCATCCAAATGGTAACAGAAAAACTTACTTTTTAAGCCTATCTATTATTTACATAGAAAAGCCAATTTCACATTCATTTAAGGTAAATCTCACGAAAGTTAAAATCCTTTCCATCAAGTGGAAAGGATTAGATTGTTTCATAGAAGATGAGATGATTTCAAATCTATCGAACAGAGAGAAAAAATTCAGTTTTGACGCTCAGGATAATTTCATTCATCTAAAATGTTCTCCTTTGCAAGACTTAGGCTTAGTCTGGTACCATCTCATCTCTCCATCAAATAATCATAAATCTCCTGCACGGTGCCCAGAGCCATGAGTTCTTGTTCTTTGACCATGCGCTTGAGGTCTTGGTAAATATGACTACTGTCAATTTCTTTCTTTTCAGCTTCCTTATTGACCGTCATGACGCCTTCTGTGATGCTGACAAAGCCCAGCTCTTCAAAAATCTGAATCATTTTGACCAAGAGAATAGGATCAATTTTCAGATAAACTGCTAGGTCCTTGAGCTTATAGCGAACGTCAAACTCGGGGAACTGATAGATTGTCTTATATAGTTTGGCAAACTGCTCACGGGTACCATAACCTGTCAGATAGTATGGCTTGGCAATCTCATTCTTAAAGTAAATCGCTTCGAAATCCTGAGATTGAAGAATCTTCTTCAAGTCCTGCAAATCATCGGGAAGGTCATAAACCACAACCGCTCTGCTATTTGCCAAATCCGGCAATTCCTCTGTGAAACGCAAGACTGGAACCTTGTCAGGCAGCGTCGCATTTTTGCTGCGGATATTGAAAAGCTGAACGCCGTCCACACGGGCATCTACCAGCATGAGCTGGAGACTGGTCTGTCCATTCCATTTATTGACAGAGAGGCTGACCGCCAGCTCCAGATTCTTTGTCTGGGCAAACTCTGTCGCCAGGCTTCCTTGCCCAAAAGCTACTACTTCAAAAGATGCATCTTGCTGAGAAATTTTCAGCTTGAGATGGCTATTGCCAGCCCCCATAGTCCGTGCATTGTCCACTTTAAAGTCCTTGAGGTAAAAAAGCGGCTTCTTATTATCCATACCAAAAGGCGCCAGTTTTTCAAAGCTTTTGAGTGTATCGAGGGTTAGTTCTGGCAGGTGCAGCTCCTCATCTAAATACAGGGCTGTTTTGCCAGTCAAATCCAAATCATTGTCTAAGATATACTCTGTCAAGATATCAGCAAGCTCCGCCAGCTTGTCTGCTTCGAGAGTCATTCCAGCTGCTCCAGCGTGCCCACCAAAGGCTACAAAGAGATCACGATGGCTGTCCAAGGCCTCAAAAATATCGACCGCTTCAATACTGCGGGCGCTACCCTTAGCGATACCATCCTCAATATTGAGCACTATAACTGGCTGGTGCAACTCTTCCAGCAAGCGCCCAGCGACAATCCCTAGCACACCGGGATTCCAGCCTTCCTTGGCCAGCACCTGCACTGGTCTCTTAGGGTCCAGCATGGTTTGTGCTTCTTCATAAATCTGCTGGACGATTTCTTTGCGTTCGTCATTTTTTTGGTTGATCATAAGCGCAATGTCACGAGCTTCTTCGTCATCAAAGCCAGTCAAAAGCTCAACTGCTGGATTGGGATCATCCAGCCGTCCCAGTGCATTGAGTCTGGGGGCAAGCTGGAAACCAACCGTTTCTTCATCAATCTCATCAGGCTGAATGCCTGCAATTTTGAAGAGTTCCTGAAGTCCTACTCGCTGGGTATTTTTGAGAACAGAGAGACCATATTTGACTAGAATCCGATTTTCCCCCGTCAGACTGACCATATCGGCAATGGTACCGATAGCAACTAAGTCCAAAAGTTCGACTTGGACTTCTTCCAGCAAGGCTGTTGCCAGCTTAAAAGCCACTCCACAGCCAGCCAGATGCTTGAAAGGGTAATCCGCTCCGCTATGTTCCGGATGGACAATCGCATAGGCATTTGGCAGCTCCTCAGGCATGGAGTGGTGATCCGTCACGATGACATCCACGCCGAGAGACTGGGCCAGCTCGATAGCTTCAAGGCCAGCCACTCCATTATCCACTGTAATAATGAGCGAGATGCCTTGATTTTCAATAAAATATTTGTAAACACTGCTATTAGGACCATAGCCGTCCGTAAAGCGATTGGGCAGATAGACCTGACACTCCGCCCCCAGCTGCTCCAAGGCTTCCTTGACAATAGATGCCGAGGTCATCCCATCAGCATCATAATCACCGTAGATCAAAATTTGTTCGTAATTCTCAATGGCTGTGCGAATGCGCTCCACTGCCCGATCCATATCATGCAGGTCATAAGGATCGTGAAGCTGGTCTAAACTAGGCTCCAAAAATTCCTGTAAAGCCTCTTCAGTCTGCATACCTCTTTGGTAAAGAAGACTGGCAGCGGCAGGTTCTAATCCAGCTTTCTTAGCCTTTTTTAAAAATTTTTCGTCTATAAAATTAGTGGCAAACTGCCAGTCGTATTTTGAGCTAATCATGATGAGTGAAACACTTTCTCCGTTCAATCTTGTCTGAATATTATAACATGAAAAGACTGGTTCAACCAGTCTCAAACTTTCTATCTACGAGCAAGGCCCTCAGTCTCACTCATCTAGGTAAAGACCCTTAGCAACGCTTTGGTCAATAACTTCCTGAGCCAATTCCCAAAGAGTTTCAGAGGTTTCTTTGATAAAGGATTTTTTCGCAATAACCTGCGACTTGGTCAGGCCATGAGGGTTATCATGAGGCTGAGCAACTTCCAAGTGATTGAGCAGGGGAACCAGAGCATCCAGCACTCGGGCATATTTAGCCTCTATGCTAATGCCTGTCTCAAACTCCTGCCAAAGCTCTAAAAAGGAATCCTGCTGATCTAACGGCAGCTTGTCTAAACTGATTTTCAAGGAGTCCAGCTCTCTATCGTAAGAATCGCTCTTGCCCACGTCGTCAAAGATAAAGGTATCGCCAGCATATATTTCGCCCAAATCATGAATCAATAACATAGACATGACCTTTTCTAGATTGACCTCTTCAGGAATATATTCTCGAAAGACGAGCGCCATGAGCGCCCCCTGCCAACTATGCTCAGCAGAATTTTCAAAACGATAAGCGTCCAAGGTTCGATTGTTGCGATGAGTGGCTTTCAGTTTTTCCAGCTCATTGGTAAAAGCCAGCTGCTGTTGTAGACGTTCAAGCATGTGGAACTCCTTTGAAATGTTTTTATAGCTAATTCTATTTAAAATTGATAGTTGTTCTTAACGCTCTATATGATTTTCTTTCCTCGCCATCGAATCACCAACTCTGAAGTCAGATGGGTCAGGATAATCGTCAGAAGGAAGGCCCAACGGCCATTTTCCCACTTGGTCAACTGCTGGGATTTGAGCAGAAAGAAAGATAACTCAATAAAGATAGGATGGAGGAAGAAATAAAGGATACTTAGATCTTTTAAATGTCGCCAGTTTTTTTCGCGCTTCCACTCTGCGTTTAGTAGCCAGTTAAATAAGAAAAGTGTAAAGGGAATGAGAGCAAAGAAAAAGTTTTTATCTAATCCCTGCCTGATATAAACCAGCACTCCTTCACCTGCTAGGAAAAGACTTACCAACAGAAGAGAAAGCCAGCGTTTTTTCTGAAATAAGGCTATCTGCCCGTAATCAGCTAGAAAGTAGCCTAAATAGATAAAAATGGGCGTATAGAAGAGGCCATTCCTGCTAGTGAAAAAGAGCTTGGCATAGGCATCGTACCAGTCTGTCAGCAGATTAGGCGCCAGATAGGCGTGATAAGTCTCAATAGCACCTAAGGCGTAGAGAATTAACAAAAGAGCAAATGTTTTCTTTGGACCCAATTTCCTATACAAGAAATGGACCAGCAGCAAACCTAAGAGAAAGGCAGGAATATACCAGAGCTGGTAGCTCATTCCGATGTAGAAGAGCGCTGCTAGAATAGCCAGCGGAGCTAGGTAGAGAGGCAAGTGCAGAGATTGGAAGTAAGTCAAAGCATAGGGGAGATAGACCAAGCTCCAAAAGCCATAAACCTTTAAAATGCCTTTAATATACAGAGTCAGTTTCGTAGAACCGTGTTCTCGCTTCCAGCGTAATCGGAAAAAATAGGCTGAAGAAATTAAAAAGAAAGGAACCGCCATGCGACCAAACATACTCTTTTGAACAAAATGCAGGGCTTCATGTTCAAAAAGCCTCTGGCAATGGACCAAAATTACCAAAATAGAAGCAATATATTGAAAAAGGCTGAGCAAGGCATAATTGACTGGCTGCCCTGGCCCTATGACTTCTCTCTTTTGCATCAAGCTTTCTCCTTACGAGGTTTGTTTAAGATGTAAATGAGCACTTTTTCCCTTTGACCTAGGACTTGGCTAGCCAAACATGCTGAAAGGCAGCGATGTCTCGATAAGGAGATTGGTTACAGACTGCTAACTCCATCTTAAGCATCTTTTCAGCCCAATCAGGGGCAATTTTGTAGTCATTGG
Source organism: Streptococcus sanguinis (assembly GCF_003943655.1). Lineage (GTDB taxonomy): Bacteria > Bacillota > Bacilli > Lactobacillales > Streptococcaceae > Streptococcus > Streptococcus sanguinis_F. Next base: position 38,630 of record NZ_RJMM01000006.1, read on the forward strand.
ATTGCAGCCCGTAAAAAATCCGTATCCCTTGATAATCCTCAACTTCTAAAGGCAGACCTGAAATCACTTCCTGAATCTGATAGACCTTAGCAGCTCCCATGCTGTGGGTTTGATATTCCTGTCCCGCCAACAGTTGCTGGGCTTTTTCTATGTCATTTTCAAAAACCACTGTATGCATAATGCGCCCAACCTCGTGATGCTTGACCAGAGAAATTTTGCCGTCCTTTTTTAAGAGGCGGGAAAATTCTGCTAAATAAAGAGCAGGGTCAGATACATACTCTAAGACATTATGACAGATGATGACATCAAAAGACTGGTCCGGCAGATTTTGCAGAAAGCCCAAGCTGCCTTGCAATTGCTCATAGGAAAAGTCCTGCTTGCGCTCAGCAATCATTTCTGGGCTTGGCTCGATGGCGGTCACTTGGTTCTTTTCCGCTAGAAAATCAGCCACAATCCCAAAACCGCTGCCGAAATCAAGAATTTTCTGGCCCTTAAGTGACTCTAGAAAGGCAAAAACAATATCATACTGAAGCTTGCCCCAAGGCGCCTGCAGATGAGCTTTGTAGGCTTGTAGATTAGCTGGCATAAAACCTCACTTATAGTTAAACATATTGGCTGCCATCTTGTCGGCAATTCTTGGAAAAAGGGTATAAAGCTTGTGAGCTAGATTGAGAATCCCTGGTAGATTCATTTCCCGCTTATTTTTACCAAAGGAACTGACAATTTTGCTCGCTACAAAATCAGGCTCAAGGATATACTTGTCGACTGCTTTTACATAGGAACCATCAGGATCTGCCTGATCGAAAAAGGCTGTTTTGATAGGACCTGGATTAACCGTCGTGACATAGACCCCAAAAGGCAGGAGTTCCAAACGCAGGGCATTAGAAAAGCCAATCGCCGCAAACTTAGTCGCTGAGTAAAGACTGGACTTGCTACTGGCAATGAGGCCGGCCATACTAACGATATTGACGATGTGTCCTTGACCTGCCTGCTTCATGCGAGCTCCAAAGAGCCGGGACAGATTCATCAGGGCAAAGGTATTGACTTCAAACATGGCCTCAATATCACTGGAGCTGATTTTGTCAAATTCCTCAAAAATCCCATAGCCAGCGTTATTGACCAGGACATCAACACGACCGTACTGGCTGTCAATCCGCTCAGCAAATCTTTCCAAAGCTGAGCTATCTGTGATATCCAGCTCCACTAAGTCAAGAATTTCCCTTTCTCCATATAGTTTTTCCAGCTTAGCCTTGCTCCGTCCGACCAAAATCAGTCGGTCATGGGGCAAGAGCTTAACCATTTCCTGAGCTAGCCCACCGCTAGCCCCTGTGATGATGATGGTTCTCATATCTCAACCTCTTCCAAGTCCTTGACCACATGGACCTTTTCAAAGACAGCACTGGCATCGCGACGCATTTGGCTGATGTCCTTGGCTAGAAAGCGAGCACTGATATGGTTGAGGAGAAGGCGCTTGGCACCTGCTTCCTTGGCTACTTCTGCGGCTTGCATATTGGTAGAATGACCGTGATTGCGGGCCAATTTTTCGTCTCCCTTGCCATAGGTCGCTTCATGGACCAACACATCTGCTGCCACTGCCAGACGGACGCTGGCAGCAGTCTTCCGAGTATCACCCAGAATAGCAATGGTCTTGCCTGGACGAGGAGCTGAGATATAGTCTGCTGCAATAATTTTGGTCCCATCTTCTAGGACGATATCCTGACCGTTCTTGACCTTACCAAAGAGAGGACCAAAAGGTACGCCCGCCTCTCTTAGCTTGTCTGCATCCAGCGTTCCTTCCAAATCTTTCTGCATCACCCGATAACCCACACAGAAAATTGTGTGATCCAGCTTATCCGCATAAACTGTGAACTTGTCCGTTTCAAGAATCTTGCCCAGACTGTTTTCATCAAACTCATGAAAATCAATCCGATAAGGCAGACGAGAGCCAGACACGCGCAGGCTAGACAGGACAAAGTTTTTAATGCCTTTGGGACCATAAATTTCCAAGTCAGTCTGCTCTTCATTAGCCTGAAAAGAACGACTGGACAGAAAACCCGGCAAGCCAAAAATATGGTCGCCATGCAGATGCGTGATAAAAATCTTGCTGATTTTGCGCGGTTTAATTGTCGTCTCCAAGATCTGGTGCTGGGTCCCCTCACCACAGTCAAACATCCAGACCTCATTGATCTCCTCTAACAGCTTGAGGACAAGGCTGGACACATTGCGAGCTTTGGATGGCTGACCGGCTCCGGTTCCTAAAAATTGTAATTGCATGTTTTTCTTTCTAAATGATATAAATCATAGCAGAGCGATTCTGCGAGTGATAGTATTTCCTGCCAGAATAGGACTGAGCCAGCTGACTGACTTCATCTTGATTGTAGCCCAGAACTCTCTGGCTGCCATCAGCTAGCTGCTGCCAATCGGTCAAAGCAGTCAACTCCTGACTATTAACGACTTGAGACTCAGCATTGAGAGGTACCATTTTTATTCTCCCAGCTTCTTCGTAAACCAAGTACTGTGGAAAGACTTGGGCGATTTCAAAGAGCAAGTCAGCTGATACCGGCTCTGGCTTTTCAGGGAAGACCAAGCCGACTTCCTCGCTCTCATAGCAAAATCCATAGGACTTGCCAGAAAGATTAAGCCGTACAAAAGGTTTATTTTCTACAAAGCTAGGCTCCGTATTCCACAAGTCCAGCGCCTGAGTAATTTCTAGAAAATAGGCTGTTGCGGCTTCCGGACTTTTCTTTTGATAAAGCTCAGCAAAGTAAGCATTGATAACGCTGGGCGGAGGAGTGATGAAGCTACGCTTCTGCTCCTTTGTCAGTCCAGCCAATACTTGCTCTAAGTAGACCCTGTCTAGGCTAGTAAAACCGCCGTATTTCAGGGCCAAGTCAATATAATCAGTCATAAAATTCTTCCAGTTTCCATTTGTTTTTCTCGGCAATCCAGCCTGAAATGACTTCGACATCGTCTATGTATTCTCGATTTCCCATAATCGCGACTTTCTCTAAATCATGAATCTTGTAAGCTTTAGCCGGCGCTACTTTGATGGTAAAAGGCAGGAAAATCTCTTTCATCCGCTCCAGTAGGACTTGCTGCAAAATAGCTCTGCTATTGTCCGCCTTAGCCGAAATTAAAGAATAAGGAGTTAGGGTCGGAGTGAAATACTCCGCCTTGTCTGCTTTGTTATAGAGAGTCAGCCGGGGAATATCCAGCATGTCCAGCTCTTTCATGATGTCGAGTACGGTCTTTTCATGCTCCTCATGATGAGGGTCGCTGGCGTCAATAACATGGACCAGCAAATCGACATTTTTACTCTCTTCTAGTGTGGATTTAAAGCTGGATACCAGCTCTGTCGGCAAATCCTGAATGAAGCCAACTGTGTCTGTCAGAGTGACATTGAGCTGACCACTGAGGTTGATGTTCTTAGTCGTGGCATCTAGCGTCGCAAAAAGTTCGTCGGCCTCATACTGGCTCTTGCTGGTCAAGCAGTTCATGATCGTAGACTTTCCAGCATTGGTATAGCCGATGAGGCCGATTTTGAAAATAGTGGATTCCAGCCGTTTTTCACGAACGGTTGCCCGATTTTTCTCCACTGCCTTGAGCTGGCGCTCAATATCATGAATCTGATTGCGGACACTGCGTCGATTGAGCTCCAGCTGGCTTTCACCAGGACCGCGGGAGCCAATGCCACCTGCCTGACGGCTGAGCATAATTCCCTGGCCAACCAAGCGAGGCAGCAGGTACTTGAGCTGGGCCAGATGAACTTGCAGCTTGCCCTCATGACTCCTAGCTCTCATGGCAAAAATATCCAAAATCAGCTGCATACGGTCAATGACCTTAACGCCCAAGCTTTCCTCCAGATTGACATTTTGGCGGGGTGTCAGACGGTTATTGACAATAACGGTCGAAATCTCTTCGGCATCAACCATCTGTCGGATTTCTTCTAACTTACCAGAACCGACAAAGGTCTTGCTGTCATACTTTTCCCGCTTCTGGCTATAGGAGCCGACTACTTCAGCCCCTGCCGTCTTAGCTAAACTTTGCAGTTCCTCCATGGATAGGTCAAAATTCTCCGTGTCTGCCAGTTCCACACCGACCAAAAAGACACGCTCTGTTTTTTTCTCTGTTTCTATCATCTCATATCCTTACTAAGACCTGGTCAGCCAGCTACTTGTCCAAAAAATTCTTGATGTCTTCCATGACCTGATTTTTATAGTCTGGATTTTCCACCTGATAAAAGGTTACAGACATCCGGTTGCGAAACCAAGTCAGCTGGCGCTTGGCAAAACGGCGGGTATTCTGCTTGAGCTTGTCCACGGCCTCTTCAAGACTTATCAGACCTTCAAAGTAGGGGAAAAGTTCCTTGTAGCCGATTCCTTTGCTGGCTTGACTGGTCGGAGCTTGTTCATAAAGCCAACGGGCTTCTTCTAAAAGTCCCGCTTCTAGCATCAGATCAATCCTCTGATTGATTCGCTCATAAAGTTTTTGTCGCTCATCATCTAGGCAAATCAGCAGGGCTTCATAATCTGGAAGATTGTTTTCTAGTTGACCACCCAGATGGGCAATCTCCAGCGCCCTCATAGCCCTGCGTCGATTTATCTGAGGAATCTCGATACCTAGCTCTGCTATTTTTCCAAACAAAGCTTCATCTGACCAACTATCCAGCTGCGCCCGATAGGCCAGAATCTCCTCGTGAGGGACGGAACCACCCAGATGGTAGCCCTCGAGTAAGCTCTGGATATAGAGCCCTGTGCCACCGCAAATGATGGGAAGCTGACCTTGAGCCGCAATCTCACGAATAGCCTGAGCCGCCTCAGTCACAAAATCATAGGCCGAGTAGCTTTCTCCAACCTCCCTCACATCCAGCAGATGATGGAGAACACCCTCCTGCTCTTCAGGACGAATCTTAGCTGTACCAATATCTAAGCCACGATAGACCTGCTGGCTGTCACCACTGATGATTTGACCATTGAAGCGCTTGGCTACCTCAATACTCAGAGCTGTTTTTCCAACTGCCGTAGGCCCCACTATCACAATTATCTTGGTTTTCATCTTTTTTCCTTGAAAAAATTTTGATTTTTCGTTACTATTAATTATAACATAAATAATAAAAGTTCAGAAAAGGAGAAATCACATGGCTAAAGGATTTGGAAAAGGCGTTCTTACAGGAGTTGCAGCTACAGTTGCTGCTGTGGCAGGCGCAGTATATGCAGTCAAGAAAAAAGTCATCGAACCTGAAGAACAAAAAGCGGCTTTCATCGAAGAAAACCGTAAAAAAGCAGCTCGCAAACGTGTAGCACACTAAGCCTGCACATTTCACTAAAAAGCCTGGAAAAATCCAGGTTTTTTCTTTTTTGAAAAACAGCAGTCAAATCAACTGCTGCAAACAAAGCTATTAGACTTTAAAAGCTCTTTCTTTCTTGGGCGGTTGAATGCCATAAGAGCTAAAGATATAATTGCTTAAGAGCAAGAATACTAACAACTCAAACACAAAAAACAAATCTAAAGCAGGCTTGGAAGACAAGGAAACGAAAGGAATCGCGACACACATAATTATGATATAAAGAATTTTCAAGCGTTTGATATAAAGCCAGAAGAGTTCAAGGCTTTGCCTGCCATTAATCTGCGGCTTAAACTTACTTCCCGAGTACCAGATGATAAATACTTCCGCAAAAAAGAATAGACCTAGCAAAATGATTATTCTCCAAAAATGAACCTGCAGTAGAATTCCCATTGCTAGCAATAACAAAACACCCAAGCTCAGCGCCACCACTGCTCGCCTAGTATTAGCCATAAAATCAACTCCTTTATATGACTACGAAGAACAGTCAAATTAATTATTGCTAATCGATTAGATTGCTCTAGGAGAACATATTTTATTTCGGCTTTATTTTACCACTTGGCAAGAAAACTTACAAATAATATGATAAAGCATTTGTAGAAGTCATTGGTTACTGAAAACAAATTAAGACAGAGCTTTAGAAACGTGTTATAATAAGGCATTAGCGAAAGGAAGATTTATGAAAAACACCTACAGATTGTACAGACTTCTGCTTAGTCTAGCACTTCTTACTTCATTACTTTGCATCTTTGTTCCTCGTCACATATTGGCTGACGATGTCGAGAGCAGGATTACATCCTACGTAGGACAGCTAGAGCTGCATAGCGATAATACAGCCACTTTTACAGAGGAAGTAACTTTTGAATACGACAGTTCCTATAACGGTCAATATATCACGCTGGGCCAGGCTGGCAAGATGCCTAAAGGCTTTCAAATCGAAGACAATCCTAAGATAGATATTATCACCAATGGACAGAAAAAGTCCCCGCAAGAGATAAAAGAAGAGGCTGTAAAAGATGGAAAAAAGATTACAATCTATAATTCTGGTAAATCTGGTGATCAAGTCATTATCACTATAACTTGGAAATTACGAAATATGCTTTGGGTGTATCAAGATATAGCTGAGCTGAACTGGATACCTATTTCTGATTGGGATGCGGATATTCGACGATTATATTTTTCTGTTTCTACGGATCGTTTCGATACTAGTGCTCAGCTTTTCGCCCATATAGGCTTCAATAAAAACCAACCAAAGGTAGAAAAATTAAATCAGATTCTGACGGTTAGATCAAATAATCTCACAAAAGGAACAAAACTTGAATTGCACGGCGCTTGGGACAAGAGTATATTTACAGATATTGATACTGCCAGTATTATCCCTTCAACCCACCGCAAGCAATTTGAAGAGAAGGAAAAAGAAATTGAAGAAAAACAGAAGCAACATAGCTTTATAATTTATGTCCTAGGTCCAGGCATTGCTATCTCGTTTCTGATTATAAGTCTGGCTTGCTTTCTTTACTATTTACTAAGATTTTATTATCTAAACAAGCTTCCTAAAAATACGCGACTCTATGAACCGCCTCAGAATCTTACTCCTCTGCAACTTGCATACAATATCTATAATATATCAATTGAAAAATCTCTTGCTCATACTAGAAAAACAGGAACTCCTAGCTTTTCTAGTTTAGTACAGGCTACTTTAATGGATCTGATTGACAGAGGAAATATAAAATTTCGCATTGGAAGATCAGGAGAGAAACTGGAAATTGTTCACTTAGATAACCTAAGCCGCTACGAGATAAAACTGTTGGAAATGGTCTTTGGCGATAAGGATAAAGTTACTCCCGATACGATGTTCCCAGATTACCAACAAAGCTCCAAGTCTTCTACACGAAAGAAATTTCAAGAGGCTCTACGTACTGTTGCGAACTATGTCCGTCAAGAAAGAGTCGATTTAAATCTCCCTATACGATACCGTAAAATAAGCAAAAAAGAAGAAAGACCTGTTTCATTAGCTTATATTTCCTATTACATTGGTATTATTATTCTCTCTTTAGGTTCTCTTTTTTATAATCCTTTTACTACCGGACAGTTTGATTACTCATATTCCTATATTTATCCTTTGCTTCTATTTGTCGCGTGGTTCCTTGGGAAAGCAGCTCAAATAAAATTGAATCGAATGGCAGATAGATACCTAAAAAAGGAATTTAGAGAAGAAGTAATTGAATGGCAGAGCTTCTCCAATATGCTGCGCGATATTGCTCATCTTAGTCAAACTGAGGTAGAGGGAATCATCCTCTGGAATCGAATTCTAGTATATGCGACTCTTTTTGGCTATGCGGAAAAAGTCAGTCAAACATTAAAAGGAAGAGACATTCAATTAGAAGAAACAAATCTTGAAAGTTTCTTCTTCAGTAATATATCTACAGGTTTTGCCACAGTCTTTAGCAATGTTGATATTTCATTGAATCCTCCCAGCTCAAGTAGCTACTTCAGCTTGTCATCTGGTATTTCAGGTGGTTTCTCGGGTGGTGGGGGCGGAGGAGGAGGAGGCTCCTTCTAGCAGACACAATAATACGAAAAGACCGCTCGTTTGGGTGGTCTTTCTTCTTGCTATAATCGGCACAGCATCAAATAATCATCTTCCCTTTCTTCAACCGTGACAAAGCCCAGTCTTTGATAAAAGCGATGTGCGGGATTGTCTTTGGAAACGGAGAGGGAGACACTTGGGTAGCCTTTGGCCTTGAGCAAGTCCAGCATGGCCATCATCAACTGCTGGCCTAGTCCTTGGCTTCTGAAGTCAGGCAGGAATGAAATGGACAGAGAGGGCGTCTGGTCGTCATAATAACTGTAATCTTTCATGATGCGAATCCAAACGGCTCCGACCAACCGGTCGTCCACTTCTGCAACTAAAGCCCAATCATCTGGCTGCTTGCCAAAGTCCTTGATATACATCTCTAAATCTGGTTCTTTCAGGATGCTTCTAGAAAGCGGCGCTAGACCTTGGGGAATAAAAATAGCTTGGTAAAGAAATTCCTCTAAGAGTGGGATTTCCTCTGATTTTAAGGGCATAATCTCGGCCATGATTTCTCCTTCTAGATCAACTGCTCCTCGCCTATGCCGGCCTCCGCTAAGATTTTGGCAACTCGGTCAAATTGCAAGCGGAAATGCTCCAGCTTGTGGCCGTCTGATCCCACTGAAAAGCGCTGACCGCCCAGCTCCTTGACTAGAGAGAGAGCGTAGATATAGAGTTCCTCGTGTCCATATAGATACATGGACTTGCAGTTGAGCTCAAAAGCCAGACCATGGTCAATCATCTTTTGAAAAAGCTGTCGCAACTCTGGTTCAAAAGTTTTTAACTCCTCTACGGTAAGCGCAAATTTTCGGAAACCATAGTCAAAGTGAGCTAGTACATCTGCTGGCACAGCCTCAATAGCCTCCTCTAACTCTATCAGATAGGAGGGAATCAGCTCCATCTTGTCCAGCTGCAAGACCGGATCTTCCAGATAGTCAAAACTGCCATTGTGGTGAACCGATAGGAGCTTGAGGTCATAATCCTTGTCTGCTAGGAAAGCTAGAATATCGTCTTTACGCGGAGCGTAATAGCCAATTTCAATGCCCTTTTTGATGCGGTTGCCATACTGCTGGTTCAGCTCTGCTATTTTTGCTGAATAGGCCTCATAGTCAGGCACATCATCGTGGGGCGAGGCAGCTTCGTAAGGGTAGGGATTGGACAAATCATAGTGCTCAGTAGTGACAATCTCGCCCTCATAATGGTCCAGATAGTCACAGAAATCCGCCTCAGAATCATAGGAAAAATAGGTATGAAGATGGTTGTCGCGCATGCTGGGCCGCCTTTCTGCAAATCTTATATCCGTTTAGTATTGGTCGATTTCAGGTCGATCATGAATCCGGCTCTGCTTGCCCTGACGGGCCTGGAGGACGGCCTCTACCTCTTCCAGACTGACGCCAGTCTCAACGAGAGCGACCGCCAGATGGTAGAGCAGATCAGCTGTCTCATTGGCCATCTCGTTCTTATCAGCGTTTTTGGCCGCAATGACTACTTCAGTCGCTTCTTCACCGACTTTTTTGAGAATCTTGTCCAGCCCCTTGTCATAGAGATAGCTGGTATAGGAGCCTTCCTTGGGCTCTTTTTTGCGTTTGAGGGCTTCTTGATAGAGGGTTTCTAGCATAGTATCTCCTTGTTACTGTCCTTATTTTACTATAAAAAGCAATTCTTTCCAATGGCAGGCCGGTTTCTTGATACTGACTTCTTAGTTTTATATTTGCATTAACCAAGTACTAAAGTAAACCGAGGGAACTTTTAGTCAGTTTTGCTGGCTTGTTCATCCCAGATTGTATGGAAAAAGCAGGATTTGGCACCGGTGTGGCAGGCTGCTCCCAGCTGGTCTACCTCGATCAGCAGGGTATCTAGGTCGCAGTCAGCCGTGATTTTTTTGACAGTCTGGTAGTGGCCGCTGGTGGCCCCCTTATGCCAAAGCTCCTGACGTGACCGGCTCCAGTACCACATTTGCCCACTAGTGCGAGTCAGCTGGTAGGCTTCTTCATTGAGATAGGCCAGCATGAGGACCTCTTTGCTGGTGTGGTCTAGGATAATGGCAGGTATGAGACCGCCTTGCTTTTGAAAATCTAACTTTACTTCTGTCATTAGATGCGCACCTCCAATCCAGCGGCCTGCATGGCTTTTTTGGTATCTGAGATGGAGACCTGACCATAATGGAAAATCGAGGCTGCCAAGGCACCCGTCGCTGCAGTCTTTTCAAAAACTTCTAGGATATGCTGGCTAGAGCCAGCACCACCAGAGGCGATGATAGGAACGGAAACCACTTGAGAGACGGCTTCCAGCATAGGCAAGTCAAAACCAGACTTGGTCCCGTCCTTGTCCATACTGGTCAGAAGAATTTCCCCCGCTCCAAGACTGACAGCTTCTTGGACCCAGTCTAACAGGTCGCGACCGCTGTCCTTACGGCCACCAGCCAGATAAACATGCCAGCTGCCGCCCGCTACTTTCTTAGCATCCACGGCCAGCACCACACATTGACTGCCGAATTTCTCAGCGCAATCAGCCAAAAGCTGAGGATTTGTCAGTGCTGATGAATTAACTGCAACCTTATCCGCCCCAGCTTGGAGCATCCGCTTCATGTCCTCAACCGTGCGAATGCCGCCCCCGACGGTAAAGGGAATGAAAACCTGCTCCGCCACGCGCCGGACCATCTCGACCGTCGTATCCCGCTCCTCATGGGTGGCGGTGATGTCCAGAAAGACCAACTCATCGCAGCCGGCTTCATAGTAAGCCTTGGCAGCATCAACTGGATCGCCCACATCAGTCAGATTGACAAAGTTGATGCCCTTGACCACCCGGCCGTTCTTGACATCTAGACAGGGAATGATTCGTTTTTTCAGCATGGCTAGCCCCTTTCTGCTTCCTTGATCTGCTCTAGGCTAATTCGTCCACTGTAATAGGCCTTACCCACAATGGCACCAGTCAAGCCCAGCTTTTTCAGCTCTTCCAAATCCTCTGCTGACTGGATGCCGCCAGAGGCAATGACTTGAGCATCCTTGAGCGCTACCAGCAATTTTTGATAATGCTGAATATTAGGGCCAGTCAGAGTCCCATCTCGATCCACATCTGTATAGACGAAGAGTCGAACGCCGAGCTTTTCCATGGCCAATGCTAGGCTGATATAGTCCTGACTGCTGGTTTCCAGCCAGCCCTCAGTCGCAACTAGACCGTCTTTCGCATCAATGCCAATCACGATTTTGCTGCTTCCAAAGCGCTCTAGTGCGGCCTCAACAAAGGCAGGATTTTTAACAGCCATAGAGCCAATAATGACACGGTCAATGCCAACCGCTAGGTAATCTTCAATCTGCTCCAGACAGCGGATACCACCCCCGACTTGGATAACTAGACCAGTCTCCGACTTAATTCGGGCAATCAAATCCCGATTGGCCGCCCGACCTTCTAAGGCTCCGTCCAAGTCAACCACATGAATCATAGTAACCCCAGCTTTTTTGAAAATTTTGGCTTGCTCCAAGACATCGGGATTTACCACCGTCTTCTGGCTAAAATCCCCTTTAAAAAGGCGGACGGCCTGGCCATCTTTGATATCAATAGCGGGCAGTATTTTCATAGACATACTCCTTAAACTTCTCTAGGATACCGAGGCCTACAGCACCTGACTTCTCTGGGTGAAACTGGCAGCCAAAAACCGATCCTTGGTGAATCATGGCTGGGATAGGGAGCCCGTAATCAGCCGTCACATCCAAGTACTCCTCCGGAACATCTGTATAGTAGCTATGGACAAAATAGACTGACTGGCCATCAAGATCAGCTGTCAAAGCAGACGACTGCTGGACCTGTAAATCATTCCAGCCCATGTGAGGCACAGGCAGACCAGCCTGATCCGGAATCCGGCGACAAACACCGGGAATCAAGCCTAGTCCAGAACTTTGACCATTCTCCAATCCCGACTCCAGCAGGAGCTGCATACCTAAGCAAATCCCCAAGAGAGGCTTGCCATCGGCCACAGCCTGCTGGATAACGGAGACCAGCCCTCGATTTTCCAACTCTTGCAAGGCAGTGGGAAAAGCACCGACTCCTGGTAAAATTAAACCATCGGCGTCCAAAATTTCCTGCGGATTAGCTGACAGACGCGCTGCTACTCCGACCTGAGCCAGAGCACGGAGGACATTGGCAGTATTTCCCGCGTCATAATCAATAACAATCATCATCACTACATCAACTCCTTTCACTCAGAAGGACAAGCTAGAGCAAGCCCTTGGTGGAGTTGACTCCATGAATATCTGGATTGATCGTAATAGCCTCCCGTAGAGCTCGTCCAGTCGCTTTAAAGAGGCTTTCCGCCTTGTGGTGACTGTTCTTGCCATGAAAGATTTTCAGGTGCAGATTCATCTGCAGATTAAAGGCTAGGGCTTGGAAAAATTCCTCTACCAGCTCGGTGTCAAAATTCCCAAGTTTGGGATTGTCAAAATCAGCCTCAAAAACCAGATAGGAGCGACCGGATAGGTCCAGGCTGGCCATACCCAGCGTTTCATCCATGGGCACAAAACTAGTGCCGTAGCGGTTGATACCAGCCTTGTCTCCCAAAGCCTGACGCAGAGCCTGTCCTAATACGATGCCCACATCTTCAACCGTATGGTGGCTATCCACCCATAGGTCGCTTTCAGCCTTGACTGTCAGAGAAATCCGACTGTGGCGGGCAAAAAGGGTCAGCATGTGGTCAAAGAATCCGACACCGGTCTCGATAGCTACCGGCTCCTGTTGGTCCAGATTGACAGCCAGTTCAATATCGGTCTCCTGTGTTTTACGCTTGATTTCAGCTTGTCTCATGGCAACTCCTTTTATTTTTCCTGTCTGCGGGCTTCGATGGCCTTGGCATGTCCCTGCAGTCCTTCTGCATAGGCCAGACTGGTAATATCTTTGTCAGCCGCACCTACAGCAGCACGGCTGTACTGGGTGTACTGGATGCGCTTGATGAAGTCATAGACTCCCAGAGCTGATGAAAAACGGCTGGTGCTGGTTGTCGGTAAAACGTGATTGGCTCCCGCATAGTAGTCACCGATTGGCTCACTAGTATAATGCCCCAGAAAGACAGAGCCAGCATTTTCAACCTGATCCAGATAGCTGTAGGCATCATCCATGGCAATTTCCAAATGCTCAGGTGCCACCTGATTCATGAGCTCAAACATGGCTTCCTTAGAAGGTGCAAGGATGATGCGGCCGTTGTTCTCAATCGAAGCACGCGCGATTTCCTCCCGCGGCAGCTCTTTCAGCTGTCTGTCTAGCTCTGCTTCCACTTGGTCTGCCAGCTCCTCTGAATCGGTCACCAGAATAGCCCGAGCCAGCTTGTCGTGCTCGGCTTGCGACAAAAGGTCAGCAGCCACATAGATTGGACTGGCTGAACGATCCGCAATGACTCCAATCTCCGAAGGTCCGGCAATCATGTCAATTCCCACGACACCATAAACCATCTTTTTGGCCGTAGCCACAAAGATATTACCCGGTCCAGTTATCTTATCCACCTTGGGAATGGTCTCCGTTCCATAAGCCAGAGCTGCTACACCTTGGGCTCCGCCAATTTGGAAAATCCGATCCACACCAGCCAGCTTGGCTGCGACCAAAATCGCTGGGGTAAAGTGCTCTTGGGGCGGTGTAATCATGATGATTTCTTTGACACCAGCAATCTTGGCTGGGATAACATTCATGAGGACGGAGGACGGATAGGCTGCGGTACCACCAGGTACATAGGTACCAACCCGCTCAATCGGCCGAATCAACTGACCACGGATAACGCCCTCGCTGGGACTATCCTCAAAACCAGTCTCCAACTGCTGGCGGTGGTAGGATTCGATATTGGCTTGGGCATTTTTAAGGGCGGCCAAGACCTCTGGATCAATCTCCTCAAAGGCCTTGTCAATTAGCTCCTGCCCAATCTCAAAATCTGTCACCTCAACCTTATCAAAAAGCATGGTATAGTCTCTTAAAGCTTGGTCACCGTCTTGTTTGACCGTTTCAATAATCTCAGCCACCGCTTCTTCCACATCTAAGTTTTGTTGGCTGAGCTGCAGCTGCTCTTCGTATAAAATCCGTGAAATTTCTTCGTTACTTCCGCTTAAACGTTTGATAATTGTCATTTAAAAGCCACCTCTCTTCTTCCTACTAGGGATTCAATCTTTGCCACAAAAGGCATGATATCCGGGTTATTTTTCAGGGAAGCCTGATTAGCAATGAGCCGGGCTGACACCCGACAAATGTCTTCAAAAACCAGCAGGCCGTTAGCTGACAGGGTATGCCCTGTCTCCACAATATCGACAATGGCATCCGCCAGACCCAGCACCGGTGAAATCTCCACGCTACCTTGGATGGAGATGATTTCCACATCTTCCCCCTTTTGATTAAAATAATCAGTCGCCACCGTCGGGTACTTGGTCGCAATCCGCTTGCGCTTGTGATCATGAGGGTCATAGCTGGGCACCGAGGCCAGTGAAAATTTACAAAGCCCAAAGTTCAGATCCAGCAGCTCCAGATAGCCAGTCGGATGCTCAAAGAGAATATCCTTGCCGACAATGCCCAAATCAGCGACTCCATGGCGCACATAGGTCGTCACATCAGGCCCTTTGACCAAGAGAAAGCGAAAGCGACTGTCTGGACTTTCAAAAATCAAGCTGCGCCCCTTGTCTGCCATGAAGGACATATCAAAGCCAGCCTGGGTCAAGAGCTTGACCGTATCTTTCTCAATCCGCCCCTTGGTCAGGGCAATGGTAATCTGACTCATCTGCCATCACCTTCCTTTCCACCCTCGTCCGGTAGGTCATCATGAATGGCCTGATAGACACTGTCAATGTCTAGGGACCAGCCGATAGCTGTCAGTTCTGCTGCCCCAAAGCGCTTGAAAAGCTGGTCATAGCGACCACCAGATAGAAAAGCATCTGGCACTCGGTCACCAAAGACCTTAAAGGTCAGACCAGTATAGTATGGCATGGCCGCTACCTGCCCTAGGTCCATGGTTGTCTGATCCAGCAAGCCTGATAGGCTCTGCAGAACCTGCTCTATATCATCTAGAGCTGTCAATATTCTCTCGTTGTCAACCAGCTCTCTGGCCCTAGCTAAAACCTGTTGGCTAGGGCCGAACAGATAAGGCAGCTCCTGTAAAAAATCATCAAATTCACTCGATCTGGTCTGGGTGAATTCAAAGAGTCCCGTCCTGTTTTTCTTGCGAATATAATCAAGCAGCTGGGCCTCCTCCTGCGAATCCAAGGCCAGACTCTCTAGGATTGTCTGCAGGATTGCTGCATGGGAAAACTCAAACTGATAAGACTTAACCTGCGCTAAATCCAGCGACTGCTTGGCTGTCTTGATAGCCTCAAGCACCGCCTTGCGAGCTGGATAGCCGATAATCTCAATACCAGCTTGGCTGAGCTCGTTGGCAAGACCGCGCAGCTCTTCTTGATAGTGAAAGACCTTGCCCGAATAGGAAAACTTGGTAGGCGTATGCACCCTGGTCGAAGCAATAACCCGACCAATCTGGCTGGTCACATCTGGCCGTAGAACCAGTAGCTCGCCTTTTTTATCGAAAAGATGATAATGATGGGGCTCCACATAGTCACTGAAGACCTCGAAGTGCTCCAAAGTCGGTGTGTCAATCCGATTGAAGCCCTGAGCCATCAGGAAATCACTGATGTCCCGCTCAATCTCGTAAGTCACACGCGCCCTCTTGAAAAGCTTGTCATGCATGCCAATCGGAAGGGTGATTTTATTCATAGGCTGCTTTCCTTTCTTACTCTATTCTTACATTGGTTGGCTCTGAGTCAAACTCTCAGCTGCTGCAAATTTCCTCGATAGCTGCCAGGACTGTTTCCATCTCCTCTCGCCGTCCGATAGAGATGCGCAGAAAGTCTTTGATTCGTTCTGCTTTTGGAAAATACCGCACATAAATCCGACGCTCCTCTAACTGCTGGAAAAGCTCTGCTGCAGAAATTCCACTAGGCTGGGCTAGGACAAAGTTAGTCTGACTTGTCAGGACTTGGAAATCCAGCGCAGCCAATTCTCCAGCGAACCAATCTCGGGTCTCTTGAATGGCTCTACCGGTCTCCAGATAATAATCCCAGTCTTGCACCGCAGCAAGAGCCAAGCTCTCTGCTAACAGATCCACCGAGTAAGGATTGATGGAATCCTTGACAGCTTTCATGACAGCTATTAAGTCTGGATGGCCAAGGCCGTAGCCCACCCGCAGACCAGCCAAGGCCGCATCCTTGGAAAAGGTCCGTGTGATAAAGAGGTTGGGATAGGTTTCTAGAAGAGGCAGGGCAGATTGACCGCCAAAGTGAATATAGGCCTCGTCCACCACCACGACCACATCTTGATTGGACGCCAGAATTTCCTCCAACTGTTCCAGCGGCAGATAAATCCCTGTCGGAGCATTAGGATTAGCTAGGATAATGCCGCCGTTGTCTCCAAAATAATCTGACGGATGGACCTCAAAATCATCTGTCAGAGGGATTTCGCGAAAAGGCACGTGATAGAGGTCAGCCCAGACCTTGTAAAAACCATAGGTCAAGTCTGGAAATAAGACCGACTCGCCACTGTTAAAGAAGGCCAGAAAAGCCATGGACAAGATGTCGTCACTTCCGTTTCCGATAATGAGCTGATCGGGCGATACACCCAAGTTGGCCGCCAAAGCCTGACAAAGCTCCGTCTGGTCCAAACTGGAATACTTTCGCAACTCCTGGTCATCAAAGTTCTGCAGGGCCTCTGCCACCTTAGGACTTGGCCCATAAGCATTTTCATTGGTATTGAGCTTAATCATGTCTGGATCATTGGGTTGCTGCCCTGCTACATAGGGATTGATCTGCCTGAGACCTTTTAGCTTAACCATCTTGCCACCTCTCTTTCACGCACTAGCCATTATCTGACTCTGATTATCTTTTAGAACTTCTAATAAATGAAAGACGAACTTTACCGCTTTGCTAAAGGAAAATAGGGGAATCTTCTGATTTAAATATAATAAAAAGCCCTCGCAAAAAAACTTTGCAAGGACGTTGACACGCGGTTCCACCTTTATTCAGCCCTCAGTCGCCTGAGGACTCTCTGGGAGTACGGGACTCCAGATTGATAACGGCAATCAGCCGTCGGACACTAGTCTCAGACTGCTGACTGATTTCGCATCCGCACTCAAGAATGTGTCGTCTAAGGATTGCATGCCATCTCACCATTAGGCACTCTCTGTTTCTTGTCTTAGACTTTTTCTCTCATTGCTTTCAATTTATTGTTGAATATTCTACATGAATTTTTATTAAAAAGCAAGAGGAAAATTGAAAAAAAATTAAATATTTTTTTCTTTCTAAATGTATTAACGTTCTTTCAGCATGGCACTAGACAAATCCAACAGATTAATCGCTGTTTCAAAATGCTCCCCCATCAGGTCATAGACAGCATCTTCACTTAAGACACCGCAAGCTATATTTTCAGGGAAATCCGGTCCATTCGAGAATTCTAAATCATCAAAAAATTCCTGACCAGTATAGTAGTCCCTNAACTGGATATAATCTGACTGGCAGCGCTCCAGCTCAGCTAAAGCTTCCTGAGCACTTGCTAAGACCTGAGAATATTTATTCAGGTGCTTTTCCATTTTTTGAATACGTTCTAACTGTTCCACAGGCTTCCTTCCTTTCTGGACACGACAAAATAATCAATTCACCTTAACCACCTGCAGCTGCTCACCGCCTAGCAAAATCAAATATTTTTCAATCTGCGAAATGCCATAAGAACGGCTGAGAGCTTGAGCATATAAGTCTAGCTGGCCACAGTAGCGAGCAATCAACTCAGACGAATCCTTGTATTTATCCGTCTTGTAGTCAAAGAGAATTATCCGGTCTTCAAATAGCAGGTAACCATCCAAAATCCCCCGCAAAACAAATTCCTGACCACTGATTTCGTCCCTCTTGAGCATGGCAAAAGGTGCTTCTCGACGAACTCTGTCACTGTTCTCAATCAAGAGTCGTCCCAAATCCGTCTCGAAGAAAGATGAAATCTTAGGCAGCTGAATCTGCTTTTTAACCGCTTCATCGGCCTGAACCTGAGCTAAAGCAGAACGAAGTACAGCCATGCTGGGACTGCTATCCAAAGGAATCCGCTGCATGAGTTCATGAACAGCACTGCCTACTTGCGCTCCAGTCACTTTGGCTTTCTTGCCAAAATCAGGCAAGTCAAAGTTAGGCTGAGGCCGAAAAGCTGCTCGCTCATCCATGATATCCAGGCCATCCGTATCCATGATCGGCTCATAAAACTTCTTAATCTGGCTTGGAGTTCGCACACTAGGCAGCTCAATGGCAGAGCGATACTGGCTATTCAGTCGATCCACACTTTCTAAAATATCCAGAGCCCGACGGATATCGTCCGACTGCCGATTATCCGCCAAATCATCCGCTGGAAAGAGCACAGGTTCATTAATTCGCCCTATCTCTTCGGAAGTTAGCTCCTCATCAGTGACAAAACGGGTCTCGTAGGCGAGATTCTCATCGGAAAAAACAGCCTGAATGGCATAGAGCCAGTCTTGGAAATTACTGAGCTGGCTGCGCAGACTGACAGACAAACGCCCTTGTTGGCTCTTGCCCCACTGACGCTTATCCAAGGCTTCTTGACTGCCCTTGCCGACCAGATAGAGCTTGGTTTCAGCCCGCGTCATGGCCACATAAAGCAAACGCATCTGCTCAGACAGACTGGCCAACTGCAGCTCCGCTAGATTCTGCTGATAAGGCAGCGTATCCATGGAAATGCGCAGCTGATTCGGCGCATAGGGGTCTTCCACAGACACCGATACATCCGCTACATACTTGATACCAACTCCATTGGTCCGGCTAAGGATAATAGCAGAGCTGCTATCCTGACGGTTGAAGGCCTTGTCCATATTGAGCAGGAAGACATACTTGAACTCCAGCCCCTTACTCTTATGAATGGTCATGAGACGAACAGCGTCCTTAGGTGCCGCCACTGGCACACTGGCTAGATCATGCTGATTTTCCAAGATACGGTCAATCATCCCGATAAAGCGAGACAGGCCTTTAAAGCTAGACTTTTCATACTCATTGGCCCGCAAAGAGAGGGCATAGAGATTGGCCTGTCTCTGGGCACCATTGGCCAGAATCCCCACCATGTCATAGTAGAAACGATCCTGATAGATCTTCCAAATCAAATCATACAGGGGATGCGTCTTGGAATAGGTCCGCCAGCTTTGTAGGGTCTCATGGAAATGCTGTAGCTTTTTCTGCAGTTTCTGGGTGACTAAAGCAGGGTTCAAACCTCTTCCTTCAAGGGCATTGAGCAATTTTTCATAAAGATTTTCTTGAGAACGTTCTTGACTGGCCTGCAAGGACAGCCGAGCTAGCTCGTCCTCACCAAAGTCAAACATGGGAGACTTGAGAAGGGCGGTCAGGGCATAGTCATTCAGCGGATTATTGATGGTCCGCAGGGTGTCCAGCATAACCAATACCTCTACTGACTGCAGATAGTTTGCGGCGCCATCATCTGGTACCAACGGAATCTGGTGCTGCTCAAAGGCAGCTAAAATCAAATCATTGCGGGTTCTGGATGCCGTCAGCAGCGTGATATCTTTAAAAGCCACTCCTTCCTCATTGTGCAGGCGGATGATTTCCTTGATGACTAGATCCACTTCTCCAGCTGATACTGCCTGTGGCAAGCCTTCATCAGCCTCCTCTTCCGGACTCTCCTTGGAGCCTTCATAGATTAAGAAGGAAGCGCGATTAGCTGGATTAGGCTCGCGTTTGGCAGGATTTCCAGCCACCAGATAGTGGGTTTCATTGTAGTCAATTTCCCCAACTTCTTCATCCATCAGGCGTTTGAAAACATCATTGGTCGCTTCCAGTACCTCAAGATAACTACGGAAATTTTCCTTGAGGACGATCAGCTTGCCCTGACTGCTATCCTCTTGATAAGCCTTAAACTTATCACTGAAAATCTGCGGATCCGCTTGACGGAAGCGGTAGATAGACTGCTTGATATCGCCCACCATAAAGCGATTTTGCCCTCTGGAAAGCAAGTCCAGCATGCGCTCCTGTGTATGGTTGGTATCCTGATACTCATCCACCATGACCTCATGGTAGCGTTCCTGATAAAAGCGACGCACCTCTGGAAAAATCTCTAAAATCTCAATAGCAAAATGGCTGATGTCACCAAATTCAAAGGCATTTTCTGCTTTCTTTCGCTCCAGGTAAGCCTGTGCAAAGTCCGCCACAAAATCCCGCAGAAGCTCAACCAGAGGCAGACATTCATCCTGATGCTGCTCAATAAAGTCCAGCTGATAAAGCTGCTGGTCAAAGCTTCGTAGCCGCTCAATCATAGGCTTCCTTGCTTCATTGTAGTCCTTGGCCATTTCTTTTTTGAGCTCATCTGCATTCTTGCCAACCCGAGCTGTAAAGGCTTGGCCATTGGACAGTTGGGAAAGGGCCACGATCTGTTTGAGAATCTGAGCTGTTTCTTCTATCGAGGACAGTTCATTCAGCCCTGCTAAGGCGGTCAGAGCGTCTTGGACATTCTCCTGATACTTGGCGCCCACAAACTCTCTTCCTTCATGCTCCAGATGGGCAGAAAAGAAAGTTTCCAGCTCCCAAAGGGATGATTTGATTTGACCAAATATCCTCTCTCTCTCTGCCGCAAAATCACTGTGCTCATAGCCATAGAGGAAGGTTTCTTCCAGCCAGCGCTGAGGGCTGCTGGTTGACTGAAGAAAACTGTAAATCCGATAAACTTGCTCCCGGAAGCCTGATAAATCCTTGCGCTTACCAGTAAAATTCTTAACCAAACAGCTAAACAAAGCCTGACGCTCGCTGTCATAGTAACGGTCAAACACTTGGCTGAAAACTTCATTTTGCAGAATCAGCTGCTCACTGGCAGACTGGAGAATCCGAAAATTCGGTGCCAAACCAAGCAGGTAACCATAGCGACTCAGTACTTTCTGGGTAAAGGCGTCCATAGTGCCGATGTCAGCATTGGGCAGATCAGCTAATTGCTGGGCTAGATGTTGCTTAAGTTCAGGACTCTCGGCCTCTTTCAAGGCCTGCCCCAGCTCCTTCTCCAACCTCTCTTTTAGCTCGCCTGCTGCCTTGACGGTAAATGTTGAGATAAAGAGCTGGCTGACAGCAACACCTCTAAGAATCTGGTCTATAATCCGCTGGACCATGACAAAAGTCTTACCCGAGCCGGCCGAAGCGGAAACCAGAATATTCTGGCCAGAGGAGTAGATGGCCTCAATCTGCTCTGCCGTCTTTTTCTGTGGCTTGTCCGAAGCAGCTTCTTGGGCTTGCTTAAGAGCAATCTCTTCTGCAGTTAAAAAAGGAATTCTCTTCATTTTTCCAGCTCCTCCCTCATCTTTTCTAGCCAGGCCTGGCGCAACTTCTCACCAGTTGGCCGCCTATCAAACTTGCTTGTATCCAACTTTTCTAGCTGCCGAGCCTGTCCCAAATGGAGATTGGCTTCAAAGCCTGTAATGGCCTTAAACTGCTCCACATAAGGTGCAATGCTGCGCCCATTCTCTGTATAAGGATTGACTGCAAAATTGCCTGATAGAATGCCTTCTGCAGCTTTTTTATAAAGGTAAGCATTGTAAGTCAGGAGCAAGTCCAACTCCTCGTGGCTCAGCAAGTTGGTCTTATTTTTTTCATAGAGCGGACCAAGCTCCTTGACAGCATCAGCCACAAAAAGTCCCTTGTACTGCAATGGCTTCATAGACTGATTGACTGCATCCGCCAAGGTCTTGGTATCTTTAAGCGCCACAATCGGATCGGTCATCTGCAAATACATGGCACCAAATGTTCCCTTATCCTCTTGATAGTCTGCTAACTCTTCAATCGCTGCCAGATAGGTCGGCAGCTGAGAATTCAGTCCATTAAAGAACTTTTCAAAGCTGAACTTAATATCGCCAGACTTATAGTCCACCACTCCCAGACTCTCGGTCTTGGTCAAACGGTCAATTCGGTCCACCTTACCTCTCACGGTCACTGCTCTGCCATTTTCCAAGATTAGGAAAGGCTTAGAAGCAGAACCAAAGCCTGTCTCCTCACCAATGGTCTCGATCCCGCTTGGATGAGCCAGCACCCGGCCGGTCGCCCGCGCTGTATCTAGCAAGAGCTGGCGCGCAAAACGGGTCTGTCCTGACTCACTGTAGATACTCTCAAACTCGGCCTCTCGGCTGATCTCTTCCATAGCCTGCGCTAAACGCCGGTCAAAATCAGCTGACGAATCATCCTGCAGGACCTTTTCAAAGATCCGATGGAGGAAAATCCCATGACTGCGAGCATCTGGATGAATGGTCCACTCTTCCTGCAGGCGCAGAACATACTTGAGAAAATAAGCATACTGATGCCGGAAATATTCGTTTAGAGCAGACGCTGAAAGTCGGAGGGGTTGTTCTTTTGGATAAAGGGCTTGCAGAGTTTCCGGCTGCAGAGACTCCGTTTTCAGTTCCTTGCTGATTTGCGGAATGCTGATGCCTTCTGCTGCCAATTTCTTGCGGAGAACCCGCACAGCCACTGCCCAAAAAGTCTGCTCCTCTGCTGTCCACTCTCGGTCAATCTCCTCTTGGTGGAGCTCGATGATCTGAGATAAGAGAGCTCGGTAGCTGCCAATATCATCACTGGAAGCTTGAGGCTTTTTGACAATGATGGGCAAGGAAAGTGGAGCTGCAGTCAATTCCAGTAGATAGGTAGACATGCTGTCCTCTACTTCATTGACCAAGGCTGGCGCAGACAAGACCAGCTCTTTGGTAGCAGAATTCATCAGCGACAGAGCCGTATAGCGATTCTTCTTGAGATTTTCTGAGCTAACAATCTGGAGTTCCGCCTGAGAATCCGTTGCGTCATTGAGCCGAGCCCTATCTTCATCACTGAGCAAACTCTTGTTTTGCGCGATTTTCGGGAAACGCTCCTGGGTCAATCCAATCGCATAGACATAAGGAGCAGCTAAAGGCTCTATCAGGTCATAAGACTGGACCTTGACCACATCTACTGTCGCCGGCACCGTCCGATAGTTGGACAAAAGCATACCTGACAGGATCAAGGCTAGAAAATCGTCTAGTTTGACCTTACTATCTGCAAAGACCTGAGCAAACTGCTCTAAGACATGGCTGAAAGCCTTCCAGACTTCCTCATGACGCTCCTGCTCCTGCTGACTTTCTCCCTGCAGCAGAGCCTTCAAATTGTCAGACAAACAGGCTGCTTGGACGAACTCCGTAAACTTAGCTAAGAGCCCAGACGCCGTCTGACTACGGGATTTGAAAAAGTCTTGCAGTGGAGTCATAACCCGAAGACGAATATGATTGAGACGGTCTAGGTCAAATTTCCCTTGGCTATTGGCCGTGAAATCCTTGGCTAGCTTGGCTGCTCCCTTGATATCCGCAAAGCGCAGATATTGCTCAAAATGATCCAGCTCCTCCTGAGTAAAATCTCCGTATAACCCTGTCTTTAAGAGATTGAGCAGGTCTTCCAGTTGGAAGTTATAGCGCTTGAGCCGCTCCAAGGACTCGACAAACTGGACCAGCGGATGCTGTGCCATCGACTCGCTCCGCCCTAGATAGTAGGGAATCTGATACTGGTCAAAAATAGTCTTGAGCTGAAGCTGGTAGGCTTCCACATCTCCCAAAAGCAGACGAATATCCTTGTAGCGCACACCATCATGAACCCGCTGTCGGATGGACTTAGCCACATACTCCAACTCTTCTTTCTGGTTCATAGTAGCCCAAATCTGAAGCTGCGAGCGGTCTGTCTCACTAAGACTAACCGTTGATTCTGAAAAGTCATAACGACTCTCCAAGACCTTAGAAATTCGTCCAAAGGCATCTTCTGCTTCCGCATGAGGGATATAGTCAGGCTTGACCTGATAGTCCTCGGCCAGCTTTCTCAAAAAATCCACACTAGCTTGATAGAGATTGCCCTCACGAAAGGCTGCTCGATAGGATTTTTGACTGGCATAGGTCCCAATAACAATCTCCACACCTTTTCGATGCAGGAGACTGACCAGATATTCCTCTTCGGCAGAGAAACGAGTAAAGCCATCGATGACCAAGGCCAAATCTGCCAATTGCTCGTCTGTGTCGCCAGCCAGAATATGCTGGGTAAAAGCAGCAATCTGAGAAGACGAATCAAAATCACCCTTATTGAGAGCAGCAGTCGACGCTGTAAAAATCTTGACCAGATCCTCCCGCTTCTCAGGCTCCTCAAGAAATTCCAAATCCGCAAAGGACATCTGGGCGGTCTGCAGTTCATGATGAAGATCCATCAGTTGCTGGATAAACTGGGGATCCTTCTTAATCCGACCATAGACCTTAAGCTCTCCATCATCTAACTCTGTCAAGGTCCGATAAATCAGCATTCCTAGACCAATATCGTCCAAACTCTGCCCTTGCCGAACATCATTTAGCACAAAATACCGAGCCATCTGGGCAAAGCGCGTTACCGTAATAGCAAAGGAAGCCTGAGTTTCCAGACACTCCAAAACCGCCCGCTCCTTCTCAAAAGAAAGCGAATTAGGCGCAATATAAAAGACTCGCTTACCAGCCGCCACCAAGCTCTCAGCTTCCGCCACCAACACCTTGGTCAAAGAATGGCGAATATCTGTATAAAGTAATTTCATAGCCTGCCTTTTCCTCTAGAAAATATAGGAACATTATACCATTTTTACCGATAATTCTCATGGAGAATAGTCCCAAAGCCCAATTAGAACCCATCATCCAAAGATAGCGTTAGTGAATAGTTCGTTATGTCCATAAACAAATGAAAAAAGCCACTGCTTCCAGTGACTTCCTAAGTCTCTTACTTCTTTCAAAGCAAGGGCTCATTTAATCTTATGCTTATTCATCTTTTCTTCAAAAATGCTTGTCATAATCACGCGCAATTCTTCTCTTTCCTTGTCAGGAAGTTCGCCTTGCTGCTTGGCTACAGCGTACAACTCAGGATATTGCTTAGCAACTCGCTCAACCGTCTTGGTCGTTGCATGCCCTCTCACGAAGAAAGGAATTCTCTTAATCCACTCTTTAGGCACAAGTGCCAGAATCTTTTTGGCAGCTTCCTTATCGGAAATTTCTGCAGTGCTGAGCCCTTGATTAATCTGCTCCTGTTCCTTTTCTGTAAAATCTTTTAATTCCATACGCTAAATCTCCCAGTTCTATTTTCTTAATGCTAACTGAAGCACACTATTTACCCTCTACCCACTTATCATTGTCCATGATAAAGGGTTTGGCCAGTCCTTCCCCTGTGTAGTCCTTATATTTTGTCTGCAAGTATTTGTAGACATCTTCCTTGGTCGCAAACTTGATTGCCTGGTATGGCTCTTCAAAGGTCAGCTTTTCGATAAATAAATATCCGTCTTTATCTGGAACCAAGACACCGACATGGCCTACAAAGAGAGAGTCGCCATCAAGATTGTCGTGGACAATGACTGAAAGCATCCTTGCTTTTTCACTAAACTTGAACTGCTTGAAGTATTCCTCCATCTTCTTAGCATGGACTTTTACATCTTGAGTCGCTTCAGTCTTGACTCTAGAAAATAAGATATTAAATTCTTCCTTATCCTTGGCATCAAAGAGCTTGCCCTTGTCAATCGAATCATTATCTATGAACAAGAGTTCATCATCTTTTTCAATTTGAGGAATTTCGATGCTATTTTTCAACAAAGTGTAAGTATTAATCCGACAATTTGTCCCGATAAAATCGCCCTTCTTTGCCTGCCACAGAGGATTGATTTTTTCGACATCATATTCGGTTTTGGTAAATTTAGTGAAATCGCCCGTTAATCCAGTAGAGCCGACTAGTCCATTGTAGTCATTGACTAGATTGACAAAGTTATCGACACTGTCTTTATCCAAGTCGGCAGCCAACAAATNCTTGACTTCTNCGACACTCTTTTTACTGTTTAGATTTGAATTTTTCGATGTAGTTTGACTTGTTTCTTTATTTTTCTGCGAACTAGCGCATGCTGCAAGACCAAAAGTCAAAGCCAGGCAGGCGCAAGACATAATTATTTTGCTGTATTTTTTCATATTTTATTCTTCTCCACTACTCGTATTCAATTAACTATTTTAATTTACAATTTTTCTGATGAGCCTTCAATTTTTTTATGGCCCAGTCATAATGGCTGGAAGTAGCACTTACAAAATAGGAACCCAGTACACTTCCTCCGACCCATTTATAGACATTTTTTGAAAATAATTCTTCATTTGTAAATGTGTCTGCCAACTCCAAAACATCTTGATGGGACTGATGAAAGTTCTCAGTTGCCTCTTTTAGAGAAGTATTTTGATGCTTCTGCCAAAATTCCAGATTCAACTCTCCATAAGTCTTCCAGTTATAGGGAGCAGGAAGAAAAGGCTGCTCTTGCCCCTTTTGATTGGAATGCACCCAATTCAACAAGAGCTGATGCCACTCATAGAGGTGAATCAAAACATCTCTTAGATTTTTATCTCGTCTCCAATGGGCCTCTTTCTTCTTTTCATCCCGAGAAAAATCAAAGGGCGTATTTAGCTCTTGATCAGACAATTTGGAAATGAGAGTGTGTAGCTTCTCATAGTTTTCCTTAGCAGCTAACAGCAGATCTTCTTTAGTTTTCGGTCTAGGCATAAGATTGCACTCCTTTGCATAGTTAAAGCTTAATCGTTATCATTACGAAACGAATGTTCAGAAACCCATTTTGAGTAGCTTTTTAAATTTTGCTCAGACAGTGATGCAACCTCTATTCTTACACACATTTCAACCGCTTCTTCAAGCGTAACAGCAAAATGATAACCGTTTAATCGTAAAAATTTTACTAAAACATAAAAAGCCGTTTGTTTATTAGCACTAGCAAAAACATGTTTTTTTATCAATTGAACAAATAAAAATGTTGCCTTATCAAAAATCGATGGATAAAGAGGTTTCCCAAAAACAAATTGTTCAGGTAAGTTCACAATCATATTTAGTGCTGATGGACTAATCGTCTTGATTTGTTCTTTCGGAGAATAGCGCTGAATAACTAAAGTATTAATCTTTGCAATTTGCTTTTCTGTTAAATAGACTGTCATTTTTCAACCAAAGCTTTAAAAATATCATCGTATTCATCAAAAATATTATTTAAATCCAATTCAAAAGATTCGTCAGAAATATAAGTAACCAGATTTTCAGCCTTTTCTGGAGTAAAGACAATTTCGCCACTCGGTAACAATTTAGCATCGTAATGCACGCCACTCGGAATATTAAATTCACTTGGAATCGTTATTGTTATAGAATTCCCTTGTTTTCTAGTTTTTACTGCCATCTTGCTTCCTCCTTAGGGATATTATAACAGATAATTACAGTAATTACAAAAATAGAATAATCTTCCGACTTCCCTTATCTTATTTAGAATACATCATGGGATTAAGATATTAGTTAAACATAACTCAAATGCAAGACTCATCACAATAAACTACAAACCCCTTNGGTAAGATGAGCACTTGCTGGTCATCAGTTTGGCAATGACTCACCAAATCAGCTGAATCTCTGTCTAAAAGATAATTCTCATTCGACTGATTAAAAATGGCTCTGATTGCTTGATTGTCAAGTTGCCATTCTAAAGCCAGCACATCGGGCTTGATTTCTTCTAAGCTAAATTTCCCATACTGAATAGTGTCCGCAGTTCCCTTGCGAAGCTGAATCAAGTTCTTCATAAAATTGAGCATATCATTGCTACTTGAAACCCGGTCCCAAGGCATGACCCGTCTACAATCCGGGTCCATAGCTCCACCCAATTCTAGCTCGGTCCCATAATAGATACAAGGCGTCCCTCTTTGTAAAAAGAGAAAGGCGAGTGCGGATTTGACAAGCTGGATATCGCCCTTGGCAGTCGCCAAAATGCGCTCCGTATCATGCGAATCCAAGAGATTAAACATAACCTCAGAAATCTGCTGCTTGTAGTACATGGACTGGCAGTTAATCTCAGCTATAAATTGACTTGTCTTCTTGCGCCTGCTCAAAAAGTAGTCCTTGATACTATCCGATAGAGGATAGTTCATGACCGCGTGAAACTCATCTCCATTTAACCAAGGCTGAGAGGTATGCCAAACCTCTCCAAGAATATAAAGGTCAGGCTTTTTGGCCAAAACAGCCTTCCGAAAATCTCGCCAGAATTGATGATCAACCTCATTAGCCACATCCAGTCGCCAAGCATCAATATCAAAATGTTCAATCCAATAGGTCGCAACGCTTAAGAGATAGTCTTTCACCTCAGGATTTGCCGTGTTTAACTTAGGCATATAACTGGCAAAAGCAAAGGTATGATAAGGGAGTTCTTTGGGATTCATAAGCTTGTCATTCGTCACTGGGAACTTTTGAATGTGGAACCAGTCTTTGTAAGCTGACTTTTCACCATGCTTGAGAACATCCTGCCATTGAGCAGATTGATCGCCCATATGATTGAAAACCGCATCCAGCATCACCTTCATGCCACGCTGATGAGCTTGCTCCACCAGTTGACGGAAAGTCTCCTTGTCCCCAAAGTGTCGATCAATTTCAAAGTAATCAGTCGTATTGTACTTGTGATTGCTTGGCGATTCAAAGATGGGACAGAGATAAAGCCCTGTAATCCCTAGGTCTTGTAAATAATCCAGATGGTCGATGATCCCTTGTAAATCCCCACCAAAGAAATCCGTAGTCTTAGGACTGATAGCAGCATCCCAAGCAAGTTCTCCTCCAGGAGAAAGGTCAGGATTGCCATTGGCAAATCGTTCTGGGAAGATTTGATACCAGACCGTTTTTGAAACCCAATCAGGAACCTGGCAACCATCAATTTCATGAATATAAGGAAGTTTAAATCTGTTGCCCTCTGAAGCAAGATTTTCTGGACTATTGTCAACGAAACCTTTATCTCCATACAAGATGCTTTGGCCTTCTTTATCTCTCAGCTCAAAGAGATATTGGAGCCGAGCAAAATCAACCGACACTGCTACTTGCCAATAATCAAATAAGTCATCAGAAGTCACTTTGACCATCTCTTTCGTATCTTCATAAGCATCCTCAAGAAAAACAAAGGGATCGCCATAGTGCAAAAGGATTTTCTCTATATCCTCTTTCTTAGTCCTAATTCTGATATGCACTTGACCTTCTTTATAAAGATAGGCATACTCCGACTCCGGTCTGTGATAAATTGCTGTTAATTCCATACTTTTCATCTCCTAGATTTCTCTGTTTAAACTCATCGCAACTTTATGCAAACGATTCCATAGACTAGACCTAGTATACTATTTTAAAAAAAGGATTGCAAGCTATGGGCTAGTTTATGAGCAAGAGCTTATCTGAGCAAGTTAAAAAGCCTTGGAGACAAGGCTTTTAGTTATTCAAGTTTTTAAAAAGATTCCTTACTTTTCTAAATCAAGTCATCTAGCCCACTTTTACTGATAGTGACCATTTACGCCCTATAATGAAAATCCTTTATTAGCTAGATAACATTAAAATCTTTCTAGCTATACATCATTAGCAAAAGAATTCCTGTTGCATTGCCAAGAATATGAGAAAGTGTAGAAATCAAACAATTCCCAGACTTTTTATAAATCATTGCATAAATAATACTNTCAACAAAAATCATGAAAATATCGTAGCTTACAAGTCCAACGCTTCCACTAGAAATATGGGCTATCGCAAACAATAAAGAAGATAGAATGGCACAAAGCCAAAATGGTAGAATTCTCATTGACTTACCAAGAAAGAAACCTCTCCATGCAATTTCTTCCCCCAAGGCTGCGATTATTATTTGAATCATAAGGAGTGGTATTTTATCAAAGGATAACATACCATTCGCTCTTCCCAAAACATGAATAGCAAAAGCACCCTTAAATACCATATCGCCAATAAGCAATGTTGCTGCAGCAGATCCTACAGGAAGCAAGACCAAAAGAATTACTCCTTGTTTTTTAAGATCATCGAAAAATGATTTAAAGCACAAGCCCGATTCTATATGTGATTTTTTATCAAAATGTTCAAGAACAAAGAAAAAGAAAATACCAATCAGTACAGTGAGACCTGATAAAGAAAGTTCAGGTATTATCTTTGTCAAAGACAACACTGCCATTAGAAATAAACCAATGATTGTAGTATAAAAATACTTTCTATCAATTTTAGCAGAATCAGTCAAAACAATATTCCTCCTTGATTTAGTAAGATGTCATCAATATTTTTTTATCGAACAATATAAATTCCAATCTCCTAATCGGAATCAATATTATTGTATATTATAAACGGAAAAAAAGCTAATCTTCTTATTTTCCAACCCACAAAAAAGAGTGGCCTCTGCCACTCCTTTCTGAAATCTATGTCCCACCTATCTCACCAGTTTTACAACCTTATCATAGCGCTTCAAGTCCTCTTCGCTATAGTGATGAATCACTTCCACAAGTGCTTGTGGGAGAGAGAAGAGAAGCTGACTGATTTTCTCTTGATTCTTAAGGTCTAGATTGGCCTTGACCTCATCAGCCAGGATAAAGTGGCGATTGTGATAGAGAGCTCGAGCAATTTCTAGCCGCTGCTTCTCACCGCCTGACAGGGTTTGATTGTTGGATATTTTGCCTTGAAGAGCTTTCAAGCCAGTTTGCTGCAGAATCTCCTCCATCCTTACAGAATCCAATTCCTGTCCCAAAGCGATATTTTCCTCTAGGCTCAAGCCATCAAAGACATGACTGGACTGGAGAATGTAGGCTCCTGCCTGATACAGTTCATCCGAGCTCAGCTCTTGTCCATGGTAGCGAATCTGACCTTGATTAGGCTTGATTTCACCATAAATGAGGTTAAGTAAGGTTGTTTTCCCAGACCCACTTTCTCCGATAATAGCAATCTTTTCCCCTTCCTCAATAGTAAGGTCGCAAGGAGCTAGGATTTCTTGACCATTACGCTCTACGCTGACTTGCTCTAGCTGGATAGGAAAGACGGAACTTACAAGAACAGAAGGCATTGTCAACTCCTCTCCCAGCAATTTTTGATACTTATCACAGAGAGACTTGGCTGATTTTCTAGTATTGATAAAGTAAGATAGCTCTTGAAATTGGTAGCCGATATTATGCGATACTAGGTAAATCCCAACAAAGCTGGCTGCTGAAAGGTAGTTATAATAGGTCATGAAACCACCAATGACAATCGGCGCAACCGAACAAAAAGCATCAATCCCATTAATAAAGAGACTGTTTATCGTCCGTTGCTTTTCATAGGCGATTTCTTGCTCTAAAGTCTTGTGTAAATCTTTGGAAAACAGTTTGTAAAACATGCTTTGTCCCAGATAATGACGTATGGAACGAGCACCCGCAATCATATTAGTCACTTGAGAAACATAGCTTTGGTTAGCCATGGACTTCTGCTCAGAAATCGCATCCAAGCGTTTGGAACCTATGCTACTACAAAGGACAGGTATCGAATAAAAAATGATAAAGAGCAAACCCAGATAAAAATTAGTCCAGAGAGCATAACAGATGGAGACGGTTGTAAATCCCAAAGAAGAAATGATAATGACAGTCGGCTCAATATAGTTATCTTCTAGCTGTTTCACATCATTTTCCAGGTCGGACAAAACCTCTTCATCCGCTATCCGACAGCTATATAAGAAAGTCTGAAAGATGGCCTGCTTAATCCCCGACTTGAAGTCCGTCAGCACTCGTGCATAGTAATAGCGTTTCCCAGCCAAACCCAGCAAGAGAATCAAATTCCCCACAATTCCCCAAATCAAGACCTGCCACAGCAAATGCAACTGGTGATTGGTAAAACTAGAGACAATATACT
The DNA here is from genome assembly GCF_003943655.1 of Streptococcus sanguinis. Lineage (GTDB taxonomy): Bacteria > Bacillota > Bacilli > Lactobacillales > Streptococcaceae > Streptococcus > Streptococcus sanguinis_F. The sequence continues at coordinate 70,293 of NZ_RJMM01000006.1, forward strand.
GAATCAAAGCTGGTGTAATGACAGCCTCCAGCCAAGTAATCATAATCGCCACAAAATAGAAGAATAAATACTTTTTAGTTACATAAGATCTAAGCATAGCGTACATACCTCCTGGAGTTATTTACCAACTTAGATGGTCGTTTTTTCTAGACGGGGATAAAATAGGAGCCTGAATATTTGAATGAAAGCATTAAACGTAGGGCTGCTACTTTATAATCTTTCGAAAAAGACTTAAATAACTAGTTCTAAACATATCAATTTACTTTTATTTTTTATTCAAAAATATATCCAACACATCTGCATAGCTAACAAAGGGAGCAGGAAATACTAGTCCAGAATAAAATAACATTATGGTATTAAATAAATTCAATAGGACGGATACTCGTTTAAAGCGTTCTGTTAACTTAATTGCCATGGTATATAAGACAAAAAATACAGCATAATTAAGTATTGATATCAAAACCAAATCCACTAAATGGAATGAGGGCATAAAAAATTTTCCATTAAAAAACAGATGCGATAGAATGATTGAAATCAAAAAAATGAGTGTCGACCAAATAAAATAAGTTGTTGATCTAGCAATATAAATCATCATTGGTGTCCGTCTAGTTGTTTTGATATTTGTATATTGATTAGTGCGAATTTCAAATTCCAACTCCTCATTAGCAAGCAATATCACATTAGTTATAGAATAATAAATAAAAAAATAGAGTAGATTTATCGGTTTATCACTATTGAAAATAATAATGATTCCTGTAATAAAAATCATGGAATAAATCACTTCGCAAATACTATCAAACGTGTATCGAACTCTATAATTGAAATATCTTCTTAATTCACTAAACATGGAAAAGGCTCCCTCTTTTTTTAGCAATGTTCAATAAAGTGAAAAATAGGAAAGTTCCAGCTGACCAATATACTGCACAATAGACTATAATAAAAAAGATACTCTGGTAGGACGGAGAAATAATAAAATTTCTCAAGGCATAGTAAGGGAAAAGCTTTCCTATAAAGCCAAATAAACCACCTAGCGGTGTTAGTATGCCAGTAAAATACAGCATGAAATAAGAAATTAACGATGTAATGCTAGAAGTACGATTAAAAATGAAGCAGAGACTTGATAGGAAAAAACCCAAACCATATATGCTAATAACAGTTAGCATACATGCAGCCAGGTTTCCAACTAACTTTAAAATACTATCCGGAAAATCAATATCATTAAGCGTGGATAAAACGATAAATATAGGTATGGCTTTAACTAGATCCACCAATATCTGAACAATAATTTTAAACATTAAGACATGAAAAACACTCTTACTGCTCTGGATTACACTTATCAAAGTTCTATCATAAAGGTCATCCTCAATAAAAAAAGTTGGGTGCGTAATACTATGACTCGTAAAATACCAAGTAAATAATAAACATAACAATAAAAATTTACTTTGCGTATCTTTAAAGTATTGAAGATAAGCTGAAACCATTATCAAAATTCCAAAATTTGAAAAAAATAAATTGAATTTAAACTGCATCATCTCTTGCAGCTGTCTCTTTAACTCCCTTCTTATTTCTTTAATCATCATTGATAACCTCATAC
>NZ_RJMM01000007.1 GCF_003943655.1 Streptococcus sanguinis
GTAGAAGCATCATCAATAATAATTACCTCAAAAGAAAAGGAGGTTTTTTGTTCTAGTAAACTATCTAAGGTCTTCGGTAAGAAATTTTCTTTATTGTAAACCGTACAAATCACAGATACAACTGGTTCAGTCATATTTTCATCCTTTCTTCACAATTCTTTCAAATTAAAATTCACACTTCCTTAAATTTTGAAGCAATAGAAAATACTGAAGTTCTCAAGTACTCTTGACGCTTCTTTGCAAACTATCATCCAATCTTAAAGCTTTTGAATATCTAATTACCCATATGTTTTCTTATCGTTTGGGAATCAAATTATCCCTCAATCTTCCACTCACCATTTCTATGAATCAATCCAGCAGCTGAATCAACAGCTGAAAAATCGTCACTAGCAATGTCATCTCGGTTTATCATTATAATAGGAGCATTACTCTCGCTTGCAAAGGCTAGCATTTCTCTAGAATCACCTAAAATCGTTACCTGTAGTTTTAATTTTATATTATTGATGGCAGCTAGACTACATCTATAAATCAAACTTTTATGCCCTTTAGTCTCAGTGGGAGAGTCAAAAGAATTATCATTATAAATCCAGATGTTCCGGTCTATATCAGTCATGGAAAATACAGCATGAGTCGAAATATCTTCTAAAACATCGTACGAAATTCTAAACTCCACATCTTCATGCTGAGTTATTCTGGGATTTGAAAGCAGTTCTACCTGCAAATTTTCTACAAGAACCTTCCCCTTATTCACTTCTGATGCATCTAAATTATCTTCACTTTCATCATGACTGATTTTCTGAACAGCATTATCGAAACTGTATTGATTAGCTACATCTTCTGGCGACCCCATAGCCTTTACCAAGCCATTTTCAATCAAAACAGCCTTGTTGCAGTATTTTTTTGCTGCTCCCATATCATGAGTAACTAATATAGTGGTCTTACCAGAAGCCTTACGCTCCATAAAGTAATCATTACACTTACGTTGAAAAGCTTCATCTCCTACAGCCAGCACCTCATCTAGAATCAAAATATCCCCCTGTGCCTTAATAGCAACCGAGAAAGCCAGTCGAACTTGCATTCCACTAGAATAATTTTTGAGTTTTTGGTTCATAAATTCTTCCAATTCTGCAAACTCAACAATATCTCTATACATGGCATCAACTTCTTCTGTTGAAAATCCCAACATAGCCCCATTCATATACACATTTTCGCGTCCAGTAAGTTCAGGATTAAAACCAACTCCCAATTCTATAAAAGAAACTAATTTACCATCAACCGTCACGCAGCCCCGTTCCGGCACATAAATCTGTGAAATAATTTTTAAAAGGGTAGACTTCCCAGAGCCATTTCTTCCCAAAATTCCAAAAAAATCACCTTTTTCAACATTAAAGGAAATATCTTTCAATACATACTGTTCTTTGTAACCTTTGATACCTCGAAAACGATTGACTACAGCTGTCCGCAAACTGTTGGTTGCTTCTGTCGGTAATTTAAAGAACTTACTAACATGTTCAACTTTTACTGCAATATTATTTTCTGTCATTAGAGAATCTCCGCAAATTTCTTAGCATTTTTGTTAAAAATCCAAAATCCAAATATAAAGATAAGCCAAGGAAGGCAATATGGAATAGCAAGAATTAGCTTATTATTTACCATTTGCCAGACTGGTGTATTAGCTTTATCAATCAGGAAATAGCGCATATCTTGGATAATCTGAGCCAAAGGATTCATCATAACTAGCTTAGCAGCTAAAGGATTTTTATCTACAATGAAACTGATAGGATAGATAATAGGAGTTGCATAAAGTCCTGCCTGCATAAACACTTCCCAAATTTGGGATAAGTCACGAAAACGAACAAAAAGCGTTGCTAAAATGAAAGCTAGGCCAGTCGAGATTAAAAAGAGTTCCAAAAACAAAGGAAAAATCCACAAAGCAGATAGAGTAAATTGGACACCATTCAAAATAGCAAACACCAAAACAACAAACAAGTTGATTGAGAAATTGATAGCCGCTCCTGCTACAGCCGAAATAACAATAATATGCTTAGAAAAATTCAACTTTCGTAGCAAATCCCCACGTGTCACAATAGAGACCATCCCCATAGCCGTCGCTTCTGAGAAGAAGCCCCAAATGACGTTGGCTAAGAGCNGAGCTACTTCAAAATGTGGTACATTTCCTCCCAAGCGCAAAAAGCGGACAAAGACCAGATACATGATAGTAAACATCATCAACGGCNTCAAAATCGACCAGAGATAGCCGACCAAGGACCCTTGATAACGCAACTTAAAATCCGTCTTGATTAATTCTTTCAAAAGAATTCGATTTTTTTTACTAAAAAAATCCATGAATATTACTCCTTATAAGCAAACTTTGTGAGAATGAGGCTCGTAAAAACAAGGGTATGGAAAGTACGGTTTTTACGGTAGCCATACTGACGAATCCTGCGCCAGCGCTCCTTAAAAGGCACCTCCATAATGGTCACAAAATTCTCAATTAACTCTCTATTTTCAGCAGTCAGCGGCAGGACCAGCAAATTTCTAGCCTGGGTCTGACTGTCTTTTATCAATTTCCAATATTTGGCAAAAAGAACATGGGGACGCACCCAGTTTTTTACGCGTTTTCTGAGCGTTCGAGCTCCTAGAACATTGTTTGAATGCTGGCGATAGAGCTCACCTGGCTTGTCAATATAGACTAGATTGCCAAAAGCCGCAGCCAGCAAGCCCAGATACCAATCGTGCATGAGCAGTTCATGCTCTTCCTTCCCAGTCCAAAGTTGGGCCAAGGCGCGATTTATCATAGAAACGCCGCCCGTCACCGTATTCTCCGTCAACTCTTGGATTAGTTCTGTATTAGCGTGATCTGACTGAGTGCGAATCATACTTTCGTGAACAACCTGTAGCTCTTGATCTACGACTTTCAAGTCAGTATAAACCAGCAAGGGCTGACTGCTATCATATTTGTCTGCCTCAGCCAACTGCATGGCAATCTTGTCTGGCAGCCAAACGTCATCTTGGTCGCTAAAGAGATAGAAATCCGAATCTTGGTATTGAAGCAGGCTATGAAAACTCTGAATGACACCCAGATTTTGTGGATTTTCCCGATTGATAAAGGAAATACGGTCATCCTTGCGGCAAAAGTCTTCGATGACAGCCCGCGTCCCATCTGTAGAGCCATCATCACGAATCAGCAGCTGCCAGTCCCTATATGTCTGCTCTTGGATACTCTTAATCTGCTCGGCCAGAAACTGTTCCCCATTATAGGCGGACAGAAGAATGGTCACTTTCATGATAAAAATAAATCCTCGTATTCACCCACAATTTTTTCCCAGGTGTAGTTTTCTTTCATATTTTCTTTGGCGGCTTGACCTAGCTCCGTAAAATCTGTTTGCGCATCTACTCGGTCAATCAGCTGGGCCAGCTGGCCTTTTTCTTTTTCCCAGTAGAGAGCCGTTTCTTTTGCTACCTTCCGATTGAAGTCCACATCCAATACCAGATTGGCATCTGTCTGAGCCAGAGCTTCCAAGAGTCCCGGATTGGTCCCGCCAACCTCGTGGCCATGTATGTACGCAAAAGCATGATTACGGATATATTTGAGCAGATTCTGATCATAGACCGTCCCAGCAAATTTAATGCGAGAATCACGGTCAAAGCTCGTTTTCTGCTTAAGCTCTTCAAAATAGGGATTTCCCTCATGATTGCAGATAATCAGCAAGTCACGTTGGGTTTTGGATTTCATGAACTCTTGAATGATGGTTTCATAGTTGTTCTCCGGAACGAAGCGTCCGACAATGAGGTAATAGTCTTTTTCCTTACTGGCCCACTTTTCAAAGAAGACCCTGACCTTGCCTTCGTTTTCCGTCAGATTAGACAGATAAAGGTCGGTTCCATAAGCGATACAGGTTGTTTTAGACCAAGGATAAGCTTTTTGAATATAGCTTTCGATGCCTTGATTGTCCGCAATAACCAAGTCAGCATGCTTGGTCATGACCTTTTCAGAATACTTGAGATAGGATTGGACTGGCTTAGACCACTTGGCCCGCTTCCACTCCAACCCGTCAGGATTGATAAAGAATTTACCGCCTGCCTGATGGATACGACGAGCAAAGGGAAAGATAAAAGCACCAACAGTATTTCCAAGAATGTAAAAAATTGGCTGCTCAATCTGCTCTTTCTTAGCAAACTTGAGGGCATAGGAAACAGCCATCATATCATAGGCAATTACTCGGGCCGGACCAAGCTTGGGTGGCTTGACTGTAAAGCAGTTTACTCCCTTGTAGTCAAAATGATGAAAAGCTTCATCATCCGATAAGCAAGCCACATGATACTGGATTTGAGAAGAGATTTGATGCTCTGTCAATTTCTCGACAAAAGTTTCAAATCCTCCATATTTGGCAGGAAGTCCCCGACTCCCGATGATGAAGACATGTTTCATGATTTCCCTCAATTCAAGATTTTACAATCCATTCTATTATACCACTTTCTAGTGTGTTTGTATAACCAGAATCAAAAAATCCATTATTACCCTTACAAAAAAATATGAAAGTCACTTTGTTTTTAAATAAATCTATCCATTGTAGATTTATTTAGATTACTTTCAAACATAGTCGTTTATTTTATCTTATACTAATTCGCTATATCTACGCCAGTACAACCTACAACTATCCTACTCGGACTAAAAAACTATCTCCTTAAATACAGAAAGCATACAAAAACCCCGTTTTCACGGGGTTTAGTGTCTGACTATAATTGTTATCTGGGAACGGAATCGAATTAAGCTTCGATTTCTGTAACCATACCTGAACCAACGGTACGTCCACCTTCACGGATAGAGAAAGTAGTACCTTGTTCAACAGCGATTGGGTGGATCAACTCAACGTCGATTGTTACGTTATCACCAGGCATTACCATTTCAGTACCTGCTGGAAGTTCGATTGAACCTGTAACGTCAGTTGTACGGAAGTAGAACTGTGGACGGTAGTTGTTGAAGAATGGAGTGTGACGTCCGCCTTCTTCTTTAGTAAGGATATAAACTTCACCCTTGAATTTAGTGTGTGGGTTGATTGAACCTGGTTTAGCGATAACTTGTCCACGTTCGATTTCATCACGTTGGATACCACGGAGAAGCACACCTACGTTGTCCCCTGCAAGACCTTCGTCAAGCTGTTTACGGAACATTTCAACACCAGTAACAACTGCTTTTTGGATTTCTTCTTTGATACCAACGATTTCGATTTCGTCGTTGACTTTAACGATACCACGGTCGATACGTCCTGAAGCAACTGTACCACGACCAGTGATTGAGAATACGTCTTCGACTGGAAGAAGCAATGGCTTGTCAGTATCGCGTTCTGGTTCTGGGATGTACTCATCAACAGTGTCCATCAATTCCATGATGATGTCTTCATATTTAGAGTCACCTTCAAGAGCTTTAAGAGCTGAACCTTGGATAACTGGAAGATCGTCACCTGGGAAGTCGTATTCTGACAAGAGGTCACGGATTTCCATTTCAACCAATTCAAGCAATTCTTCATCGTCAACCAAGTCAACTTTATTCATGAAGACGATCAAGTGTTTAACACCAACCTGACGTGAAAGCAAGATGTGCTCACGAGTTTGTGGCATTGGTCCGTCAGTTGAAGCTACTACGAGGATCGCTCCGTCCATTTGAGCGGCACCAGTGATCATGTTTTTAACGTAGTCCGCGTGTCCTGGAGCGTCGATGTGAGCGTAGTGACGCTTAGCAGTTTCATACTCAACGTGCGCAGTGTTGATAGTGATTCCGCGTTCGCGTTCTTCTGGAGCAGCATCGATAGACGCATAGTCTTTAGGTTGGTTAACTGCTGAAGGCAAGCGACGTGCCAATACAGTTGTGATAGCTGCTGTCAAAGTAGTTTTACCGTGGTCAACGTGTCCGATAGTACCAATGTTAACGTGTGGTTTACTACGATCGTATTTTTCTTTTGCCATTTGAGTAAAAGCCTCCAATAAAATATATTTTATAGATAGACAGTAGGCAATACAGTCTAACTTTCCTTACTATTTTATCAAATTTAAATGAAAATGCAAGTCTTTTAGCATTTTTTTGTGAATTATTCCTTGTCTAATTTATAGTAAGGTTGATTGGAAACGGAAGCACCAATACTCGAAGCAGCAATCCATTCTTTCCCTTCTAATTGGCTGAAATTCTCAGCTTTCCCAGTCAGAATAATACCAGAAAAGGTCAATTGATCCCGATTTTCTGCTTCACGAATATCTAGCTGACCAAATTTCTTGAGATAGGTTTCAATGTCATTGTACATATTGTAATTGTTAACAGTTGGGAAAAAGGTTTTATCAACTTCTTTTAGATAGTCCAAGAAGGTCTTCTGTCCCTCTTTACTGCTAGTTGTTGGATCCATAGCTAATAATTCAGCACCAGCTCCATAGGTCGTCTTAGGATCAGAACTCAGTACCATGCCATTTTCACCGTCCTTCGATTGACTACCAATCCAATACCAATTAATCTTGAGATTATTCGGTATCATCTGCTGGATTTCCTTATAGGTATAGGGTCTATCAAAGGTCACGGCTACTTCAACCAATTGATCAGGCATTTCTTTGACAGAAGCCAACTCCTTAGGTATGGAATTACTATCCTTTGTTACTTTGGCATTAACATTGTAAAAAACCGGATATTTCTGGCGAAGTTCTCGCGTATAGGTCCCTGATTTAGTGTAATAAGTCCCTTCCGAAGTCGGATTTTTATAAGAGCCTGTTAGTGAATAGTTACCCTCATAAGCTGGATAAACCACTCTCACTCCATTCAAGTCTTTAAAACGATCGGAACGTAAGGTTCCTGAGAAATAAGAAGTTTGTGTGTAATAAAGACTATCATAGTCAACATTAGGGTAGGCGATTTCGGACATAATTTCGTACTGTTTCTGCAAGTTTTGTCCATTCTTGGAGGCTAATTCTATTAGTCCCTTTCCTAAGAGACCTAAAATCACTAAAGAAACAAAGGTGCTAATAGCTACTGTCTTCCAGAGTCTTTTTCTTCTGCTTTTCTTTGCAAGAATTTCAAATGTTTCCATTTAGGTATCCTTTCTTTTCCAGTTTCTTTCGGAGTTTAGCACGACAGCGCATCAACTGAATCTTGACCTTACTTACTGAGTAAGACATGATTCGGGCAATCTCCTTGACTGTAAAACCCTGAAAATAATAGAGTTCTAAAAGTGTAACTTCCTTAGACGGAAGTTCCTCTATTGCACTTCGTAGCAGCTCATAATCTTTATTTTCAAAGGGAATAACTGAGTGATTTTTAAAAAATTCCTTTTTTAAAATCTGCAAATATCGCTTATCTCTCCTATATCTGTCTATGTAGCGCCGGATAGAGACCCGATACATCCAAGCTCGCATCTTCTCTGCCGGGATAATAATTTCTGTTTCCAACATCTTAACAAAAACATCTTGAACCACGTCTTCTGCTTCTACTTTAGACGCGCCTGATTTCTGCAGATAGGAGATAATCTCACGAGCAAAACCTATCAAGATTGTTTCATATTCATCCAGTCTAATAAGCTCACCCCCCCTCCTCAATAATATAACGAATTAAGAAGCCTTTTGGTTACAAAAATAGAAAAAACCGGAACAATTCCGATTTTCTCTTTGTATCAGCCAGAATTCCGAAGTCCTGTAGCAATTCCGTTGATGGTGATGTGAATCAGCTTTTCTTGATCTGGTGTAAGCTGACCGTTGCGCTGACGCTTGATTAGTTCTAGCTGGATATAGTTCAAAACATTAAAGTAAGGCATACGATAGTGCAAGCTATCCCTCAGATAGGTATTTTCTGCAAGGAGCTCATCGTGCCCTTCAATCTCTAGAATGACATCCTTAGTCAGCTGCCACTCATCCAAGATAATATTGAAAATATCTCGCACATTCTGATCTTCACAAAGCTGCGCGTACTCAAAAGCGATATTCATATTTGACTTAGACAGAACCATGTCTACATTTGATAAGAGCGACTTGAAGAACGGCCATCTCTTATACATAAATTGCAGGAAGGCTAGATTGTTTTCTGGGTCTTCATCAATGAATTCCTTGAAACTTGATCCGACACCATACCAGCCTGGGAACATAACTCGACTTTGAGACCATGAAAAGACCCATGGAATAGCTCTGAGACCGCCGATTTCAGTGATGGTTTTACGGGCAGCAGGACGAGAACCGATATTAAAGCTAGAGATAGCCTTGATCGGACTGGATTCGAAGAAGTAATCGTAAAAACGCTCGTCGCCAAAGACCAAATCACGGTAAATCTGATAACTGCGATTGACTACTTGGTCCATGATCCGCTCATATTTATCAGAAGTATGGCTATCGCTCTTCTTATGAGTTACCATGCGGTTAATGGCAGCAGACACTAGCATTTCCAAGTTATAGTAGGCTGCGTCTTTGTTTCCATATTTATTACCAATGACTTCCCCTTGCTCAGTCAGACGAATTCGGTCATTGATACTGCGGAGTGGCTGAGAAGTGATGGCTTCATAAGTTGGACCACCACCACGTCCTACTGTACCTCCCCGGCCATGGAAGAAGGTGATTTTCACGCCAAACTTATCACCGATGGCTGTCAGCTGCTGCTGAGCCTTGTAGAGAGTCCAACAAGAAGACAGGTAGCCACCGTCCTTATTACTGTCTGAATAGCCCAGCATGATTTCCTGATAATTATCCTTAGAGGCAATCCACTTCTGAGCAATTGGCAGAGACAGGTATTTCTCCATGGTATCACAGGAATTGTCCAAATCCTCAATGGTTTCAAAGAGCGGAACAATTTGGACACGAGCACCATTTTCATCAATCAGCCCCACTTCTTTAAGCATAATAGCTAACTCAAGTAGATCTGATACACTGGTCGAGTGAGAGATAATATTCTGCTTAATGACTTCCTCACCGATGGCATCTTTTAGCTGACGGGCTGTTTTGAAAATCTCCAGTTCTTTTTGCAGGAGTTCGGATTTAGACTCATGAGTAGCTGACAGGATACGAGGATCTTCAAGCAGCTGTTTAAGGAGGACCTGGCATTTTTCTTCTTCCGACAGGCTACTATAATCCTGAACAATATTAGCCGAAGCCAAGAGCTCAGCCACACAGGCTTCATGAACACTGGAATCCTGCCGCATATCAATACTGGCCAAGAAGAAGCCAAAAACATCAACCGCTTGGAGAAGCTCAGTCAAGTCGCCACTTACCAAGGCTTCTCCATGATGTTCGATAAGAGAATCATAAATGACCTGCAAGTCTTTTTTAAATTCCTGAGCTGTTTTGTAAGAAGGTGTCTCCTCTTTCTTCAGTTCAGTCAAGGTCTCGCTGATACGAGACTGGATATAATTAGGGATGATTTCTCTTCCTTTATTGCTGACAGAAAGGTTGGCTTTCGCAGACAATTTTCCCTCAGCTCGGTCAGTCAATCGCTGACCGTCATTTGAGAAATTACCTTCTTTAAGGTAAAGCAAGGTTTGAATCAGCTTGGACTGGATATAGTGGAAAGCACGGCGGTAAGGCTCATTTTCCCGATAAACAGACTTGTCTGTAGACAGAGCTGCCATTTCTGCTACTGCCTGACTGGTTTCTGAGAGGTTGGTCGAGAGTGAGAAGGTGCGATAGAGTGTATAAACCTTGTCAATGTAATAGTTGAGGATGACTTCACTCTGGAGGGTGGCTGATAGTTTAAGGGTTTCTGCTGTTACAAAAGGATTGCCATCCCGGTCGCCGCCGATCCACATTCCCATGGTAATAGGCTTAGGATTATCCAGCTTGATGCCCCGCTCTTCTGCCAAGCGTCTGTATTCGACCATAAAGTTGGTGATCGCTTGCAGGAAAGAGCTGTTATAGTACTCCATGACATTGGTAATCTCATTGGTCACTTTCAGCTTCTTCTCACGGATCATATCTGTCTGCATCATAAGCTCAATATAGCGGCGGAGATTTCCTAGCCACTTCTTCTCATTTACCAGGCCTGCTTTAACATCACGATGCTGACGCAGCAAACTATGAATATGATTGGTTAAGTCCAGAACGGTCTTACGCTGAACCTGAGTTGGGTGAGCTGTCAGTACTGGAACAACATTCAGGTTTTCCAGAATTTCCTGAGCATTTTCCCGCGTTGAAATCAGGTCAATGGTTGTTGACAGCTTTCCAAGATAATCCTGATTGATATTGTTTTGATGGTTGATTTCATAAGCTAGGTCCACGTCTTCTGAGATATTAATCAAAAGCGGCAAAATAGAGAAATAACGGGAAATATAAACCATTTCATCTGTCGTCATTTCTTCTACAATCGCTTTTAACTCATGATATTTGGAGTTAACCGCCAGCTCCTCCATGAGGGAGATTTTTTCAAAGGTCTCAGGGCTGAGAAGATTCCGAGTAATATCGGCAAGCAAGTCTGTCAAAATAGCGACTTCTTCTCGAATTACTTCTTTATTGCTGTAGCTTTCTAATTTGTTAAATGACATAATCTGCACCTTTCATTTTTGCAACAACCGTTCACACTAACTGCGTTTAAGCTTCCTCAGACTGGTCTTGTGCCTCCGCTTCCATCTGCTCATAGAGGGCATCACGGCGCTCGTTGGCATCAATATTGAGTACCAAGGCGATGGCCACTGACAAGACCAGAAGACTGTTCCCTCCTTGCGATAGGAAGGGGAAGGTTACTCCTGTAGACGGAATAAGACCTGAAATTCCACCGATATTGATGAAGGTCTGCATAAGTATCATACCGCCAATTCCCAAAGCCATCATGGAGTTAAATGGATTCTTTGCCCGAATCCCTACCAAGATAATTCTCAGAATCAGGAAAAAGAGCAGGGCCAGAATCAAACTGGCACCAAAGAAACCAAACTCCTCTATCACGATAGAAAATACAAAGTCCGTATGAGCTTCCGGCAGATAACCGCGCTTCTCAATAGAGTTCCCCAAGCCTAGGCCAAACCAGCCGCCATTACTCATAGCATAATAGGAATTAGCCAATTGGTGGCCTGAGCCAGACAGATCTTTAAAGGGATTGAAGAAAGCGCTGAAACGCTTGGCCACATACCCAAAGACTGGAATCTTGGCCACGCGCTCAACCCCAATTATCCAAATGCTAGTTAAAACCAATCCCGAAACACTGACAATGGCTCCCAGCATCGTAGAAAACCATCGATAGCCAATCCCGCTGACAGCAATCATTATCACGACGGTCAAAAATAGAATAGTCGCATTTCCAAGGTCTGGCATAATCGCTACAATCCCAATCAGAATAGCCACCATGGTCCGCCAGTCGTTAAAAGCTTTAGGAAACCAATGGTTGTGAGTCAGAGCTTGATAATCATAGACCTTTATCTCCTCCTGCCTCTTTGTGAAGCGAAAAGCTAGATACCAGACCAGAATAATCTTCAAATACTCCGCAGGCTGAATACTGAAAGCTCCAAGCTTGAGCCAACCATGGGCACCGTTAATAGTACCAGTTATAAAACGAGATAAGAGTAAGAGGATAATCTCAGCAAAGATAACTATAGTCAGGATGCCTCCTTTTTTCAGGAAACCCAAGCGGATTCTATATAGGAGCGCAATTATAAAGAGACTTATTACCCAAAAAATCCCCTGATTCAAGACCATGNCAAAACCATTTCCTCCGGCCTGAATCGAGGTAGGACTCGTCGTTGAATAGACCACAATCAATCCCAAAACAGATAAAATCAAATAGGGAATCAAGATGGAATAATTCAACAAGTGTTTCTTGTCAATTTTCATATTTCACCATTAAACTTCTAAAAATTCAATTCTCATTATACCACCTTTTGGATTGAAAAAAAAGCATTAGTGCAGAGACTGGAACAATAAGGACTTGCTTTCGCCTTTTTACATAAAACTGTGATAAGATAGGAGGCAAACAAAGGAGTATAAGATGACAGACATTTATGATATTGAAATTAAAAAACAAGACGGAAGTCTGCAAAAAATGAGTGATTATAAAGGAAAGATTCTGCTGATTGTCAATACAGCGACCGGCTGCGGCTTAACTCCTCAGTATCAAGAACTGCAGGAACTCTATGAGCGCTATCAGAAAGACGGATTTGAAATCCTGGATTTCCCCTGCAATCAGTTTGGCCAGCAGGCTCCTGGAGACGCTGCAGAAATCAATAGCTTTTGCAGCCTTAACTACGGAACGACCTTTCCCCGATTTGCTAAGATCGAGGTCAATGGCCCTCATACTGCTCCACTCTTTGACTGGCTCAAAAAAGAAAAAAGCGGCCTTCTGGGTGAGAAGATTAAATGGAATTTCACAAAGTTTCTGGTCAGCCGAGACGGAACAGTCATCAAACGCTTCTCTCCACAAACTTCTCCCAAAAAGATAGAAGAGCTCATTCAAAAGCTATTATAAAAAGTAGGAAAAAGCAAAACGATTTAGCCAACGGCAATTCATCTTCCACAGCTTGGCTAAGCTCTTGTTTTTGCTTTATAATATTTCAATTATATTACATTTTATTCATTTTCCAGCAATTCTGGGGATATTTTTTGCTTTTTTATTTGTTTTAAGTTAAAATAAACCAGTATGAGGAAGAGGATTAAACCGCTTGCAATCCTAATTTTCTTTGCTTCTTTTATCACTTTTATTTTGATAAGCAAGCAAATTACTGACTCTCAGGAAAAGCAAGCACAGGCAAAAATTTCACAAACTAAACAAACTCCAAGTTCCTCAAAAAAAGAGGAAACATCTGACGATTCGTCCTTGGATGAAGAGTTTATTTCCAGACCAATCATTGACATTTCTGGCTGGCAGCTGCCAAGTGAGATTAATTACGACTTACTCGCACAGAATGTTTCGGGAGTAATTGTCCGTGTTCATAGTGGAGCGCAGGCAAAAAAAGAAAATGCAGCAACCCATCTGAATGGTCTGGACAAGTCTTATGAAAGACATATCAAAGAATTTCAAAAGCGCAACATCCCTGTTGCTGTCTATGCCTATGTGGCCGCCAATAGCAAAAAGGAAATGGAAAAAGAAGCCGAAAGTTTCTACAAGGCTTCTGCCAAGTACCATCCAACTTATTATTGGCTAGATGTCGAAGAAAAGACCATGTCTGACATGAATGCGGGAGTTGAGGCTTTCCGAGCCAAGCTAGAGTCACTTGGTGTTAAAAATATTGGTATCTATATTGGAACCTATTTTATGGAGGAACACAGTATCTCCACTGACAAGTTCACAGCAATTTGGATTCCGACTTATGGTAATGACGATGGCTACTACAATGCCGCACCAAATACTGAGCAAGATTACGACTTGCACCAGTACACATCACAAGGTCAGCTGACTGGTTTCTCCCATTATCTTGATTTGAACCAGCTTTCAACCTTGAAAGACCAGACAGCTACCTATCAAAAGCTATTTACAGTTCCTAAAGAAAATCAATAGCTCAGAACGACAGCTCAAGTCTTAAAGACTACTGTCGTTTTTTATTGTCACAAAATAGGAAATTTCCAGCCGTTCCCTCTTAATAAAGCCTATATTTTATGATATAATGATTTGATAAATGAAATTAGAAAAGGAAAATACAATGATTTCTTGGTTGAATAGAATTTTCAAAGGAATGGTCATTGCGCTTGGAT
Source organism: Streptococcus sanguinis (assembly GCF_003943655.1). Lineage (GTDB taxonomy): Bacteria > Bacillota > Bacilli > Lactobacillales > Streptococcaceae > Streptococcus > Streptococcus sanguinis_F. The sequence continues at coordinate 13,630 of NZ_RJMM01000007.1, forward strand.
TTATTTTGCCAGGAGTTTCAGGCGGTGTTTTAGCAGCTATCTTAGGTATTTATGAACGCTTGATTCATTTTTTAGCCCATTTAAAAGAAAACTTCGTCGAAAATGTTCTCTATTTCATACCAGTTGGAATCGGAATGATTTTAGGAATTGCTGCTTTCTCCTATCCTGTCAATCTGCTGCTAGACAACTACAAAGTGATTGTCCTCTGGGGATTTGCCGGAGCCATCATCGGGACTGTTCCCAGCCTCATTAAAGAGTCTGTTGCTAAAAGTGAGCGTGATCGGGTTGATATTCTCGTTTTCTGGGTCAGCCTCATCGTCTCAGGAATTTTTCTTTATTCCCTAAACGGTATGGTCGGCACCTTGCCAGCCAACTTTCTCTCTTTCATTTTAGCAGGAGCCCTGATTGCACTGGGCATTTTGATTCCTGGACTCAGTCCGTCCAACCTTCTCTTGATTTTAGGGCTCTACGCTCCTATGCTGAATGGCTTTCGCAAACTGGATCTCTTGGGTACCTTTCTTCCTATCGGAATCGGAGGCGCCTTAGCACTGATTCTTTTCTCTAAGCTCATGGATCATATTTTGAAAAACTACTACTCTCGTGTCTATCACTTTATCATTGGNATTGTCCTATCCAGTACACTTCTCATTGTAGTGCCTCAAGCAGGAAACAGTGAAAGCATCAGCTATCATGGAGTTTCTATATTGACACTTGTTCTTGCAGCCTTTTTCTTCGGTCTGGGAACCTGGCTGGGACTCTGGATGTCGCAATTAGAAGAGAGATATACTAATGGCTAAAAAAACAAAAATCAAAAAAACACTGGTCGAGCAAATTTTAAGCAAGGCTAAGATTGAACATCGAGGTCTGCAGCTAAATGCCTTAGCTGAACAGCCAGCCAATGACTTGGATCGTTCGCAGATTTATAAAACTTTGGCCTTGACAGGAGACAAGACTGGCACACTAATAGGTATCTTACCGATCACAGAACATCTATCTGAAAAGAAAATGGCCAAGATTTCCGGCAATAAAAAAGTCAGTATGATTCCCCAGAAAGACTTGGAAAAGACAACGGGCTATATCCACGGAGCCAACAATCCTGTCGGTATCCGGCAAAAGCACAACTTTCCAATCTATATTGACCAGTCAGCTCTAGAGCGAGATAGCATCGTCGTGTCTGCTGGCGAAGTCGGCCGCAGTATCGAAATCAAGGCTCAAGATTTGGCGGATTTTGTTCAAGCTAACTTTGCAGACCTCAAGGAAAATTCTAGCTCATAATTCTTCAATATTGCACCTAATATTCTCAATAAACCCTAATAAGAAAGAAACAATCAACCACTATGAAATTATACTTTGTCCGACACGGAAGAACGGAATGGAATCAGGAAGGCCGCTTTCAGGGAGCCAGCGGTGATTCGCCACTGCTGCCAGCCTCCGTTGAAGAACTGCATACCCTAGGAAAACATCTGGCCCAGACTCAATTTGGCAAGATTTACAGCAGCGACCTCCCTCGCGCCGTTCGCTCTGCTGAGATTATCCAAGAAGAAAGCCAGTTTCCGACTGAAATCGTATCAGTACCTGAACTGCGAGAATGGCAGTTGGGAAAACTGGAAGGCGCAAAAATTTCTACCATTGAAGCCATCTATCCACACCAGATGACAGCCTTCCGCCACAACCTCTCTCAATTTAATCATACGTTTTTTGACGCTGAGTCAGTCTACCATACGACCCATCGGACCATTTCCTTTATCAAGACCTTAAAGGACAAGGACTATGAACAAGTGCTCATTGTCGGGCACGGAGCTAACTTAACCGCCAGCATTCGAACCATGCTGGGCTATGACACACCTCTCCTGCGCAAGAATGGCGGTCTGACCAATGCCAGTATCACCATTCTTGAAACAGAAGACTTTGAGAATTTTGAGCTGATCACTTGGAATAATACGGATTATTTAGTTGAAAAGGCAGAAAATTAAAGCTGGATTTCTAGCTTTTTTTCTTACTTTATAGCCAAATATAGATGAATTTCCCTATCTTTTGTGATAAAATAGGTAGGAAAACTTTTGGAGGAAAAACATGACTACTGAACATATCGAGGAATTAAACGACCAGCAGATTATCCGCCGTGAAAAAATGGCTGCGCTGGCTGAGCAGGGAATTGACCCTTTTGGCAAACGCTTTGAGCGAACTGCTAACTCTGCTCAACTGAAAGAAAAATACAACGATAAAGATAAAGAAGAATTAAACGAACTCAATGAAACAGCTATTATCGCTGGCCGTCTTATGACTAAGCGCGGCAAAGGAAAGGTTGGCTTTGCCCACATCCAAGACCGTGAAGGCCAAATCCAGATTTATGTGCGTAAAGATGCGGTTGGTGAAGAAAATTATGAAATCTTCAAAAAGGCTGACTTAGGAGATTTCCTCGGTATCGAAGGTGAGATTATGCGGACGGATATGGGTGAGCTTTCTATCAAGGCGACTCACCTCACTCATCTGTCTAAGGCTCTGCGTCCCCTGCCTGAAAAATTCCACGGCCTGACAGATGTCGAAACCATTTACCGCAAGCGTTATTTGGATTTGATTTCCAACCGCGAAAGCTTTGAACGCTTTGTCACTCGCTCAAAAATCATCTCAGAAATCCGCCGTTACCTAGATGGACAAGGCTTCCTTGAAGTTGAAACTCCTGTTCTCCATAATGAGGCAGGCGGTGCTGCTGCCCGTCCATTTATCACCCACCACAATGCCCAAAACATTGACATGGTACTGCGGATTGCAACCGAGCTTCACCTTAAACGACTTATCGTCGGTGGTATGGAGCGAGTGTATGAGATTGGGCGTATCTTCCGTAACGAAGGAATGGATGCTACTCACAATCCAGAGTTCACTTCCATCGAGGTTTACCAAGCCTATGCTGACTTCCAAGATATCATGGACTTGACTGAAGGCATTATCCAACACGCTGCTGTTTCTGTTAATGGAGATGGACCAGTCAACTACCAAGGAACTGAAATCAAGATCAACGAACCATTTAAACGCGTTCACATGGTTGACGCCATCAAGGAAATTACTGGTGTGGATTTTTGGCAAGATATGAGTTTTGAAGAAGCTGCTGCCTTAGCCAAGGAAAAGAAAGTTCCGCTTGAAAAGCACTTCACCGAAGTTGGCCATGTTATCAATGCTTTCTTTGAAGAATTTGTAGAAGAAACCTTGATTCAGCCAACCTTTGTCTACGGTCATCCTGTAGCAGTATCCCCTCTGGCTAAGAAAAATCCAGAAGATCCACGCTTCACGGACCGTTTCGAGCTCTTCATCATGACCAAAGAATATGCCAATGCCTTCACAGAGTTGAACGATCCAATCGATCAATTATCTCGTTTTGAAGCACAGGCAAAAGCCAAAGAACTGGGTGATGACGAAGCAACAGGCATTGACTATGACTTTGTCGAAGCTCTGGAATACGGTATGCCACCAACTGGAGGCCTAGGAATCGGTATCGACCGTCTGGTTATGTTGCTAACAGACGTGACTACCATTCGAGATGTCCTGCTCTTCCCAACGATGAAATAATCTGTATTTTATACGATATTAAGAATGCAAATCCTGCTGGAATTCCAGCAGGATTTTTTACATCACAACAAAAAGTCTGGTTCCCCAGACTTTTAATTATATTATTCATATCTTAGTGCTTCAATTGGATCAAGTTTGGAGGCCTTGTTGGCCGGCAGGATTCCGAAGAGAACACCGATGGTTGCTGAGAAGAGAAGGCTAACGATGCTGACTGGTAGAGATACCGTTACTGGTGTTCCTTCCAGCATTTGACTCATGGCTGAGCCTAGTACAGACGCAAGTCCTGCAGCTAGAAGCAGGCCAATCAAACCACCAATCAGTGTCAAAATCATAGACTCAATCAAAAATTGCATCAAAATATTGCCACGTGTCGCTCCCAGAGCTTTCCGAAGTCCGATTTCCCGAGTCCGCTCAGTGACCGATACCAGCATGATATTCATGACACCGATACCACCGACAAAGAGTGAGATTCCAGCGATGGCACCGATAACTCCTGTCATGGCACCATAAATATTTTGCACTTCCTGATAAAGGGCACTATCATCTGTCACTTGATATTCGCCCTGTTGGAGTCCCGCAATTTCTGTTAATTTCTTGGCAACCTTAGGGCCAAGTTCTGGAACCAAGCTAGTATCATTCACCCGAAGAACAATCTCTGAAATTTCATCGACTCCAAAGTTAGCAGCTATGAGAGTATTGGTCGTAATGGCATTACCTCCATAGACCTGCATAGAGCCAGATGCAGCAGCAGTTTCAGGATCTCTATAAACCCCAATCACCCGATAGTTACTGGCACCCACTGTTACAATTTTATTGATTGCCTCTTCAGCGGAAGAAAAGAGGGTCGCAGCCAGACCTTCGTCTAGCAGCACAACACTGGCAAAGCCTTGATAGTCTTGCTGTCTCAGAGCACGACCAGCAATTATTTTGTATTTTTTCACCTGAATATAGGTCATGTTTGCACCGACAAAGTTGACGCGCTCAGCCTGCTTATTTTCGTAGCTAAAGGTTTCCATAGCTGAGTTGGTCACATAGTAGCCGTCCACTCCCTTGATATGGGTCAATTCCTTAACCCAGGCTTCCTGGGCCTTGGGTGGTTCCACCACTTCTTCGCTTTCATCTTCTACATTTACAGAATAGAGATCAGCTGTTTGTGTATAGGAGCCGTCCTTGCTCTTTTTAGGAGAAAAGACGAGACGCATGTTTTTCTGACTTTTGGTAAAACTTTCATTAACCCGCCGGGTAATGGAATCTCCTAAGGCCATGATAACCACAACTGAAGCCACTCCGATAATAATCCCAATCATGGTCAGGAAAGACCGCATCTTGTGTCCAAGAATGGAGCTAATGGCAAATTTCCAATTTTGCATTAGGCTAGTCCTCCTTCCTTAGCGCTATCAGATGAGATGACACCGTCACGAATAACAATCTGCCGTTTGGCATAGGCAGCAATCTCAGGCTCATGGGTTACCATGATAATGGTTTTCCCTTCTCGATTGAGCTCAGTTAAGAGCTCCATAATCTGCTCGCCAGTCTTGGTATCCAGGGCCCCCGTCGGTTCGTCAGCCAGAATCAGCGAAGGATTATTGACCAAAGCACGCGCAATGGCAACCCGCTGCTTCTGTCCTCCAGAGAGCTCTGAAGGCAGATGGTGCATCCGCGTGTCCAGCTCCACCTTGGTCAGAAACTGCTCGGCCAAGGACTTACGTTTAGACTGACCGACACCTGCATAGATCAAGGGCAGTTCCACATTTTGCAAGGCATTAAGCTTAGACAAGAGAAAGAACTGCTGGAAGACAAAGCCGATTTGCTTATTTCGAACCTTGGCCAGCTTCTTATCACCTAGCTTAGCTACTTCTTCGCTTCCTAGATGGTATTCACCAGTGGTCGGACGATCCAGCATCCCAATGATATTCATCAAAGTAGACTTACCAGATCCAGACGGTCCCATGATGGCAACAAACTCGCCCTCTTCAACCTCCAAACTGATGTCTTTTAATACCTGCAATTCCTGGTCTCCATTGCGATAGCTCTTATTAATATTTTTTAACTCAATTAGCTTCTTCATAAGATTTCACCTCTTGACCATCTTTCAAGCTATCTGTCGGATTGATGATAACTTTACTATCCTTTGTCAAACCAGATGAGATTTCTTGATTTTCAGCATCAGCATTTCCGAGCGTCACTTCTGTCTTCTTGGCAACTCCTTTTTCCAGAACCCAAACATAGTTCTTGTCTCCATCCATTACCACACTGCTAACTGGCACAATGAGTCCCTGAGTATTGTTTTTAACTTCGATATTGACAGAGAAGCCTTGCTTGAGCTCACCAATCTCGCTGGTAATGTCAATTGTAAATGGATATTTGGAACCTGAAGCTGTTCCGCTGCCACCTGTTCCAGACGGTTGAGCCGCTGCCTGCTGGCCGTCTTTCGGATAGTTGGAAATGTAGCTGATTTTACCAGTCCATTTCTTGTCTGGGTAAACCTTTGATGTAATGGTCACTTCTTGGCCGACAGACAAGTTAGCCAGGTTGTATTCAGATAATTCACCCTTAATCTGCAGATTTCCATTGCTGACGATGTGAACCAAGGTTTGAGTGGCACCTGTTGTTGATTTTGAAACATCGCGGTTGACTTCTACGACTGTACCATCTGCTATGCTGGTCACTGTCAAGGCATTGAGAGTAGCTTGTGCTTTGTTCATATTATCCACTGCATCAGCTCGAGCATCGCGCAGGTCAGCTGCCTGAGACTCTACTGAACGTTGAGCCTGAGCTTCAGACGCCCCATCAGCTTCTTCGTCGCCGGTAGTATTTACAGTCACACCATTGGTTTGCAAGTCATGCAATTGACGATCGGCTTTGCTAACCGCCCGAGCAGCTGCATCATAAGCAGCCTGAGCCTCTGCACTTTTATAAGTAACCAATGCTTGACCGGCAGTCACTTGGTCACCGACATTGACCAATACATTTTCCAAGTCACCCTTGGTGCTGTCATAGTAGATGTACTGCTCATTGCTGGCTGTGACATTTCCTGTCAGCAAGACTGAAGAAGCCACTGATCCTTCCTTGGCTTTCTGAACCAGCGGAGTTGTGTCAACAGGCATCTCAGAAGGATTCCCTCCGTTTAGAAACATGAAGAGAATTGCTCCTGCAACAACTGCAATCGTAGCTCCAATAATGCTAAATAATTGCCATTTCTTTAACTTTTTCATCTCTTTTCCTCCTCTTGATGAAAACGATTTTCTTTTGTTATATTATATCACAAGGCTATCATAATTCTTCTAAAAAAATTTACAGTTTTTCACAAATGGTTGCTATTTTATCTCAGATAGTCACTCCACTCAAATCCGTAGCAGATTTTTGCATTCACCTGCTAAAAAAGGTACAATTACCTCATATAATAGAAGGAGATTCTAACAAGATGAAAGAATTTGATATGATTGCTATTGGCGGTGGCAGCGGGGGAATTGCTACCATGAATCGGGCCGGCGAATACGGTGCCAAGGTTGCCATTATTGAAGAAAAGAAACTAGGTGGCACCTGTGTCAATGTCGGCTGTGTCCCAAAGAAGATTATGTGGTACGGAGCTCAAATAGCTGAAGCTATCCATCATTATGGACCAGACTACGGATTTACCTCTGATAATCATGCTTTTGATTTTGCTACTCTTCGGAAAAATCGAGAAGCTTATATTGACCGAGCACGTTCATCTTACGATAGTAGCTTCAAGCGGAATGGGGTTGAGCTAATCGAAGGCCGTGCCCGCTTTGTGGATGCAAACACTGTCCAAGTCAACGGCGAGCTTATACGCGCCAAGCACATTGTCATCGCGACGGGTGCTCATGCAGCTGTCCCCAATATCCCTGGCGCAGGCTACGGCGAGAATTCCGACGATGTTTTCGCTTGGGAAGAGTTACCTGAATCTGTTGCCATTGTCGGAGCAGGCTATATAGCAGTTGAGCTAGCCGGCGTGCTCCATGCTCTGGGAGTTAAAACAGATCTTTTTGTTCGTAAGGATCGACCACTGCGCAACTTTGACAGCTATCTGATTGACGGTCTGCTCCAAGAAATGGAGAACTCTGGACTCCAGCTTCATACCCATAAGATTCCACAAAAGCTGGAAAAACTTCCTGATGGCCAGCTCAAGCTCTACTTTGAAGATGGTAGCAGCCACACAGCCCAGCATGTTATTTGGGCCATCGGCCGTAAGCCAAATGTTCAAGACCTCAATCTGGAAGCAGCTGGCGTCACTCTCAATGAACGTGGCTTCATCGCTGTAGATGAGTACCAAAACACTGTGGTTCCAGGTATTTATGCTCTAGGCGATGTAACAGGTGAAAAAGAATTAACTCCTGTTGCTATCAAGGCTGGACGAACTCTGTCTGAACGTCTTTTCAATGGTAAAACCAATGCTAAGATGGACTACTCGACTATTCCAACTGTTGTCTTCTCCCATCCCGCTATTGGGACAGTCGGCCTGACTGAGGTAGAGGCTATCAAGACTTACGGAGCAGAAAATATTCACGTTTACACATCTAGCTTCACATCCATGTATTCAGCTGTCACCCAGCACCGCCAACAGGCCAAGTTCAAGCTCATCACTGCCGGTGAAGATGAAAAGGTCGTTGGCCTGCACGGCATTGGCTACGGAGTAGACGAAATGATTCAAGGATTTGCTGTTGCTGTCAAGATGGGCGCTACCAAAGCTGACTTTGATGCTACAGTTGCTATTCACCCGACTGGCTCCGAAGAATTCGTGACTATGCGATAAACATTCAAAATCAGAAGAGGTTTGGTATTCCAGCCTCTTTTTGACTTCTGCTACCATTTTATAATAAAGATCATGACCATTCCATAACTTAATCTTTCATTTTACAGACGAATCTTACATTTTTGTAAGATTGTAAATTTTAGCTATTTCAGGTTCATTTGACTTTCCTTTCAAATATCAGTCTAATGGAAGAAATTCAGATTTTTTTCAGAGCATAGACTACTGCATCACTATTTTAAAGGTTAAATTGTCAAATATCCATCAAGAAATTCCAAAGATTATAAAAAGCGATCTATTTATTAGTTATTATATGAGACAAGGAGCCTGAAATGAAACCTCAGACTCCTTTTTCTTTATGGTAAAATAGCTACAGCCCTCACTGGTGAACCGCTGGCTTGATGCCAGTTGGGAAAACTAATTGAAATGAGAGCACCCTTAGCCGGCAGCTGATCCAGATTGGTCATAACTTCTAGCTGATAAATGTCCTGCTCCAAAAGATAATATTCATTGAGCAGCCCATGCTCCGAAGTTGAAACTCCCGCATCAGTGTCAAACGTCTCATGACCCACAGCCTTAACACCACGCTCATGGATAAGGAACTCTAGAGCATCCTGTCCCCACCCAGGAGTATGCTGAATCTCCTGATCATCCAGATTGCGCATGGCAGATTGACTTGGCCAACGCTTGGACCAGTCTGAGCGAAAGGCAACAAACGTTCCTGGCTCAATCTGCCCGTGCTCCGCTTCAAAATCTAAAATATCCTGCTTGCCCAGAATAAAGTCTGGATTCTCTGCTACTTCCTTAGACTTATCAATAACCACCAAAGGCAGGAAAAGATCTTTTAGCTCAATCTCTTCCAACCAGCGACCACCCTCCACAAAATGAATCGGAGCATCAATATGAGTCCCGTACTGGCCAACTACAGAAAACTGCTGAACATGAAAACCATCTTTCAAAGTGAAAATATCCTTTTTCTCCAAGGCAGGCAGAGCGGGAAAATGCGGACTGTCTTCCTTAATCTGATGGGACAAGTTGACCCATTTTTTCTCCTGTAGTTCCTGATAAATTTTTAATAAATCTGTCATATGCTTCTCCAATCTAGTCTGTCTTGCTTTGGAAAGATGTTGATTACGCACCCACACCTCTAGCAAAAACTCTTATTTACTTTTGCATTATTATATCAATCAAAGTGTGCTGCTGCAATTCTTTATAGCTTTTTTAGATAATCCTTTTTTATTGATAAGAATATAGTTTGAAGCTATAGCTAATTTTTCTAATGAAACCTATTCAAACATTTAAAATTTTGATATGATAGAACAAAGCAATCCAGAAACGGGGAAAACAGATGAATAAAACGAAAAAGCTTCTTGCAGCCTTGGGCATCCTTTTCTTTAATATTTTTGGTCTTATCGCCTTTATCGTCTTGCTTATCAGAAGCAAGAAACAGAAATGAAAATCTGTCTGAATAATTGTCTCGTCCGATTAAGAAGGACTTGACTTTTTTTTATTTAGCTTTTAAAATAGTTACCATAAAAATAAAAAGAGGTTTACTATTTATGAACAAGAACAAAGCATTTCTTCTTGCCCTCCCAGCTATCGGAGCTGCCTTCCTAGCTGTCCTGTCCCAATTAACTATTTCCATCGGCCCCGTTCCCATTACGCTGCAGACTTTTGCTGTCGGTTTGATTGCGACGATTTTCAAACCTCGCGAAGCTGTATTGTCGGTTTTCCTTTATCTGCTGCTGGGAGCTATTGGCCTGCCGGTCTTTGCTGGAGGAAGCGGTGGATTTCAGGCACTCTTTGGTCCGAGTGCCGGCTATCTCTGGTTCTACTTACTCTTTTCGCTTGTCACATCCAGTCTGACACATAAGGATAGTCCCTTCTATATGATTTTTATAGCCAATGTCTTGGGCGACGCTCTCGTCTTTGTCGGCGGTATCCTAGGACTGCATTTCTTAGGAGGTCTTGATTTCTCTAAAGCCATTGCGGTTGGTCTGACTCCTTTTATCCTGCCTGATCTGCTGAAGATGGTCTTCATTACCATTATCAGCATCCCTATTTTTAAGAGTCTGAAATTCCATTCCTACTTTTCAGAGAAATAGAAAAAACTGATAGAGCTTTCTCTATCAGTTTTTAAATGCATCCACGAGAACTTGGAATTCTTCATTAGAAAGTGTAATTCCCTTGCCCATCTTGCTGTGGTCTGGACTCCAAGTCCGAATATCATACTTAGCTGGTGCTCCGTTAAAGCTAACTCGGTTGAGTTCCTTGGTCCAGCCCTTGTCATTTTCAGACAGGACCAGAAGTTTTTCTTCGATTTCGAATGTAAATTCAGTCATATTTCACCTCTTGTTTTATTTTCCAACTAATAATTCGTAAAAGAATTTACAATTTAGGGAATTTTGTTATATAATATATTGTAACAAGTTATGGAGATTTTAGCTATGAAAAAATATCTCGAAATGATTTTACAAAGAGCCAACGAATTTATCAGTGGCAAAAAGAATGAACAGGGACCAGAGGACAGCGGCCGCATTCTGCGTACCATTGAACTAGCTCTGCGAAAACAATCTGGTGTCCACGTTATCTTTTTGGATAAAAGCTTCACCGGCGATATTGTCAAATACGATCGCGAGCGCCTGCAGCTGATTATCAAGAATTTCAAGAAAAGTATGACCACTATTATCCGCGTGCAGGACATCAAGCGAATCAGTCTCGTACCCAATAATATCCGTGAAGCCCAAAAGAAAGACATTCGCGTCACCAACCGTCGTTTCAAAAGATAACTCTTCCATCCAGCTGGATGGAAGAGTTATTTGTTTGTCTGAAAATAAATTGATCGATGCTTCTTGCATCCTGGATTAAAAGGATGATTACAGATAGGACAGGCATCCTCACAGCCAAGGTACTGAGAAATAGTCAGCTCTGTCCTGCAATGTCCGCAAAGAACTACTCGATCTTCTGACCGACTCATGGGATAGGCCAGAAAAGCATGGTCTTCGTAGCGGTCATGACAGAAAAAGCAAGGATAGTATTTCTGACAAGCAAAGCACTTAAGGGCTATGATATCTATCTCACTGTGATAATGCTGGCAGCGAGTCTCCTCATCAAGAATATCTCCGTAAACCTGAATCATGCTATTTCCTCTCTGAAAACCTCTATTCATAAAAATGGCTTTTAGATTAAAAAGCCACCTATGAATAAAAGATTAAGCTCGGACGGTCACGCTAGTGCCATCTTCCTTGTAAAGATTAATCAAGCCTTCCTTTCGAGCCCGCACCATATCGCCAGCCTCTACGGGCTGCTCCAAGTGAATGGTCAGGAGTTCCATCGGATTAGGAGCCCGATCAATTTTGTTACCGTCAGCATCTCGAAGGTCTGTGATAAAGGTTTCAAAATGACGGAAGCCCGGTCCGTAAAACTCAACCTGATCTCCTTCATGAATAACATTTCGCTGACGAATAGTCGCTGTCTGACTGTCTGCGTCATAAGCTACTACTTCAGCTACAAATTTGTATTCTGGAATCTTGCGTCGCGCTCCGAAAAGCTGCTCATTTTCAGTTGGAGTATGATAGTAGAATCCTGTGGCCAATTCACGTTGAGCAACCTTCCACATCTCATCGACCAAATCCTGCTTGATAGCTTCGAACTTTTCAGGACTTTCTAGATAAGCATTCACAGCTGCTTTATAGCAGTTAGTCACCGTAGAAACGTAATGAATGGACTTCATCCGCCCCTCAATCTTCAAGCTATCCACTCCATTTTCAATCATGTCTGGTATGCGGTCAATCATGGACATATCAACTGCGGACATGGAAAATTCTTCTGGAACTTCACCCTTCAAGCTCTTACGTTCTTGACCAAAAGGCATGTCGTAGAGGTCATATTTCCAACGGCAGGATTGCGAGCAGCCTCCACGATTGGCATCGCGCATACTCATATGGTTGGATAATGTACAGCGTCCAGAGTAGGAAATACACATCGCTCCATGAACAAAGGCTTCTATTTCAACGTCAGTCCGTCGGCGAATTTCAGCCAGCTCAGCCATAGAAACTTCGCGGGCTAGGACAACTCGAGTCAGTCCTAAATTTTTCCAGAACTCCAGCGTTTCATAGTTGGTCGCACTAGCCTGAGTCGATAGGTGGATTTCTAGACCAGGTGCTTCTGACGCTGCAATAGCAATCAAAGCCGGATCTGAAACAATGACAGCCGCAATCCCGATATCCCGCAAACGGCGGAACCACTCACCAGCTCCCTCTTCATTTCCCTCGTGCATGACCATATTGGCCGCGACATAGACCTTAGCACCATAACTAGCCGCAAACTGAACCCCTTCTTCCATCTGTTCAAAGGTAAAGTTCCCAGCCCGACTGCGCAGACCATAGGCCTGTCCGCCAATAAAAACAGCATCCGCTCCATATCGAACAGCTACTTTTAGCTTTTCCAAAGTACCAGCAGGTGATAACACCTCTGGTCGTTTCAACTTTCTTGCCATCATTTTCTCCTATTTGCAATATAAAAGTGTTGATGTCTAATCCTTATTATTTTATAGTAATTTGCCCCCAAAAGCAAGGTTCTTTGAATTATTTTCACAATTCTAATTTTCGAATTAATTCAAAAAAATAGTTAGGAACATATACTTTTTACTCATGTTTTAGAAATCTTATTTTTGTCCTCAAAAAAGAACTCCTAAAAGGAGCCCTAGTTTAAATATTTATTTTACCATATCAGGGTCATAGTCATAAAATCCTGTATCCAGAAAACGATTTTTCGGATGCAGTTTGTGAATCGCCTCATTCAGCACAAAGGCTTGATCTGAGCTAAACTTGCCTGCTTCAATCAAATCTCTCGCCTCTACAAAAATCTTAGCAATCTCGACAAAGTTGTGACCAGGTGTGTAGAGACCTTCTAGCTTCCAGTGGCAGAATCCATGATTAACCAACTCTATCAGCTTGGTCATCAAATCCAAGTCATTATTGGCAAAAATATGAGTACCATGATTGTCCTCAAAAATCGAATAATGGCTCTGCGGATCGCTTGGTTCCGCCAGAAAGAGGTCTCGCTCCCGTGTCTTTTCATCATCGATATGAGTAAAATTATAGTAATTCTGCAAAAGTGGACGCTTGGAGTGATGGATGACACTAGCCCCGTAAACCAAGACTTCAGCAGGAATTTCCAGAATCTCAGGCATCTTAAAAAGCTCTGCAGAAGGAATCTCACGCGCCAAGACAGCTTCTGAGACTCCAGCATTCTTAGCCCAAAAGTTAATCTGACGGCTGCTGGTAACCATGGTCGATGCGTCGTAAATGGTTTTTAATTTGTAGCCATCTCGCTGCAGCACATAGAAAACACCAGCATCACCAACGGTAATATAATCTGCTCCAATCTCCTGCAGAAAATCAAGATAGGGCTTGATCTTATCCATCATTTCTTGATGCATGAGCGCGTTCACCGCAACGGTCAACTCTTTTCCTGCTTGGTGAACCAAGTCAGAAATTCGAGTTAATTCGTCTAAACTAAAATTATGAGGCAAACGAAGGCCATAATTTTTCTCTCCGACATAAATTCGATCGACATTCGCCTTCAAAAGTTCCTCAACTTGTTCTATACTTTCAGCTGTTGCTGTAATAATTATCTTTTTCATAAAACCATTATAGCAAAAAAATATAAAGGAGTGGTTTTTCATTCGAATTTATTCGTTTTGTAACTCTTTTGTAATATTTTGAACTGCAAAAAAATGGTAGAATTATAGGGTACTGTAAGGAGAGAGAATTATGCACGTAAGAAAATACCAACAATATGATGACCCAACTGACTACTACTACCAAGAAATTGAATCTGAACAAACACCACTCTATCAAGAGTACTTACCTGAAGCAGAAACATCACCAAGATTAAGTGAACTCTTTTTCTTCTTAAATATTGCTGTGTTCTGTGTCTTGACAGTTTTGTTTAGCTTTGTATTTTTGAGCTTGAAAATGAATACATTTATGTCTTTCGCTTTGGCCATTGCTTCCAGCCTGATTAGCATTCAATCTTATCGCTTGTTCGCAAAGAAACGCCAAACTAGCAAATAAACCAACCTTGTGATTCTACGATTTTAAAATATAAGAAAAACCGACGACGCTTTAAGTCCTCGGTTCTTTTTTTCGTTCTTGTAAACAAAGAAGACTAGCAAAATTGCTAGTCTTCTTTGTTTTATTTTTCTTCTTGACTGTCTGTTTCAACAGCCTTTTCTTCTTGTCCTTCTGTCGCTTCTGCTCCGAAGTCAATGATGATTTCTTCTGAAGGTTCTTCTTCCTCTTCGAAGATCACAGGTTCTTCCTCAGCTAAGCTGCTTTCTTCTTTCTCAAATTTTTCTTTGATTTCGTTAAACTTATCTTGCGAGTAGTCCACGACTGACTTGGTCGTTTCTTTGACAGATTCGATGACTGTTTCAGTTGTAATCTCGCCTTTCTCAACTTTTTCTTTGGTTTGTTGAATTGCGCTGACAGCTTGATTTGAAAAGTCTTTAGCAGACTGAACGACAGCTTCGTGAATATCATCAGGATTTTCTTGGTATTCCTTAACAAAGTCTCGAACCTTATCTGTCGTTTCCTTTCCTTTCTTACNGGTCAGAAAATAGGCAGCAGCTGCACCAGTAACGGCGCCCAATAACAGTGATGAAAATTTTCCCATAATAGACCTTCTTTCTTATTTTTTAAACAATTTTGAAGCAAAACGCAAAGCAGATAAACCAGCTGTTGTCTTGACAGATCCCTTGCCAACAGACACAGCTTTTTTACTCAGCGTGCGCGCCTGAACGTTTAAATCTGAAACAGACTCAGACAGGTCTGCTACAGCTGTAAACAAAGGATCAATAGTTGCGACCTTTTGATTGATGTCATCAGTTAAGACATTGACCTTGGCCAGCAAATCATTGGTTTGGTGAAGGGTCACGTTGACATCAGAAGTCAAGACCTTGATGGTATTTTCTGTTTCATCTAGCATCTTACCAGCTTTCTCGCCCAGATTTTTGACAGTAATCGTCAAGTAAATCACGAAGATAATGAGGGCTACCGCCAGTAAAGCATAAGCAATTTCAATTATCATATTTCTCTCCTTTCATTGCAGACGTCTCTTACAAGAGTCAGCGGCTCTAAGCATTTCTTATTCTTGATAATAAGGGGCTTGCTTTTTTCTTTGGTAAATGATGATGCCGATTCCGACAAAAATAAGAATCAGCGACAGCCATTGGGAAACACGCAGACCAGCAAACATAAGACTGTCCGTCCGCATACCCTCAATAATCATCCGGCCAAATCCATACCAAATTAGATAGAAGGCGGCGATTTCTCCCTGTCTCAGCAACTTAGGCCGACGGCGTAGAACAATAATCAAGATAAAACCAAGTAGGTTCCATAGAGATTCATAGAGGAAAGTTGGCTGTCTGTAACTGCCTTCGATATACATATTCTCACGAATAAAGCTAGGCAGATAATCCAAACTCTTAACTGCCGCACCATAGGCCTCATGGTTGGCAAAATTCCCCCAGCGACCAATACTCTGGGCAATCATCACACTCGGTGCTGCGATATCCAGAAAATCAACTGGATGAATCAGCCTTCTCCGACAGAAAAAGTAGAGAACGATAGCACCAGCTATCAGTCCACCATAAATGGCAATCCCGGCTATTCCGCCATTCCAAAAATCAATGATTTTTATCAGATTCTTACCATAATAATCCCATTCGAAGGCCACGTAATAAAGTCGGGCACCGACGATGGCCACGGGAAAAGCCACTAGGATAAAATCCAAAATATCATCAGGAATAATCTTCCGACGCGGAGCCTCTTTCATGGCTAGATAGACGGCCAAGACTAAGCCTGTGACAATGCAGATGGCATACCAGCGAATACTGATAGGCCCAAGTTGGATAGCTACTGGATCAATCATATTTCACCTCATTTCGGCTAATTAAATCAGTGAGGCGTTCTTCAAAGATCTTGGTAGCATCATAGCCCATTTGCTTCGCGCGATAGTTCATAGCTGCAGCCTCAATCACAACCGAGATATTGCGTCCGGTCTTCACAGGAATCCGAATACGTGGAATTCTGACGCCGGCAACCTCCAGCTCTTCTGTATCATTGCCCAGACGATCAAAGGTCTTATGGACATCAAAGTTTTCCAGATAGACAGCTATCTGAACCTGAGAAGAATCTTTGACAGCACTAGCTCCGTAAAGGCTCATGACATCAATGATACCAACACCACGAATTTCCAACAAGTGGCGCAGGATTTCAGCCGGCTCTCCCCAAAGGGTCATTTCATCCTTAGCATAGATATCCACTCGGTCATCCGCAACCAACCGATGGCCACGCTTAACCAACTCAAGCCCTGTTTCACTTTTACCAATTCCGCTGTCCCCCTGGATGAGAACCCCCATGCCATAGATATCCATCAGAACACCATGAACGCTAGTTCTCTCAGCCAGCCGTGAATCAAGATAGCTAGAAATTTCTCCAGACAAGCGACTGGTAGAGGTTTTGCTTCTAAGAATAGCAATCTGCTTCTCATCAGCAGCACTAATCATTTCTTTAGGAATCTCTAAATTTCGAGCAATGATAATCACAGGCGTCTCAGGCTGGAACATTTTTAGCAGCACCTGATGGCGGTTATGAGAGCTCATCTTCATCAGATAAGACCACTCTTTCATCCCAATCAGCTGTATCCGCTCGGGTGTATAAAAATCAAAATATCCAGTCATTTCAAGTCCAGGCCGAGAAATATCTGAAGTTTTTATTTCTTTCTCCAGTAAAACGTTATCTCCGTACTCCTGAGACAGGCGGGATATTTTTAAGAGGTCTTTGACCTTTACCGACATTGTCTTCTCCCTTCAAATTTGTCTTCCTCTATTATAGCAAATTTTTACCTTAAAAGAATCCTTAAGATTGATTTTAGGTCGAAAAAATATTTTGATTTAAATCAACTTTTTAGTGAAAATAGAAAACAGCCGGAACATCAATCGATCAGGCTGCTGAGAATCTTCTTTTGGTTCTTAAAACAAGGATGGTTTTCTACAAAGGCCGGAACCTCTCTCAAAGGCAACCAGACATGAGCATCTGTTTCACCTGCCTGATAGCGGACTTGACTCTTATCGCCAGACACAACCACTTCATAATAATCGAAATGGCACTGGTCTTTGATAGAGCACACCTGCTCCAAAAGTCTGATGCTGTCAGGAACCAGGCCAGTTTCCTCTTTTAACTCACGCAGGGCGGCTGTCTGACTATCCTCTCCTGCCAGCACACTGCCTCCCGCTCCAAACTCATAGTAGCCAGGATAGAGACTTTTATTTGCTGACCGCCGCATAAAGAGAATATCACCATCCTGATGGCGAACCAAGACATTGACACAGAGATGAAACTGTCCTTCAAGAATTTTTTCTCCTCGAACCAGGAGATGAGGGAGTTGATTTCGATTTAAGTCATAAGCATTCCAAACTTCTATCATATTTCCTCCTTGGATAAATTATATTTTGGTGGAGTTTTTAAGTGTCGATTTACCTGGTTTTCTAGCCTGCTTCTTTTTGAGAGTTTATCTAAAAGAAGCAAGCAGAAAATAAATCACAGTATAGAAATGTCTTACTAAAATATTCCCTACTTCAAGTAAAAAATCGGGAGTGCGTCCCGAAATTTTCTATTTTATTAAGAATTACCAAAACCAACCGTCTTTATCATCTTTGATAGCTTCCGCTTCTTTTCGTTTGCGTGGACCAGTTCCGTACATTTCTTCTTCTATGTCTTCTTTATAGGGCATAACCATAGCCAGCAGGATATAGATGAGAATTCCCAAGCCGAAATTGACCACAGTAAAGATAATAAAGAGGAAGCGCACTAGGCTCAGATCAAAATCAAATTTATCAGACAGACCGGACAAGACACCGGAAATCAGTCGATTCTTTTTCAACTTATAGAATTTCACGTTCATGATAGAGACCTCAATGATCATATTTACTTTATTCTACCATATTTCACAGAAAAACAATCGGGCCAAAGGCTGATTATACCTTAGAAAGTTCATTCTTTTAAAAAAGAGAGTTCTTCAATGAACTCTCTTACTAATTCTCAAGCTTCCTCCGACAAACAGAGCTTGCCCATACAGCGTCCGCACCGGTATTTTTGAAGATTGACTCTGCGTCTGCGACGGATAAGTGCTCCGCAGCTCAGGCATTCATAGATGAGAAAGGTTTGCGAGTCGGACAAGGATGGAGCGTAGCGCAGACCATCAACTCGCTTGAGCAGGTCTTTAAAATCTCTATCCCCATGGCGGTATCCTTTGCCCTGATAATAGAGGTGATAGTGAGTCAGCTCATGTCGGACAATTTTTCGAAAAATTTCCAGACCAAAAGTTTCATAGATTTTTGGGTTGAAATCCAGATGACCATCTTTAGGAAAGAAGCGTCCCCCTGTAGTACGGAGACGCTTGTTCCAATAGGCTTGGTGTCGGAATTCCCAGCCAAAATCCTCAAACGAAACCCGCTTGACATAGTTAGTTAGATTCATTTGGTGCTATCAGAGAGAGGTTGACCTTCTCCCGCTCCACATCCAGTTTATCTACCCAGACAGTGACCAAATCACCAACAGATAGGACCTGACTAGGATGCTTGATATAGTCTGTGCTCAGCTTAGAGATATGAATGAGTCCATCTTCATGGATACCGATATCTACAAAGGCTCCGAAATCGACGACATTCCGGACGACCCCTTCCAGCTTTTGACCGATGCGCAGATCCTTTATATCCAAGACATCCTGCCGCAGAACTGGTGCGTCAAAGGAATCTCGCAAATCCCGGCCAGGCTTGAGCAGATCCGCAATAATATCTTTGAGGGTTTCTTCTCCCAAGCCTAGCTCTGCAGCCAAACTAGCAATCTGAACAGCTTTTAATTTGGCTTGGGCTGCTTCATCCAAACTGCTGATTTCCAGACGCTTAAAGAGCTCCTCCACCGCCTTATAAGACTCTGGGTGAACGCCTGTATTGTCTAGCAGGTTATCACTTTCGGGAATACGCAGAAAGCCAGCTGCCTGTTCAAAAGCCTTTGCGCCCAGACGCGGCACTTTCTTGATGGCCTCGCGAGACCGAATCAAGCCTTCCGTTTCCCGGTACTTGACAATATTTTCTGAGATAGATTTATTAAGACCAGCTACGTGAGCTAGAAGGGCAGGACTGGCGGTGTTGATATTAACACCAACTTGGTTAACCACGGTATCAACGACAAAGTCCAGGCTTTCAGACAGCTTTTTCTGGCTGACATCATGCTGGTACTGACCAACCCCGATAGACTTAGGATCAATCTTAACCAGCTCAGCTAAAGGATCTTGCAAACGGCGGGCAATGGAAATAGCTGAGCGCTTTTCAACAGTCAAATCTGGAAACTCATGACGAGCCAGTTCACTAGCAGAGTAGACAGATGCTCCGCTTTCATTGACGATAACATAGCTGACATTTGGATGGGATTTCAAAACTTCAGCTACAAAGGCTTCGCTTTCTCGGNTGGCCGTTCCATTTCCAATGGCGATGATTTCCACGCCAAACTGCTCAATCAGCTCTGACAGCTCCTTCTTAGAAGCTTCAATCTGAGCTGGCTTTGCTGGCGCTACTGGATAGATAACATGAGTCGTCAGCATCTTACCTGTCGCATCAACAGCAGCCAGCTTGGCTCCTGTTCGGAAGGCTGGGTCAAAGCCCAGTACTACTCGACCTTTGAGAGGGGCAATCAGGAGAAGATGGCGGAGATTATCTGAGAAGAGCTGAATCGCACCATCCTCAGCAGCCTCAGTCAGCTCGGTCCGAATACGACGCTCCATGGCTGGAATGATTTTCTTTTTAACAGCTTGCTGGACAGCTTCGATAATATAGGCATTTTTCACCTTGAAACGTACTTCAAAGAAGCGCAGGATCTTCTCGAGATTGTGCTCAAAACCAACCTTGAGAATACCTAGCTTCTCACCACGGTTAAGAGCCAGAGTCCTGTAGCCTTGCATGGTCGCTACTTTTTCAGAAAAATCATAATAAATTTGGAAGATCTGCTTTTCATCCAAATCACCGTCTTTAAGACTGGATACGATAGAAGAATTGGTCTGCATCTCATGGTAGGTCCAAGCCCGCAGCTTGGTATCTTCGGAAATCGCTTCAGTCAGAATATCCACTGCTCCAGCTAGAGCAGCTTCTACTGTTGGAAAGGCTTCACTAGTAAGTTTCTCAGCCTCTTCCTTCAGATTAGACGAATCTTGTAAGATTAGGCGAGCCAAAGGAAAGAGACCTGCTTCACGCGCAATCGTAGCCTTGGTACGGCGTTTCTCCTTATAAGGAAGATAAAGTTCTTCCACATCAGCCAGCTTTTCAGCAGACTCAATCTCAGAGCGAAGAGCATCCGTTAATTTTCCCTGCTCCTCAATCTTAGCTAAGACCGTCGCTTTACGCTCTGCCAAGGCAGTCTTGCTCTTATCTAAGTCAATGATTGCCTTAATCTCTACCTCATCCAGATTTCCTGTCATTTCCTTACGGTAACGAGCAATAAAAGGAATTGTATTTCCCTCAGCGGTCAGGTCTAGGACTTGTGATACTTGGCTTTCTTTAAGGCCCAATTTCTGGGCAATTTTTTCAATATTTATATTTTCCATAACAATCCTATTATATCACAAGTGCTTTGAAAGATAGGCAGTTTTAGAACTATTTAGTACTATTTGTACAAAAAATTTAGGGTAAATCAGCGACAAAGAGTCTCCTATGTTTCAAAATTTCATTTTTTGATAATTGGTAGTATAATAGAATTATTATTTTAGAAATGAGGTGCCTTTATGGCTGTTAAATTTACCAGATCAGATGATTTGGACAAGATGTTCGAGGAGTTTGCAACCCTGCCCAAGATTGAAAAGGTAGAATTTCAAGAGGAAGACAAGAAAAAATCTAAAAACGAGAAGGATAAGAAAGAATGAGCTTCTTCTCTCAGCTGCCGGCCAGTGTCCTGCAAGCCGGCGCCATCTTTCTCTCCATTATCATTGAGGCCCTGCCTTTTGTCTTGATCGGAAGTATTATTTCTGGCTTTATTGAGGTTTATGTCACGCCGGACAAGGTTTATCGTTTCTTGCCCAAGAACAAATGGGCCCGGATTTTCTTTGGAAGCTTGGTTGGTTTTGTCTTCCCTTCTTGCGAGTGCGGAATCGTCCCTATTATAAATCGGTTTCTTGAAAAGAAAGTTCCCAGTTACACGGCTGTGCCTTTTCTGGTAACGGCTCCAGTCATCAACCCTATCGTGCTCTTTGCCACCTATTCAGCCTTTGGTAATTCCTTCCGAATGGCTCTGCTTCGTGCTTTAGGTTCTATGGTCGTGGCTGTTCTTTTAGGGATTTTTCTGGGCTTCTTTGCAGACAGCAATATTCAGAAAGAAAATCGCAAAGCGGTTCATGAGCATGACTTTTCACATCTCAGCAAAGGACAAAAGCTATTTCAGGTCTTTGTGCAGGCCATTGACGAATTTTTCGATACAGGTCGCTATCTGGTCTTTGGCTGTCTCTTCGCCAGCCTAGTCCAAGTCTATGTTCCAACCAGAATCCTGACCTCTATCAGCTCGACACCAGCTGTTGCTATTCTCCTGCTCATGCTGCTGTCCTTCCTGCTCTCACTTTGCAGTGAAGCTGACGCTTTCATCGGGAGCTCCTTGATTGCTAGCTTCGGCTTATCACCTGTCTTAGCCTTCTTGGTCATTGGGCCGATGCTAGATGTCAAGAATCTGCTGATGATGAAAAACTACTTTAAGACACGCTTTATCTGGCAATTTATCAGCCTAGTTACCATCGTCGTCTTTCTTTACTCTTGGCTTGTGGGGGTGGTGCTATGATTCGATTTCTAATCTTAGTCGGCTACTTTGAGATTACCATGTATCTGCAGCTGACAGGCAAGCTTAATCAATATATCAATCTCCACTATTCCTATCTGGCATACTTTTCTATGATTCTGTCTTTTGTCTTGGCAGTCGTGCAGCTCATTATCTGGATGAAGAAGATGGAGGTTCACAGTCATTTAAGCACTCGCTGGGCCAAGTTAGGCAGCGTGCTGCTGCTTGTCATACCACTTTTCGTAGGAATTTTCTTTCCAACTGTAACCTTGGATTCGACAACAGTTTCGGCCAAAGGATTTCATTTCCCGCTAGCTGAGGGAACTTCAACTGCTATTCAGCAGGACGAAGGCACAACCAGCCAATACCTAAAGCCGGATACCAGCACCTACTTTACCAAAGGAGCTTACGAAAAAGAAATGCGGGCAGCCGCTAAGAAATATGTTAAGCAAGATACCATTCAGGTCACAACTGAGAACTACATGGAAATCATGGAGGTCATCTATGATTATCCTGACGAGTTTGTAGGCAAAACGCTGGAGTTCACCGGCTTTGTCTACAATGATCCAAGCGACCAGAAGAGTCAATTTCTCTTTCGCTTTGGTATTATCCATTGTATCGCCGACTCAGGTGTCTATGGCCTATTGACGACTGGAAATACGCAGCATTTCGAAAATAATACCTGGATTCATGCCAAGGGAAAAATTACCATGCACTACCATAAAAGTCTGGGGCAAAGCCTTCCAACTCTAGAAGTTGAAAGCTTTGATAAGGTAGAAAAACCAGAAAATCCTTACGTTTATCGGGTATTTGAATAAAGAAAACGAGGCTGGCACAATTGTGTCTTAGCCTCATTTTTTATCTTTGGATATTTTTCAAGCAGCGGTCAAATTCTTTCTATTTATCTCCCTTTTCAGAAACCGAATTTCTGAATACAATCTTTAGAAAAATTGTGATAAAATAGAGACATCATTTAGAAAATAGGTATCAGGATGTCTTCAAAAGTTATTGTAACAATTTTCGGAGCCAGCGGTGACTTGGCCAAAAGAAAACTCTACCCATCCCTCTTCAGGCTCTATAAGTCTGGTAATCTTTCCAAGCATTTTGCAGTTATTGGAACAGCCCGCCGGCCTTGGAGCAAAGAGTATTTTGAGTCTGTCGTTGTCGAGGCAATCGCTGATTTAGCTGACAGTCCAGAGCAAGCCCAAGAGTTTGCCAGCCACTTCTACTATCAAAGTCATGATGTGCAGGATACCGAGCACTACATTGAGCTGCGCAAGCTTCAAAACCGACTCAATGAGCAGTACCAAGCTGAGCACAATAAACTCTTCTTCCTGTCCATGGCTCCGCAATTTTTCGGTACCATTGCCAAACACCTCAAGTCTGAAAATATCGTAGATGGCAAAGGCTTTGAACGTCTGATTGTCGAAAAGCCTTTCGGGACAGATTTGGCAACTGCCAGCAAACTTAACGAAGAACTCTTGGCGGCCTTTGATGAAGAGCAGATTTTCCGTATTGACCATTACCTAGGTAAGGAAATGATTCAGAGCATCTTCGCTATCCGCTTTGCCAACCTTCTCTTTGAAAATATCTGGAATCGTGACTACATTGACAATGTCCAGATTACCTTTGCCGAAAAGCTTGGTGTCGAAGAACGAGGTGGTTACTATGACCAGTCCGGTGCTCTACGGGATATGGTGCAGAATCATACCTTGCAGCTCCTGTCACTCTTAGCTATGGACAAACCGAAAAGCTTCAGCAAAGAGGACATTCGGGCAGAGAAAGTCAAAGTTTTTGAACGCTTGGTACAGCCCGATAAAGAAGACTTGAAACGCTTCTTTATACGCGGTCAGTATAAGTCTGGCACGGTCAAAGGTAAGAAATACATCTCCTACCGGAGCGAGCCTAATGTCAATCCTGACTCCATGACTGAAACCTTTGCTTCAGGGGCTTTCTTCGTAAATAGCGAACGTTTCCTTGATGTTCCATTTTTCTTCCGAACTGGTAAACGTCTCACTGAAAAAGGCACTCTTGTTAATATTGTCTTTAAGCAGATAGAGTCTATCTTTGGTGAGGAGTTAGCACCAAATGTTCTGACCATTCATATCCAGCCGACTGAGGGCTTCTCTCTCAGCATGAATGGCAAAGAGGTCGGCGAGCGCTTCAGCTTGGCTCCTCTCTCTCTGGACTATCGAACAGACGCAACAGCTAGTGGTGCTTCCCCTGATCCTTACGAAAAATTAATCTTTGACGTCCTTAACAATGACTCAACCAACTTCAGCCACTGGGATGAAGTCCGCTCCAGCTGGGAGCTGATTGATCAGATTGAAGAGCTCTGGCATAGCAATGAAGTGCCACTCCATGAGTATCCTGTTGGTTCTATGGGACCAGATGCTTCCTTTGAACTCCTTAGAGAATTTGGAGCTGACTGGCAGTGGTCTCCAAAAAAATAAGATTAAAAAATATTCATAAAAAAGCCAGTACATGTACTGGCTTTTTTGCTTTATACTAAGCCTTCAAGCAGGCCTTTCATAAAGTTCTCTGAGTTGAACTCACCGATATCATCAATCTTTTCTCCAAAGCCAATCAGCTTGACCGGAATATCCAATTCCTGACGAATAGCTAACACAACCCCGCCTCGAGCTGTTCCATCAATCTTCGTCAGTACAATTCCTGTGACTGGGGTGATTTTAGAAAATTCCTTGGCCTGAACTAGAGCATTCTGACCAGTTGAAGCATCGAGAGCTAGGAAAGTTTCATGCGGTGCTTCTGGATCCACCCGCTTAATAATGCGGCCAATTTTCTCCAGCTCTGCCATGAGGTTGTCCTTATTTTGCAGGCGGCCAGCCGTGTCAATCATAAGAACATCAACCTGCTCCGCCTGAGCACGCTCCATTCCGTCATATACGACACTGGCAGGATCGCTCTTCTCAGGTCCTGTCACTACAGGAACGTCTACACGCCGGCCCCATTCAGCCAACTGAGCCACCGCTCCAGCTCGGAATGTATCTGCTGCTACCAACATGACTTTCTTGCCTTGTTGTTTGTACTTATAGGCTAGTTTACCGATAGAGGTGGTCTTACCGACTCCGTTGACCCCAACAAAGAGCATGACAGTCAGACCGTTTTGGAAATTGATTTTTTCATTAAAGCGGCCATCTTTCTCATAAATGTCCACCAATTTTTCAATAATCAGCTGGCGCAGAGCAGCTGGTTTTTTAGCATTTTTCAGACGGGCTTCATAGCGTAGTTCCTCAGTCAGACTGGAAGCCACTTGAACCCCTACATCACTAGTGATGAGCAGCTCTTCCAAGTCTTCGAAGAACTCTTCATCTACTGAGCGGAAATTAGCAAAGAAGGCATTGAGCCGTGCTCCAAATCCTGTCCGAGTCTTCTTTAGGCTGCGGTCATATTTTTCCTGAGTGGATTCCTCTTGAGGAAGTTCAGCAGACTCTTCTGTAGCTTCTGATTCTGTTAGTGGAACATCTTCTGTTCCTAGTTCAATCTCATTATTTGAATCAGTTGCCACCTCGTCATAAGAAACAGCTTCATGCTCAGTATGAGATAATGCTTCAACCGATAGGTTTGTTTGTTTAACAAGTTCTTCTACCGTTTCGTCACTGCTTTCAGGCTGGTGCTCTTCTAGAGTTTTTTCAGTCTGAGTTGCTCCTTGAGCCACTTCTTGATTTTCTGCAATAATTTCTCTTTCATGCTCTGGCTCCTTGCTTTCTTCTTGGGTGGCTTGAGATGCTAGCTCTTCAACATCAGCCAAACTATCTTTTGTATCCGAAATTTGGTCATCAAGTTGTTGCTCGCCCTGATAGGACTGAGCAGCTTCCGCTTCAAGATTCTCTCCTGCTTCTGGAACAGACGCTGTTTCTTCTTCAAGCTCGCCAATGTTTTCCAATGCTTCCTTGACAACTTCTTCAATCGGCGGTTCTTGTTTTTTTCGGCCGAAAAGGCGGTCAAATAATCCCATCGGCTAATCCTCCTTTAGTACATATTCTTCAATAACCCAAGCCACTGCATCCTCATCATTGGTCATAGGTGTCACCACATTAGCTGCTTCTTTGACGATGGCTACTGCATTCTGCATGGCTACTCCCAGGCCAGCCCACTCAATCATAGAAAGATCATTGGCTTCATCACCACAAGCCATGACCTGACTTCTCTCAATGCCTAAATGGGCAATCAGTTTCTCCAAACCATTAGCCTTATGGACATTTTTCGGTGACCACTCCAGCAACATTTCTCTAGATTTGAAAATCTCATAGCGCTCAAATAATTCTGGAGAGATTTGCTCAATAGCAGCATCCAGTGGTTGTTGAGCATAAGCAGTGACACATTTATTATAAGTCTGCTGACTGGACAAATCACTGAAATCAATGGGCTCAAAAGTCAAAGCTGGATTGAACTGGGCATAAAGCGAGTCTTGATCGGATTGAATCTGATAGACAAGTCCTTCGCAGATAGCATCAAGCGGGATATGGAGCTTGTCTGTCTCCTCGTAAATCCGCGCTACATCATCATAAGAAAAGACCGTTTTATCGAGGATTTCTCCAGTGTTGCGCTGAACAAGACCACCATTAAATGTAATGGTGTACTCATCCTCTCGACCGTCTGTTCCCAGCTCATGCAGGAAAAAATCCATAGCCTTAAGGGGGCGACCAGTAGTCAGAACCACCTTAACTCCCTTATCCTGAGCTGCTTTTAAAGCTGCTAAATTGCGCTCAGAAATCTTCTTGTCTGAATTCAGAAGAGTTCCATCCAAGTCAAGGGCAATCAGTTTTATATCTGCCATTATAATCCCTCCATGTAAGTGATAACCGACTGAGCATCATGGTGACCGATGACTTCCTTGGCCACTTCTAAAATCTCAGGGCGAGCATTTTCAGTCGCAATCGGATAGCCAGCCACCTGCATCATGTGTAAATCGTTGAGATTATCGCCAAAAACCATAACCTGAGAAAGATCTATGCCAAGCTTCTTGGCCAGCTCGACAATGGCAACCCCCTTATCCACATGGTCCAGAACGATGTCAATGGACTTGTAGCCAGTTGTCATGGCCTTGACTCCATCAATATTCTCATTGACCCAAGCTTCACCAGCTACGACTTGGTCCTCAGCAAAATTGGTCGTAAACTTGAAAATTTCATCGTCGATATCAGTCAGGCTAGCTACTTTTTGAATGTTTTCATTATAATGAGCACTGAAGGAAAGATAGGTCGGATCCACAGTCTCCAAGACATAGCAGGCACGTTTGCCTGTCAAAAGCAGCTCATTGACATTGACATAGGGAGATTCCTGCAGCTTATCAAAAACCTTGAGATAAAAGTCCCGAGGCATGGTTGCTTCATAGAGATCCTGACCGTGAAATTCCACTAAACTACCGTTTTCAGCAATAAAAATAATCTCATTGCGGACTTCCTCAAACAGCTTTTCCAGCGACAAGAGGCCGCGCCCGCTGGCTACAGCAAAATACATGCCTTTTTCTTTGAAGCGAGCCAAAACTTGCTTGAGACGGTCCATATCAAACTGACCTTTACTGTCTAAAAAGGTGCCGTCCATATCCGTTGCTACTAATTTTATACTCATGTTACATACTTTCTAAATCTTTTAACTTGACCGAGACAATCTTGGAAACACCAGACTCCTGCATGGTAACTCCGTAAATAGAGTCTGCAGCTGACATGGTTCCCTTACGGTGAGTGACCACGATGAACTGGCTGTCCTTGTCAAAGCGGTTGAGGTAATCCCCAAAGCGTTTAACATTAGCCTCGTCCAGTGCTGCTTCGACCTCGTCCAAGATGACAAAAGGAATGGTCTTAACGCGGATGATAGAGAAAAGGAGAGCCAAAGCTGACAAGGCCTTCTCGCCACCGCTCATCAGATTAAGCGACTGGATTTTCTTGCCTGGTGGCTGCACAGAGATTTCTACACCAGCTGTCAGCAAGTCTCCCTCCGTCAATATCAGGTCTGCCGAACCACCGCCAAACATCTGACGGAAAGTCACCTTAAAGCTTTCACGAATGGCTTCAAAGGTTGATTTAAAGCGTTCCTTGACTTCGTCATTCATCTCTTCAATCGTCTCTAAGAGCAGATTTTTAGCTGATAGAACATCGTCTCGCTGCTCGTTGAGGAAGTTCAAACGGTTGCTGACTTCTTCAAACTGCTCGACTGCTTCCAGATTGACTGGACCTAAAGCTCGAATGGCTTTTTCCAGATCCTTCACCTGGCTTTCAGCAGCTGGCAAACTTTCTAAAGGACGAGCCTGGCTGCTTGCTTCTTCGAAGCTCATCTGATAGTCATCTGTCAGATTGCTTGCCAGACGGCGCATGACATCCATGAGCTTATCCTTTTCCGCCTCTGCTTTAGCCTGCCGGCGAATCAATTCTTCATTTTGATGGCGGGCTTGCTCCAAACGACTGGCAATATCGTCAGACTGACCTTCTAAATCTTCAAGCTCAAATTTCAGACGAATCAGTCTTTGATCCAGCTCAGTCTTTTCTTGCTTGGCGGCCTCTAATTGCTCTTCCAGGATTGTAATATCGACCTTCTGCAGGCTGGACTGTTCCTTTTGCTCCATCAAAAGCTCCAAGGTTGCCTGCTCTTTTTCAAGATTGGCTTTTTCCTCGGACAGTCGCTCCAAGTCATTCTTTTCAAAGCGTTGGTTGGAGGTCAATTCTGTCCGCTGGAGCTTGAGTTCAGCCAGACGAGAGGAAAGCTTGTCAAAGCGAGCCTGAACTGCATCTTTGTTCGACTTAACCTGCTCTATTTCTGCAGTTATGTCCGTTTTTTCTTGCTCAATCTCGGTCAAGCGAGTCTGCAGTCGATCTTTCTCTTCTGAAATATCCAAAGCAGATTGACCAGCTAACTCCTGTTCCTGTAGATTTTTCAGACTTGTGAGTTCTTCTACACGCTTGGCCAACTGTTCATAGGCTAGATTAGCCTTTTGCTCAGCCAAGCGAGCCTGCTCACCGTCTGTCTTGATTTGTTCCAATACCTGCTTAGCCTGACTTAGCTGGTTTTGCAGAATTTGCACTGCTTCTTCCTGCTCTTTCAAGCTGACATTTTTCTGCTTAATCTCTTCGAGCAGAGCATCCAACTCCGGCTTGATAAAGATAGTATTGTTATTGCGATTTACACCACCAGCATAAGAACCGCCAGTCCGAAGCTCTGTTCCATCCAAAGTCACCATGCGAACCTGATAGCGTACTTGGCGAGCTGCTGCTCGGGCATGCTCCACTGTATCAAAAATAGCGGTTGTTCCCAGCAGATTTTTAAAAATGCTGTCTAAAGACGACTCATAGCTGACCAAGGAAGAAGCCAGTCCCAGAAAACCAGCACTTTTTTCAATCGTAGCACGGTTATGGTCAGGCAGCTGACGCGGCTTGATAGTTGTTAAAGGCAGGAAGGTTGCCCGGCCAGCCCGATTTTTCTTCAGAAATTCGATAGCCCGAGTCGCAGCCGCCTCATCTTCCACGATAATGTTCTGACTGCTGGCTCCCAGCGCAATTTCCAACGCTGCCTGATAGTGGGGATCGAAGCTAAGTTTTTCACTGACTGCTCCTACAATACCACCCAGTCGACCTGCTTCCTGTAGCACACTCTTAACTCCAGCATAGAAATTACTGTGATTTTTGAGAATGGCTTCCAAGCTATTTGAACGCGCCTGCTTGTTTTTGAGGTCGTCCAAAAGCTCAAACATCTTAGTCTGCTGATGCTTATAGTCAGCCTCTAGCTTCTCTACCAACTGAACCTGACTCTGGTACTCTGCTAGTAGAGTCTTGAGGGCTTGGCGAGCAATTTCCAACTCCTCCAAACCAGCCTGCTCCTGAATCTGACTAGCCTCCAAATCAGCTTGCAATTTAGCATAGTCTGCTTTCTTGCTCTCAGCCAATTTAAGCTCGCTAGCCAGCTGGCTCTCCAGAGAGGTCAAGTCATTAGAAAGATTTGCCTCTTCCTGCATGAGCTTGACATACTGCTCACGTAGATGTTCAATCAGCTGGTCTGGATCATCTGAAAAGTCTGCTAATTCTGCTTCCAAAGCAGCGATAGACTGCTCATTGTCACTCAGTTTGGCAGCTATTTGGCTCAATTCAGCCTGCTTGTCTTCTATGTTGCTTTCTATCTGAGCCAGTTTTTCTGACAAAGCGGCCAAACGTTCTTCATTTTCCCGACGGCTCGTCGCTGCTTGGCTGGACTCCAACTTAGAAAGATCAATCTGACGCTCCAAATCACTGATTAAGCGGGTCAATTCCAGCAAACTAGCTTGATCATCAGACAAAGTTTGATTGAGCTCATGGCGTTTGGCCTTCAAGGTTTGGTTTTC
Organism: Streptococcus sanguinis; assembly: GCF_003943655.1. Classification (GTDB taxonomy): domain Bacteria; phylum Bacillota; class Bacilli; order Lactobacillales; family Streptococcaceae; genus Streptococcus; species Streptococcus sanguinis_F. Next base: position 44,177 of record NZ_RJMM01000007.1, read on the forward strand.
AACTTCCAGCTCATCTCGCTTGCTATAGTAGGTTGCCAGCTCTTGCTGGATATTCCTTAAATCTTCTTCAGCCTGGGTCAGCCTTTCCTTGTTAGCTGTCAGCTGTGCGACCAAAACATCCAAGTAAAGCTCTCGGCGCTGGCCATCCAGACTCAAGAAGCGCTTAGCAGTTTCAGCCTGCTTCTCCAAGGGCTTGACCTGGCTCTCCAGCTCGTAGATAATATCTTCCAGACGGTCCAGATTATCCTGGGTTTGACTAAGCTTGCTTTCCGTTTCTTTGCGACGTGTCTTATACTTAAGCACTCCAGCCGCCTCTTCAAAGATTGCCCGGCGTTCCTCGGGCTTGCTATTAAAGATTTCTTCAACTTTCCCTTGGGAAATGATGGAGAAGGAATCTCGTCCCAGCCCAGTATCCATGAAGAGATCATGGACATCGCGCAGACGGACTTTTTTACCGTCAATCTTATACTCACTGTCACCGCTGCGGTAAATGTGACGCTCCACCCGAATCTCATTGGCAGCATCCTTGATAAATTGGTCACTGTTATCCAGAACCACTACCACTGATGCGTAATTTAGTGGCTTGCGGGTTTCTGTTCCCGCAAAAATCACATCGGGCATCTTGCCGCCCCGCAGACTTTTCACACTGGACTCTCCCAAGGCCCAGCGCAGGCTCTCCGTAATATTGGACTTGCCGGAACCATTTGGCCCAACAACCGCTGTCACTCCCTGATCAAAAACAACTTTAGTCTTATCAGCAAATGACTTGAAGCCCTGAATTTCAATTTCCTTTAAAAACATGAAGAACTTTCCTTTTCAAATGCGTTTTTAGCAGCTTCCTGCTCGGCCAGCTTTTTAGAACGCCCCTGACCTTGACCGGACTTGCGGCCATTGATAAGAACGGCCACCTCGAAATTTTTGGCATGAGCAGGTCCTGTCTCGGAGACGACCTGATAGGCAATTTCCACATCGCCATTAATCTGCAGCAACTCCTGCAGCTTTGTCTTATAGTCCGTCACCCGCTCAAAATCTCCCGCTTCCACCTTGGGAATCATGACTTGATAGAGAAAGCTTTTGACTGCTTCCACACCCTTATCTAAGAGCAAGGCGCCTAAAAAGGCCTCAAACAAATCTCCTAAAATTGTATCACGATTCCGGCCGCCAGACTTCTCCTCACCGCGTCCCAGCTTGATAAACTGATCAAACTGACAATCACGGGCAAAGCCCGCCAAGCTCTCCTCCCGAACAATCATGGAACGCAGCTTAGACAGATCGCCCTCTGGTCTCTTAGGATACTTGGTATAAAGATACTCCGAAATAATCAGTTGTAGAACAGCGTCTCCTAAAAATTCCAAGCGCTCATTGTGTGAAATTTTTAAGAGGCGGTGCTCATTGGCATAGCTCGTATGGGTAAAAGCCGTTTCCAACAAGGTCTCATCAGAGAAAACCAAGTCAAACTGACCCAGCAATGCTTTTTTCAAATTTTCCATTACTATTTTACATCATGCTGACTTCAGTCGGATAAACAGCATGATACCTTTTCCTTTCCAAAGATATACAGTCTCTATTATAACAAAAAACAGGCGCAAACGCACCTGCTGACAGTGATTTCTATTCCTTATCCGGAATTACTTTAAACAAATAATAGGTGATAAAAACGGTCAGACCCAACAGTCCAATTTTAACCCAAATAATAGGCGCTAGAAAAATGGAAATACCCATCAAGATATAGATGGAAACGATAATCTTTTTCTTACGCTCCTTGGCAATCGTTCCCGTCTCTCGAAAATCCGCCACATAGGTCTGGTACATCTTTGTATGATAGAGCCAATTCTCAAAACGCTTGGAACTGCGCGAAAAGCAGGCAATGGACAAGAGAAGAAATGGCGTCGTCGGCAGGAGAGGCAGAAAAATCCCCAAAACTCCCAACCCTAAAGATAATAGACCTACCACAAAGTAAATTGGCCGCATACAAGCTCCTTTGCAAAATAAAACCGTTGCTTTTTAAATATTTAATGGATACCGCACTAGAGCAAGAAAACCAAACCTTGCGGTCTAGTGTTTAAATACTCGTCAAAGGCGTCGCGGTATCAGGCGAGGTATCATAGACCTGGAAATCGTGACCAACTGCCATATCGGCCTGAGCCAGTTGATTGACCATGGTCATGTGAGCCAATTCCTTGATATTATTTTCCTTACTGAGATGGCCCAGATAGATTCGCTTGGTGCGATTGCCCAGAGTCCGAATCATGGTCTCCGCTCCGTCTTCATTGGATAGGTGACCCATATCCGACAGAATCCGCTGCTTGAGGCTCCAAGGGTAGGCACCGCTGCGAAGAATTTCAATATCATGGTTGCTCTCAATCAGGTACCCGTCGGCATTTTCGATAATCCCAGCCATCCGGTCACTGACATAGCCCGTATCAGTTAGCATGACAAAACTCTTATCGTCCTTCATGAAGCGGTAAAATTGCGGACAGGCTGCGTCATGACTGACACCAAAGCTTTCTATATCTAGGTCTCCAAAGGTCTTGGTCTTGCCCAATTCAAAGATATGCTTTTGACTAGCATCCAACTTGCCCAAGTCCTTTTCCATAGCCTTCCAAGTGGACTCATTAGCATAAATATCTAAATGATACTTGCGGGCCAATACCCCAACACCATGAATGTGGTCCTTGTGCTCATGAGTCACTAAAATAGCATCCAAATCCTCAGGCTTGCGGTCAATTTCGCCCAGCAAGCTCGTAATTTTCTTGCCTGATAAGCCAGCGTCAACCAGAATCCGCTTTTGGTCTGTTTCCAGATAGAAACAATTACCGCTTGATCCCGACGCCAGAATACTGTATTGAAATCCTTTAGTCATGTTTACTTTCTATATATCTTCATTATCCCAGTCGTCATCGCGGACGCCATCATTCTCATAAGGTAAGACAATGGTAAAGGTCGAGCCCACACCATACTCACTCTTAGCCCAGATAAAGCCCTGATGCTGCTTGATAATTTCTTTAGCAATAGCCAGCCCCAGACCTGTTCCGCCCTGTGCACGGCTACGTGCCTTGTCCACTCGATAAAAGCGGTCAAAGATCTTAGGCAAGTCCTGCTTGGGAATTCCCAGACCTTCATCCGCAATCGAGAGGATCAACTGCTCATCAGTTGTCTTGATGGAAACAGTAATGGTTCCACCATCCGGCGAATACTTGATGGCATTGTTCATGATATTATCAATCACCTGAGTCAGCTTATCTGTATCAATCTCCACCCAAATCGGTGTTATCGGATAATCACGGATAATCTCGTATTTTTTGGTTTCGTCTTGATTTTTTATCTTGTCAAAGCGATTGAGGATAAAGGTGATAAAGGCGGTGAAATTCGTCAACTCTACTTCCAGATGGCTAGTCTCATTATCAATACGAGACAAACTAAGCAGGTCCGTCACCATCCGCATCATGCGGTTGGTTTCATTGAGTGATACCTTGACAAAGTCCGGTGCTACTGGCTCAGACAAGGCTCCCTCATCCAGGGCTTCCAGATAGGACTTGACACTGGTCAGCGGAGTCCGCAACTCATGGCTGACGTTGGAGACAAAGAGCCGACGCTCCCGCTCTTCCTTGTCCTGCTCTGTCGTATCATGCAAGACAGCTACCAAACCAGAAATGAAGCCCGACTCCCGCCTTACCAAGGCAAAGCGAACCCGCAAGCTCAAGTACTCACCATTTTCATCCTGAGAGTCAATCGTCAGCTCAGGAACATTGGTAATCAAGTCACGCAAATCATACTCGTCTGAAATCGAAAGCAGATCCAAAATACTCATATTTTGGACCTCATCTCTCTTAACTCCCAACTGCTTGGTTGCCATATCGTTGATAGTGATAATCTGCCCCCGGCGGTTGGTCGCAAGCACGCCATCTGTCATATAGGACAGGATACTGGAAAGGCGTTTTGTTTCTTGCTCAAGGTTTTCATGTGTCAGTCGAATGACCTCTGAAAGGTCATTGATACTGTTGGTCATATCTGTGATTTCTGGACTCCCTTGCATGTCCAGCACTTCAGAATAGTCACCTGCAATCAAATCTTTAACCTTTTGATTAAGCTGTACAAGCTTTTGGTTATCACGGCGATTTTCCAGTAAAAGCAGGGCCACAACTACAATGAAGCCGATAATAATGATAGCAAAGACAAAATCCGCAGAAATCACAAATTGTTTAATTGCTTCAATCATTATTTCTCATATAGTAGCCAACCCCGCGGCGAGTCAAGATATACTCAGGTCGGCTTGGCGTATCTTCAATCTTTTCACGCAGGCGGCGGATAGTCACATCCACTGTGCGGACATCACCAAAATAGTCATAGCCCCATACCGTTTCCAGCAAGTGCTCACGTGTCATCACCTGACCGATATGTGTCGCCAAATGGTGAAGCAACTCAAACTCACGGTGGGTCAGCTCCAGCTCCTTGCCATGCTTCTTAGCAACAAAAGCATCTGGCAAAATCTGCAGTTCCCCAATGGTCAGCTCGTTCGGGCCACTTTCTTCCACTTGGTTTTCCACAACAAGGTCTGCCCGACGAAGAAGTGCCTTGACACGCGCCTGCAGCTCACGATTTGAGAAAGGCTTAGTCACATAGTCATCTGCACCGATTTCAAGGCCGATAACCTTGTCAAACTCACTGTCCTTAGCAGACAATACAATAATCGGCACATTACTAGTCTTGCGAATAGTCCTAGCAACTTCCAGTCCGTCCACTTCTGGCAGCATCAAGTCCAGAATCAAGATGTCTGGCTGTTCTGCCTCAAACATTTCCAAGGCTTCCTTACCATCAAAAGCAGTCAAAACCTCATAGCCTTCCTTGGCCATATTAAACTTAATAATATCTGAGATTGGTTTCTCATCATCTACAACTAATATTTTCTTCATATGTTCACCTTAACATAAGATTGGGATTGAATCAACTCCACGATAGAAAAGTTGTGACATAGTCAGCTAAGTCGTCCTGCATCAAAACGTGCAAAAGGCAATCTAGTTTGCCTAGCTAGACTCCCAATCCAATTTTATTTATTTATATAGTCTTATTATACCAAAGTTTTCTTAAAAAACACTAATTCAAGCCATTTTTATGAGACATTCGTAGAAAATGGACAATTATCATCCAAAAAAATTTTTTCTAAATGAAAATACTCATTTTTATTCAATTTGACAGTTTATTTATTCTATGGTAAAATCTATGTCATATTATCTAACACAAAGGAGAAAGATATGGCTTTAGTTGAATTTAAAAATGTCGAAAAGTATTACGGAGATTACCATGCTCTGCGCAATATCAATCTCAGTTTTGAAAAAGGGCAAGTGGTTGTACTGCTGGGACCATCCGGCTCTGGAAAATCAACTCTTATCCGTACAATCAACGCTTTAGAAGGCATTGATCAGGGAAGCTTGATCGTCAATGGCCACGAGGTCGCGAACACTGCTGCCAAAGATTTGGTCAACTTACGTAAAGAAGTCGGAATGGTCTTTCAACATTTTAATCTTTACCCCCACAAAACGGTGTTAGAAAATGTTACCTTGGCGCCTATTAAAGTCCTAGGAATGGATAAACAAGAAGCTAAAAAAATCGCTCAAAAATATCTAGAATTTGTCAACATGTGGGATAAGAAAGACTCCTACCCAGGCATGCTGTCCGGTGGACAAAAGCAAAGGATTGCCATTGCCCGTGGTTTAGCCATGCACCCTGAGCTCCTGCTCTTTGATGAACCGACTTCTGCTCTGGACCCTGAAACAATCGGGGATGTTCTAGCTGTTATGCAAAAATTAGCCAAAGACGGCATGAATATGATTGTGGTCACACACGAAATGGGCTTTGCCCGTGAGGTAGCTGACCGTATTATCTTCATGGCAGACGGTGAGGTGCTAGTGGATACTACTGATGTTGATGCTTTCTTTGACAATCCTACCGAACCTCGCGCTAAGCAGTTTCTCAGTAAAATTATCAACCATGAGAGTGATAACGTGCTTTCTTAAAAAGGAGAAGACCTATGAAACTACAAAAAATACTCATTAGCCTACTCTTACTCCTTCTGACTCTAGGCTTGATTCACGCCGCTCCTGCACAAGCCGATTCCAGTACCAGCCAACAGGTCAAGGCCATCCAGAAACGTGGAGTCCTCAATGTCGGTGTCAAGCAGGATGTACCTAACTTTGGTTATCTCAATCCTGATAGCAATACATATAGCGGTCTAGAAATCGATATTGCAAAGAAGATTGCCAAGGAACTAGGCGTCAAAATCAACTACGTCCCAGTTACCGCACAAACCCGCGGACCACTTCTGGATAACGGACAAGTTGATATGGTCATTGCGACCTTTACCATCACAGAAGAGCGTAAGGAAATCTATAATTTCACAACCCCTTACTACACCGATGCTTCTGGTTTTTTGGTTAATAAATCCAGTAAAATTACAGACGTCAAAGACTTGAATAACAAGACTATCGGCGTCGTCCAAGGCTCTATCACCCAAACCTTGTTGGAAGAAATCGCTCAAGAGAAAAAACTCAACTTTAAATATGTGGAATTAGGCTCCTACCCTGAACTTGCTGTTTCTTTGCGGGCTCACCGTATTGATGCTATTTCTGTTGACAAGTCCATTCTGACCGGCTATGTAAGTTCCAAGTCAAACATTCTGGATTACAGCTTCAAAAAAGCTGATTATGGTGTGGTAACAAAAAAATCCAATACTCAATTGAATGACTATGTAGATGGCCTAATCTCTAAATGGAAGGAAAACGGCAGTCTGCAGAAAATTTATGACAAATATGATTTAAAACCATCTACTTCAACAGATGATTAGAAAGGAGACCCCATGAGTTTTAGTATTTCTTCTTGGCAGGCCTACTTTGCGGACTTTGGCAAGTTTTTCCAAGGATTCCTCTTTACCTTATCCATTTCTATCGGTGCCCTGACCTTGGCTCTTCTACTAGGGATTTTCTTCGGAGCTATCAGCACAGGTAAGCATAAAGTTCTACGTGGTCTTGCTCGTGTTTTTGTTGAGTTTTATCAGAATACACCACTCTTAGTTCAATTTGTAATTGTCTTTTACGGTCTTCCGCTAGTCAGCAATTACACCATCATGCCCTCAATCTATTGGACTGCTGTTCTCTGTGTAGGACTGTATCACGGTGCTTATATCGCCGAAGTTATCCGCTCAGGTATCCAGTCCATTCCTCGCGGACAGACTGAAGCTGCACTATCTCAGGGCTTTACCTATGTCGAAACCATGCGATACATCATCCTGCCCCAAGCTTTTCGGATTATCCTGCCACCGCTAATCAATCAGGTCGTCAATCTGATAAAAAATACATCTACCGTCGCTATTATCTCTGGTATGGATCTGATGTTCGTGACCAAGTCTTGGTCTGCTCTAAACTCCAACTACATCCCAGCCTTTGCCGGAGCAGCTCTGCTCTACTTCCTCCTTTGCTTCCCAATCGCTAGCTGGGGACGTAGGGTAGAGGAAGCCAATAAACAAGCTTACAGCATCTAAGGAGGTCTCTATGGAAAATATTTTAAAAGTCTTAACCGCAAACAACCTCCTCTTTATCCTTAAGGGGCTTTGGCTGACGCTGCAAATTTCTTTCATTTCCATTGTCCTATCCACGATTTTTGGAACTATTCTAGCAGTCATGCGCAATGGAAAAAATAAACTGCTCAAGCTGATTGCCAGCATTTATATCGAATTTGTCCGTAATGTACCCAATCTGCTCTGGATTTTCACTATCTTTTTAGTCTTTCAGATTAAGTCAACGCCAGCCGGTATCATCAGCTTCACTGTCTTTACTTCTGCTGCTTTGGCAGAAATTATCCGGGGCGGTCTCAATGCCATTGACCCAGGTCAGACTGAAGCTGGCTTATCTCAAGGATTTACTCAGTTTCAGATTCTGCGTTATATCATTCTACCTCAGGCTATTCGGAAAATGCTGCCAGCCATCATTTCTCAGTTTGTCACAGTGATTAAGGATACCAGCCTGCTCTATTCTGTTATTGCGCTCCAAGAACTTTTTGGTTCTGCTCAAATTCTGATGGGACGCTATTTTGAAGCTGAACAAGTCTTCGCTCTCTACCTACTAGTAGCAGTCATCTATTTCCTGATTAACTTCGCCATTTCCAGCTTCTCGCGCAAGCTATCCCAACNCTGGGCCCAAGCTGCGGAATAGATAGCTCAAATACAGAACTACTTTCTAAAAGTTGAGTTTACCAACTCAGCTTTTTTATTTTTAATATTTGTGGTAGAATAATATCAAAGGATAGACAAGGAGAACGATATGAAAAAACTAACATGGCTTTTCATCACTTTCTTATCACTAATCTTTCTCAGCGCCTGCGGTCAGCACGCTAGCTTTCAAGGAAAATGGAAGGCTCAGAAAGCAAACGGCGAGGACATTGACATTGTCTTTAATGGCAAAACAGGCAAGCTAGGCGATAAAGAATTTCACTATAAGATAGATAAGTCAGGCTATCAAGATAACACCAAATATTACAGTATTACTGTCAGCGACACCTATCACTACACCATCCTTTTCCCAGATGATGATATGAAAATAGCTACTCTTCTAGAACCTGATGACCCGTCTAGCGACCCTCTCTATGGGGAAATGCTCTATGCTATGAACCGAAATGAGTATCCTGATTTTGATGATTATGTGGATAAATACTTGAATTAAGATCAAATTTGCTAACATAATTAGTAAAGAAATTTTTACTTACAGATAGAAAATTAAACCCGAGCTAATTGCTCGGGTTTAATCGTTATCCAATGAATTCTACTTTTCAAGGCGTGATTTGCTAGCAATGTCTGCTAAGATTTGCTCTACAAATTCGTCTACTCGTATTGTATGTGTTTCTTTTTGACCGTAGCGGCGGACATTAACAGTACCGTCTTCTACTTCCTTGTCACCAACGATGAGTTGATAAGGAATCTTGCTAGTTTGTGAGGCACGAATCTTGTACTGCATCTTTTCATTACGCTCATCAACATCAGCACGAACACCCTTGTCACGCAGCTTCTTAGCCACTTGCCAAGCATAGTCGATATGGGCTTCGTTAGAAACAGGAATCAAAGTCACTTGATGCGGAGCCAGCCAGGTCGGGAAGGCTCCCTTGTAATTTTCAATCAAGATGGCTGTAAAGCGCTCCATGGTTGAGATAACTCCACGGTGAATCATAACTGGGCGATGCTCTTCACCGTCAGCTCCGACATACTTGAGGTCAAAGCGCTCTGGCAAGAGGAAGTCCAGCTGGATAGTTGACAGAGTTTCCTCATTTCCTAGGGCTGTTTTAACCTGGATATCAAGTTTCGGACCATAGAAGGCTGCTTCTCCTTCTGCCTCAAAGTAGTCCACACCCATTTCGTCCAAGGCTGCTCGCAGCATGGTTTGGGCATTTTCCCACATCTCATCGTTATCAAAATACTTATGCGTATCCTGAGGGTCACGAAGAGACAGACGGAAACGATATTCTGTCAAGTTGAAGTCAGCGTAAACATCAATAATCAACTGCAGCGCACGCTGGAATTCTTCTTGAATTTGCTCTGGCGTTACAAAGAGGTGGCCATCGTTCAAGGACATTTCACGCACCCGCTGTAAACCAGTCAGGGCACCAGATTTTTCATAGCGGTGCATCATTCCAATCTCAGCAATCCGGATTGGCAGCTCGCGGTAAGAGTGAACATGGTGTTTGTAGACTTGGATGTGGTGAGGGCAGTTCATGGGACGAAGGACAAATTCTTCCCCGTCACCCATATCCATGGTTGGGAACATATCCTCTTGGTAGTGCTCCCAGTGACCAGAAGTCTTATAAAGCTCTACAGAAGCAAGTGGTGGAGTGTAGACGTGTTGGTAGCCTGAAGCCAACTCCTTGTCAACGATGTAGCGCTCCAACTCGCGACGGACAGTAGCACCATTTGGCAGCCAGAATGGCAAACCTTGTCCCACTTCTTGTGAAATCATGAAGAGATCAAGCTCACGACCAAGTTTACGGTGGTCGCGTTCTTTAGCTTCTTCCCGCATTTGCAGATATTTCTTCAGGTCTTTCTTGTCAAACCAAGCAGTACCATAAACCCGCTGCATCATTGCGTTGTCGCTGTTCCCACGCCAGTAAGCGCCAGCCACGTTTAAAAGGTGGAAGATTTGGATGCGACCTGTCGATGGAACGTGCGGGCCACGGCAGAGGTCCACGTATTCGCCCTGACGGTAGATGGTCAAACCACCTTCATCTTCTGAATGCTCCTCAATCAATTCCAACTTGTAAGGATCGTTTTTGAAAATGTCACGCGCCTCATCCTTGGTCACTTCTTCACGGATGGATGGAAAGTTTTCTTTGACGATTTTCTTCATTTCTTCTTCGATACGAGGCAGATCTTCATTTGAAATTTGCCCTGCTTCATTATCTGTATCGTAGTAGAAACCATCCTGAATAGCTGGTCCAACACCCAAGTGAATATCTGGGAAAAGACGGCGAGCAGCTTGGGCAAAGAGGTGAGCCGCAGAGTGACGCAAGATATCCAAAGCGTCCTCATGGTCAGGTGTCACAATCTCAATGCTGCCATCTTCAGTGATAGCACGAGTTGTATCAATCAGTTTGCCATTGAATTTACCAGCCAAGGCTTTTTTAGCCAGGGAATTGCTGATAGATTGAGCAATTTCAAAAGTTGTCACGCCAGAATCGAATTCACGAACAGCGCCATCTGGGAAAGTAATCTTAATCATGTGTTTTCTCCTTTAATATCTATTCTATTTATATTGGACAATTTAAAGATTCGAGCAATCTCTTCCGCAGTCTGCTTTTCTGATTGACGACCATCTGTCATGAGACTAGAATAACCTAATTTCATCGCTTCCTTCCGCACCATTTGGGCAAACAGAATGTCCCGCTGCATCCAGTTTTCAAAAGCTTGCTCAGGATTGGATGTTCCCTCTAAGACATAAGGAACCCATTCTCTCTGTTTATAATGCTTTTTCTGAAAATCAGCTGTCGGAGTCAAGCATAGATAGGAAACCGCTGGTTCTTCAAGACTTTTTATCAGGTGAGGCAAAAGTCCTGCCCCCTCCACCAAGAGAGGTCTATCTTGATTTTTTATCAAGTAAGATTTTACATAAGGAAAAATCTCTTCGTAAAAGCGCCATTCTTCATCTGCCATCTCTTCTGGATTTCTCATCAAGATTTGTTCCGGATTTCTGTCCTGTCTAAGAAGGCAAATCGGCTGTGAGTCTACACTTGCTTGACTCATCATCTCGTCTACCAAATCATCCAGTTTGATATGAAGCAGCTGATACTGTCTAGCAAGAAGTGAAGCAATTGTTGACTTCCCACTACAAGGCGATCCGCCAATCATATAAAGCACCATTCTCCCTCCTTCTGACAAAAGAAAAACGACATCCTCAAAAGGACGTCGCAACGTGGTTCCACCTTCATTTATGCAAGTCAAAAGACCTACACCTCGAATCGGCTCTAACGTAGCCACCGTTTTATGTTTGCATAAAAGATAATAGAGTAGTCCCAACTGCATCCTCTACGCGATTTCCAGCTCCACGCGCTCTCTAAAAGATTTCCTGCAGGTGATTTGTCTCTAGAAAACATTATAGCACGATTGGAAAAATTTGCAAGAGCTATTGGCCATCAAAACCGGAAAAACGATTGAGAGACTCTTGACTCAAAGTAGCTGCTTGACGTTTTTTACGGTGTTGCTCTGCCAACAGCATTCCTCCCAAAGAAAGGAATAACAAGACATGAATATCCCTATCATTATAAAGCGTGGAAGTGATTGGATTATAAATCTTGTCTCCTGAGTAAAAAAGGCCGTCAAAAAAGTTTTTGAATAGATAATAATAATGGACACCAGGAATCAGAAGGAGGAAGGGCAAAACGAAGCCATTCTTCCGAGTATTTATATAAGAAATCCCTGCACCAACCAAGGGCAGCAGTAAAAGATAATACAAAATATTAAAGTTTGAAAGCCAGTTCAAAACACTTTCTACACTTTCTGTATTGTCTATAAGATATCTCCAAAGCTCTTGCCAAATCCAATCTGAAGCAATGAAAATGCCATAGAACAAAAGCAACCACGGCAACTGTTTGAGATATTTTTTCATAAGATTTCTCCTCTATTTCTAAACAAAACCTTGCATAAATAGCTATTGCCACAATGATGCAAGGCATGTTTCTATTCTAATAATTTAGTAATATTCCTGATTTTTTTCACTTGCTTACTCGAAGCTTTGAGGATACGAACGGAGCCATTGATTGGAAGAGAAATGACTTTTCCAGGCAGATAGGCCACTGTCTTGGCCAGACGCTTGGCAGCACTTTCCTCTGGGCTGAGCTCGTTATGGAAGTCTTTGGAAATAGTCAAATCTAGATAAAACTCATAGACTCTGCGACCAAAATTCTCCGCTGAAATCTCGTAAAGCTTGTCTGCTAGCTTTTGCTCATCCATGTCAGGCGTCGCAATAATCGCCTCTAAAATAGCGCCTGATAAATCCCGCTCTTGGTAATAAAGGGTCCCAAAAATCTTGTCACTGATAACATTATCCAGATAAGGATTTCCATGGGCAATAATCGGTGTGCCGCTGGCTAAGCTTTCCAGATAAGTCAGACCTTGAGTCTCACTGGTTGAGGCAGAGATAAAGAAATCCGCAGCTTTATAGTAAAGGGCCGTATCACTTGGAGCAATCATCCCCGTAAAGATGACAGCTTCTTCAATCTGAAGCTTGGCAACCAATTCTTTCAAGTCTTCTGCATAAGGACCGTCGCCGACAATGACTAGCTTGACTTTGTCATTTTCTTCAAGGACGGCAGGCATCGCCTCAACGATAGCCTGGATATTCTTTTCATAAGAAATACGGGACAGACTGAGCAGCATAATCTCGTCTTCAGCAAGACCTAACTTGAAACGAAGCTTCTTGATATCCTCACGCGAAATTTCCGGCCGCTCAAACTTCGCCAGCTCAATCCCTGTCGGAATTACCCGTTTTTCTGCTTCGATTTTATAGTCAACCAAGAGATCATAAACAATCTCACTAGGGCAGATAACCCCATCCAAATCACTCATGAAGCCGCGGACGATGTACTTGACCATACTAGGACGGATGACCATTCCCTTGGCAATATAGTGCACATAATCCTCATACTGGGTATGATAGGTATGTACTACCGGAATTCGCAGTTCTTTGGCAATCCAAATCCCCAGCAGCCCTAGTGAAAACTCTGTCTGGGTATGGATAATATCCAACTGATATTGGCGGGCAATTTCTAAGGCATGAGAAAATCCTCGGTAAGCCACTCTTCGGTCCTTAAAGGCAAAGAAAGGTACGCTGGGAATTCGAATAATCTGCCAATCCTCATAACGATTGACATCCTTGTCCGTCGTCGTAAAAATAAATACCGTGTGACCTAATTTTTCCAGCTCCGTCTTCAAAGTCCGAATACTGGTAGCAACCCCAGAGACCTGAGGAAAATAGGTATCTGTAAAAAGACCAATACGCATCTTACATCTCCAAAACTGTTTGATAAGCCTCAACTAACTGACCTGAGACATCGTCAATGGACCGGCTTTTAGCCACTTGATAGCCTGCTTCACGCTTATCCACCTTTTTATCTAGGATATTTCTCAGAGACTGGACAAACTCATCTACATTGTTGCAGAGCTCGGCTGAACGCTCATCCACCCAGCCATGATAAACTGGAATATCGCGCAACACAACATTCTGCTCACTGGCCAAGGCTTCCAGGACAACAATTCCTTCAGTTTCCTCATAGGATGGGAAAAAGAAGGCATCCGCTCCAGACATGGCTCCCTGAAATACCGCTCCCTTAAAATAGCCAGGGAATTCGACATTATCAGGGTGGTCAAAGAGAACCAGACGACGAATCTTGCGCGGAATCAGCCAGAGATTTATAGAGCCCAGCCAGATAAAGCGCACATCTGGCATCCTGCGGGCAACCTCTACAAAATCCTCAATCCCCTTGCGGCGGAAATAAAGGCCAGCACAAACGACCACCTTCTGCCCCTCTTCAATCTTAAAATACTTTTTAAAAACTTCTTCCTTGCGAGCATCTTTCTTATACCTAGGCAGGTCAATGCCGTTTGACACAGCTACCATAGGTGTTGTGACCCCATAAGACTGGATCAGCTGCTTGGAATACTCCGATGGCGTGATAATGAAATCCGCCTTTTTATACATATGCGTCAGATATTTACCAAAAAGCGGAGCAAAGAGATTAGATCCAATAAAGGAATTTTCAAAGTCCTCCTTGGTCGAATGCCCATGCATAATCACTTTTTTATTGCCCCTCTTGGCAGCATGCAGGAGAAGCAAGCTACGGGGACCATAGGTATTGATGTGGACCACATCATAATCTCCTAAAACGTCCGTCGTATAAGGAATCCCAGCCAAATCCAAGGCATGCATCTGATGCTGGAGGGCTCGGCCAATTCCCGATTTCTCCAAAACGGACTTTCCTTCAAGATACAGTAATACTTTCATACTTCCTATTATACCTAAAATAAAATAAAAAGGAAATCCACAAGGGCAAATGAGGTAAAAAATCCATCCAAAGCCTGATAAGGCTTAGAAAAGTACCCCTAGCTAAACGGAAACACAAAAAAGAGGCTGGGACAAAAGTCCTAGCCTCTCAATTATCTTTGGATTGTCGAGCAAGACGCAGTGGTTGAGTGGGCTCTACTACGCTGATTTCATCAGCTTTTACAGCCCTACTCAACTGTGCGGAGGTGGGACGACGAAATCGAATTCTAACGAATTACCGATTTCTGTCCCACTCTCCTCGCTTCATAGTCATGAAACTCTCTTAAAGCAGTCATTGACTTAGTCTCTTCGCTCGCTTTTCAAGCTCAGATAAGTTCCTAATCAGACTTACAGACACCGCTTATTTCCGAGTTGATTTACGCTCGCTAATGCTGTGAGCCAGGAGAACTTCGCGTTCTTCCAATTCTTCCTTATGCATAATCTTAGTCAGCATGCGCATACTGATAGCGCCGATGTCATAAAGAGGCTGACCGATTGTGGAAAGGTTAGGACGAGTGAAACGAGCTACTTGCGAATCATCACTGGTAATGATTTCAAAATCTTCTGGAACCTTGATGCCTTTATCAGACAGACCATTTAAGAGGCCTGCTGCCAGTTCATCTCCTGTGACAAAAGCTGCAGTTGCTTTGGAAGCAATGACACGCTCTGCCAAGTGGTAGCCATCATCATAAGAATATTTTGATTCAAAAACCAAGCCTTCGCTGTATGAAAGTTTCTTGTTCTTCAAGCCATCTTTATAGCCTGATAGACGGATTTTCCCGTTGATATCATCTACAAGCGGTCCGCTGACAAAGGCAATTTTCTTATTGCGCTTAGCCAGTAATTCTACAGCATCAACCGTTGCTTGCTTGTAGTCAATATTAACGCTCGGAAGCTGATGCTCCACATCGACAGTACCTGCCAAAACGACCGGTGTACGCGAACGTGAAAACTCTGAGCGAATTTTCTCCGTCAGATGATAGCCCATGAAAATAATGCCATCTACCTGCTTAGAAAAGAGTGTATTGACAACGGATACTTCCTTATCATCATCCTCATCACTGTTAGCCAAGACAATGTTGTATTTATACATTTCGGCAATATCATCAATCCCTTTTGCCAAGGTTGAGAAATAGCTATTGGTAATATTTGGAATGACAACGCCGACGGTTGTAGTCTTCTTGCTGGCTAGTCCACGTGCCACTGCATTTGGACGATAGTCAAGACGATCAATGACCTCTAAAACTTTTTTACGTGTGTTTTCTTTGACGTTCTTGTTTCCATTCACTACTCGACTGACTGTCGCCATCGAAACTCCCGCTTCACGGGCGACATCATAAATCGTTACTGTGTCGTCTGTGTTCATATAGTTTCCTTTCTTCTATTGAAAATATCGTTTTCACTTTCCTACATTCACCATTTTATCACTTCTTGTAAACACTTTCAAGTATTTTGATAAGTTTTTGAAAAGTCTTGCTTTTTTTGACATTTTTTGCCAAAATAGAGGCATAGAAAGAAGGTTGTGACCATGACAAAAATTCAACAAATCACCCACTATCTCGATAATGAGAAGCTAGATGCTGCTGTCCTGTCTGATCCAGTCACTATCAATTATCTGACTGGTTTTTACAGCGACCCGCATGAGCGGCAGATGTTTTTGTTTGTCTATCCTGACCATGAACCCCTGCTCTTCGTGCCTGCTCTAGAGGTTGAGCGTGCTTCAGGTTCTGTTCCCTTTTCAGTCCTTGGCTATATAGACTCGGAAAATCCTTGGCAGAAGATTAAAGCTGCCCTGCCGGCTCACTCCTTCAAGACTGTCGCTCTTGAGTTTGATAACTTGATTTTGACCAAATATCATGGATTGAAAACTGTCTTTGATAGTGCAGAATTTACCAACCTGACTCCTTACGTCAACCGCTTGCGCCTGATTAAGTCTGCCGATGAAATCCAGAAAATGCTGGTAGCCGGCCAATATGCTGACAAGGCTGTTAATATCGGTTTTGACAATATTTCACTGGACAATACCGAAACAGATATCATCGCTCAGATTGACTTTGCCATCAAGCGAGAAGGCTATGAGATGAGCTTTGAAACTATGGTACTGACGGGAAATAATGCAGCTAATCCGCACGGCATTCCCGGTGCCAATAAAGTCGAAAATAACGCCCTCCTGCTCTTTGACCTTGGCTGCATGGTTAATGGCTATGCCAGCGATATGACACGGACCGTTGCTGTTGGCCAGCCGAACCAGTTCAAAAAAGATATCTACCATCTGACATTGGAAGCCCAGCAAGCTGCTCTTAACTTTATTAAGCCAGGTGTCACAGCTCATGAAGTAGACCGTGCCGCTCGGCAAGTCATCGAAAAAGCTGGCTACGGTGAGTATTTCAATCACCGCCTCGGCCACGGTATTGGTATGGATGTTCACGAATTTCCATCTATCATGGAGGGCAACGACATGGTCATCGAAGAAGGCATGTGCTTCTCTGTTGAGCCTGGTATTTACATCCCTGGCAAGGTCGGTGTCCGCATCGAAGACTGCGGCCATGTCACTAAAAATGGTTTTGAACTCTTCACCGAGACTAGCAAGGACTTGCTGTATTTTGAATAGAATTTTATAAGCCTATATTATGTCTTTAATGATTATTTGGCTTGGCAAAGACCTTCTGGTTATTTGGGCTACCATTATTGAAAGCTTTCAGGCATCACTTTTTGATTAATGAGAAAATTGAATAAAGTGAGCGCTTCTCACTCTTCTTTAGCTCAAATAGGTTTTGATCATCGTTATAGCTATCTCAGTCCTTAAGCATTTATAATTTCAAAAAACGATAGAAATATTTCTGTCGTTTTTTCTTGTTTCCCAATAATTATACTAAGCCATTTAGGTTCACCTACTTTTCCTCCAATAATATCGGTTGTCATATACTTTCCGAAAAACTCAATTATTCCGCTCTAGCCAGTTCTTACACCAGAAACATATTTTCATCACTGAAAAGATAAAACGTCATTAAACCTTTTCTTATCAGAGGTTTTTATCCCTTCTTGCCCTTCTGATTTAAAAATGTTATAATTTTTTATGAAATTGTCTAAAAATTCTAATCTTTGCTGTTAAGGAGGTCTGGATGCTCTTTAAAAAGTCAGAAAATCACGGATTTTCTCGCTATATCTGCCTGCTCTTGCTTCTCGTCATTTTTCTGGCTTTCTCCCTCTTTTTAGCTGTATCCCTGGGATCGGTCACTATTGATATACAGGATACTTACCAGATTATTTTCAGCAAGCTCGGCTTTTCCCTTGGCACAGGCAAACTATCGCCGTCTACAATCGCTATTGTTTGGAACATGCGGGTTCCAAGAGTGCTCTTGGGAATCCTAGCTGGTGCTGGCCTTTCTGTCTGTGGTAGCGTCATGCAATCTACTGTCAACAATCCCATCGCAGAGCCTTATATCCTAGGAATTTCAGCGGGTGCAACCTTCGGAGCCACACTGAGCATTATCTTAGGGCTCAAATCCATTACTGGCACAGGTGCCTTTATAGGAGCCATTCTGGCATCAGCCGTGGTCCTTTTTATCGCATCCATGCAGGGAAAAATGACGACAAGCAGTCTGATTTTATCAGGAACAGTTGTAAATGCCCTTTTTATCGCCTTTTCCAACTTTATCATTTCTGTCGGTGCTAATGCTGACAGCCTTATGACAATCAAGTTCTGGACTATGGGCTCACTGGCCGGAACTTCTTGGTCAGATCTTGCCTTGCCAGCTCTTGTTGTTGGTCTCTCCTTTTTGTTTTTCTGTTCCCAGTATCGTATTTTCAATACCATGATGATGGGGGACGAAGCAGCTTTGACACTGGGGGTACCTCTGCGTTTTTACTGGTTCCTCTATATCACAGTTGTCGCAGTCATGACTGCGGTGCTAGTTGCCTGCTGCGGTATTATCGGCTTCGTCGGACTAATCACTCCGCACATTGCTCGCAGATTAGTCGGTACCAACTACAAAAGACTCTTTCCTATCGCTACTCTGCTCGGCTCACTCTTTCTTGTCTGGGCAGATGTTTTGGCTCGAATTTTGGTCAAAAACGCCGAGCTGCCGATTGGGATCTTCACCGCTTTGGTCGGTGCACCCTTCTTTATCTACATTGTAGCCAAAAGCCGAAAGGAGGTCAGCAGCTGATATGGATCTAACTTGCCAAAATATCCACTATTCTATTGGCCAAAAAGAGATTTTAAAAGGGATTTCACTCAAGGTCGATGGAAATCAGTTTCACACTATTTTAGGACCCAACGGAAGCGGCAAAACTAGTCTGCTCAAAACAATCTACCGCCAAATCAAACCTGATAGCGGGGACATTTATCTAAACGGAAGGCCGCTTGAACAGGTCAGCATAAAAAAAGCAGCCCAGAAAATAGCCGTTGTAACTCAGTTTAACCATCTTCAGTTTGACTGCACTGTCCAAGAAATCGTCATGCTGGGCAGGACGCCGCATCTGTCCATTTTTCAAAAAGAGAGCGAAAAAGACTATGCCCTCGTCCGTCATGCCTTGAAGCAGGTGGATATGCTAGATAAGGGGAACCGAACCTATCTATCCCTGTCTGGCGGTGAGAAGCAAAGAGTCCTGTTGGCACGCGCTTTGGCCCAGCAGCCAAGCCTACTGCTCCTAGACGAGCCGACCAATCATTTGGATATCAAATACCAGCTGGATATGCTGCGTATCGTCAAAGACCTGAACATCAATGTTTTGGCTGTTTTACACGATATCCAACTGGCTTGTCGGTATTCAGACTATTTGTACCTCATGAAAGGAGGTGAGATTGCATACCAAGGCGCTCCAAAGGAGGCCATCACCCATGATTCACTGCAAGCCGTTTACGGCATTCAGAGCAAAGTGATCTGGACCAAGGATCGACAGGCCATGATTCAGTATCTATAAGAGCCTGCTCTCAGCTTTATCTATACAAGCTCCAAGCCCAAGAAAGGAAGGCAATATGAAAAAAACACTCAGTATCTTACTCGTCGCAACTGCTGCACTGACAATGGCAGCCTGCAATTCTTCATCTAAGGAAAGTACGAAAGAAAGCTCAACTTCACAATCTTCCTCCAAAACAGAAAGCGCGAAAAAGAGCACAGCAGAGACAAAATATCCAGTGACAATCAAAACTTACGATGCCGAAGGCAAGGAGATTGATCAGGTCTTTGAAAAGGCACCGGAAAAGGTCATCACCAACAACCTTTCGACGACCGAAATCTTGATTGAACTAGGATTGAAAGACAAGATCGCCGGTATGCTCAATCCAGACAATGATGTCACAGATAAATACAAGGCTGATATTGCCACCATTCCGCAAGTCGGCGACAAGAAAACCGTATCACAGGAAACTGTGCTATCCTATGAGCCAGATGCTCTTCTTGGTCGAAACATGATGTTTTCCGAGAAATCTCTGGGGACAGTCAGTGCCTGGAATGAAAACAAAATCCCTGTCTATACACAGAAGGCTTCCTTGTCCAATACCAAGCAAGATCTAGGCAATATCGTTGAAGATGTCAAGAATATAGGAACCATCTTTAATGTCCAAGACAAGGCCAATCAGTATGCTGACCAGCTGCAGGCAAGAATTGACAGTGTTAAGAAGACTAATAAGGCTAGCCAAGGCGAAAAGAAAAAAGCGCTCATCATGTGTGCCTACAACGATGAGACTTTCGGTGCCTATAAGTCAGCCCTGCAGGAGAGCCTGCTTAACCAGCTCGGCTATACCAATGTAGCGACTGGAACCTCTGACCTAACCTTGGAAAATCTGGTCTCTATGGATCCAGAAGTCATCATCTACGTGACCAGCGACCGCAACAAGGCCATGGATGAGCAAGCAGTTGATCTAATGAAAGCTAATCCCGTTCTGGAAGATGTACCAGCGGTCAAAAATCAGAAAATCATGACCATCTCCTATGATGAGTTCATGGATTATGGTCCCGCTGTAATCGACTCACTCGAGAAAATCAATGACTTTGTCAATAAATAAGACCTTTGTCTGGGAGGGTATCACTGTCAATATTGCCCTGCCCCAAGATTATGACGGATCACGACCTTATCCAGCAATCTTGCTAAATGATGGCCAGATAAACTACCTGAGCAGG
This sequence comes from Streptococcus sanguinis, assembly GCF_003943655.1. Taxonomy (GTDB): domain Bacteria; phylum Bacillota; class Bacilli; order Lactobacillales; family Streptococcaceae; genus Streptococcus; species Streptococcus sanguinis_F. Next base: position 64,872 of record NZ_RJMM01000007.1, read on the forward strand.
CTTTCTTCATCGGTAATCTTAATCGGACTGATATCAAACAACAGGCTGGACGATTATACACCCTGGAAAGCAAATGCTCTAAAACCTGGCAATCCTGATTTTGGCGGCAGAGCAGATAGTTACCATCAGAAACTATTCAACGGTATATTAGCCGAAATCAGACAGAGCTACCTACTGGATGAAAATAGAATTGCCTATGGTGGCTACTCTCTCGGTGGACTAGCGGCTGTTTACAGTCTCTATAGCGTCTCCGAGATTCCTTGTGTTTTTTCTATCTGCGGTTCTTTTTGGTACCCAGGTTTTAGCGACTATTGCCAAACACAGGACTTGAAAAACAAGGACTGTCTAGTCTATTTGCAGAATGGAAAGACAGAAGGTGCGAATCACTCGAACCGACTTTCCAAAGCTCCTTTCTATGCTGAAGAAATTCATCGCTTGATTCAGAAAGAAATCCTTACTACCTACTCTATCTTTGACCCTTACGGGCATCATGAAGCCCTCAAAGAGCGCTATGCTGCCTTTGCCGACTGGCTGGCCACACAATGGCATATCGACTAATCCCCCCCCCTTTTTGTCACTTACAGCAGCTGACAAAGGGGTTTTTTAGTTTATTAATACAAGCAAAAGACTCTCACCAGTAAAATGGTAAAAGTCTTGAATAGAAAGATTTAATCAGTTTTCTCCCCCGCCTCTAGTTTCAACAGGAAGGCTTTTTTATCAAGGCCACCGGCATAGCCGGTCAAATTTTACTTCGATTCAAATTCTACACTACTTTCAGCAGCCATCAGTTGGTCAGAAAATAAATAGGACTCATAATTATTATCAGGATTATCCGTCCACATTTCACATTGCTTGATAACAGTCACAATGGCATCTTCGACACCCTCCGGTGGATATTTGTATTTCCTAAGGAGCCGTTTAACAAGCATGCGCATACGAGCACGCGCAGAATGTTTTTTCTGCCAATCAATAGTTCTGCTTTNGCGCAATGTCTCCGTTAATTCATGAGTCATTGCAACAAGCTCATCATTTTCATAAAAATCTTTGACTGCTTGTGGTTGCGTCAAAGCATCATAGAAAGCTAATTCTTCATCGGTAAGACCTAAAGAATCCCCCTCTTCGTGAGCTTTCGCCATTTCTTTGGCCATTTTCATTAATTCAGCAATAACTTCTCCATTCGAAAGCATGCCATTCAGATATGCTCTCATCGCTCGCGAAAGAATTTCAGAGAACTTTTCGGATTTGACTAAATTTGTTCTTTGATATAAGGTAATCTGCTCTTGTAATAATTTTTTTAAGAGTTCTACCGCTATGTTTTTTTCCTTCATTTTAGAGATTTCATCTAAAAATTTAGGATCAAATAACGAAAATCCTGTATCAATATCTGAGAATAAATTAATGACACCTTCACTCTTGATAGAAGCTTTTAGTAACTCATTGATACGATCATTAATATCTTTCAGAGAAAGCTTTTTACCCTCCCCAGTTATTCGTGTCAGCAATGTTCTGACTGCTTCAAAATAAGCTGCTTCAAAACGTTGCTCAGGAGTAAGCAAAGAACGACAAAGTGATAACGCTTGGCGTAAGAGTAACGATTCTTTTATGAAGAGCTCTTTCTTCTTCTCCTTGTCTACACTTGACAAGAAGTTTACCCCACCACTAATTGTTTTAGCTCTGATTAAATCACTTGATTTAGAGAGCATGAATTCTGAATAGTCAAACCCATAAAACAAATCACGACAGACTTCTAGTTTTTCAACAAACTTTGGTAAAGCTGTCTTAGCTATATCAGTATCCCCAAAGTTACCTTTGTCTCGATTTGTATAATCGTTCATGGCTTGCTTTAAAGCACTTGCAATACCGATATAATCAACTACAAGTCCACCCTCTTTATTTTTGTATACACGGTTAACACGAGCGATTGCCTGCATAAGATTATGACCTTGCATTGGCTTATATACATACATGGTTGCAAGGCTAGGGACATCAAATCCAGTCAGCCACATATCAACGACGATAGCAATCTTAAATGGGCTTTCATTGTCTTTAAACCTTTTAGCCATCTCTTCTTTATGGCGCTTATTCCCTACTATATCATGCCATTCTTCCGGATCATTATTACTAGAAGTCATGACAACTCCAATTTTTTCTGTCCAATTCGGACGCTTTTCAAGTAAGGTACGATAAATTTTCATCGCAATCGGACGAGAATAAGCAACAATCATTGCTTTTCCAGTTAATTCCTGCGCACGATTTTCTTCATAATGAGTAATGATATCTTCACACAAGGCACTAATAGTTTGATCGGCCCCTAAAATACTATCAAGACGACCCAATTCCTTCTTGCTTCTATCAATCGCATGTGATTCAGCGCTTTGTGCCATCAAGTCATACTCTGTATCAATCAAATGCAAGATATTTTCATCTAGTTTTAAATGCATGACACGGCTTTCATAATAGACGGGCCGAGTGGCGCCATCTTCAACCGCCTGTGTCATATCGTAAACATCAATGTAATTACCAAAAACCTCTGTTGTAGACTTATCTTTAGTAGAAATAGGCGTTCCAGTAAATCCAATATAAGTCGCATTAGGCAAGCTATCTCTAATCAATCTGGCTGCTCCGACGACTAGTTTCGCTTCGCTTTCTCCATCTTTTCCTTTGGTAATTTTAATCTTTTCTTCAAGTCCATACTGTCCACGATGAGCCTCATCAGCCATGACAACAATGTTTTTTCTATCAGAAAGCGCCTCTTCTGACTCTGAAAACTTCTGCATAGTTGTAAATATAATGCCATTGGCTTGGCGACCAGTCAATAGTTCTTTCAGATGTAAACGGCTCTCTGCCCGAATCGGTGTCTGTCTCAGAAAATCTTGGCATTTGGAAAACTGTCCATATAACTGTTCGTCCAAATCATTTCGATCAGTCAAGACGACAATAGTTGGCGAGTCTAAAACTTTCTGCAGCAGATGAGCATAGAAAACCATGGATAGAGATTTCCCACTCCCTTGCGTATGCCAGAAAACACCTCCCCGTCCATCGCTTTTAGTTGCTTTTAAAGTAGATACTGCAGCCTTATTCACTGCAAAATACTGATGATAAGCCGCTAAAATCTTAGCATCCTCAGAAAAGCAGATAAAATTCCTTAAAATATCCAAAAATCTAGTCTTATCAAAAATACCTTCAATGAACGTGGTAAAATTAGCATACTGAGTATCTTCAAACCTACCATCAGTAGTCTTCCACTCCATAAAGCGGTCTTCACCAGCAGTAATTGTCCCAGCCTTTGAAGTAGCCAGATCCGTCATTACACAAAAAGCATTNTAGTTGAATAAATTTGGAATTTCTTTCTGATATGTTTTAAGCTGACGGTAGGCATCAGAAGCATCTGTTTCTTGGCGAGAAGGACTTTTCAACTCAAAAACAACTACTGGCAAACCATTCAAAAACACTATAATATCAGGACGTTTATTGCTCTTCTCTACAATTGTCCATTGATTAATTACAGTAAAAGAATTATTATTTACATTATCAAAATCAACTAAATAAACGAGATTAGATTGTTTCCTTCCTTGATGAAAATAGGAAACTTCTATACCGTTTTGAAGATAATTTGTAAAAATCTTATTTTTTTGAAGCAAGGAACCTGTTTCAAAGCGCTGTAGCTTTTCAATTGCCTCTTGAATTGCAACAGTCGGTAGCTTATCATTGATCCTTTCCAAAGCAGGATAAAGCTCCTCCAAATATAAAGGTGTTCTATAATCACGCTCTACATCTGGACCATAGACATATGAATAGCCCAAACTATCGCGAAAAAGTTCGATGACTGCATGTTCGTAGTTGTCCTCAGTGAATCCCATAAATTAAACTCCATTCTATAAATAGTATACTAAACTTACACTATTCATCAAATAATACAAACTTTTTTGAAAAATATATTTTCCCTAGGGAATCAATAGCATAGCCATAAGCTTTTTTTTCACTTAAATGCTTATTAATAAACTGTTGTCTCAAGTTTTCTTGAATACATCTAAAATCAGCAAACTCACCAGTTTTTAAATAACTAGGCAGCGTATTATTAAAAACCCCCATGTTTGTTATAAAGGCAAATCTCTTTTTTGCATATCTTGAA
>NZ_RJMM01000008.1 GCF_003943655.1 Streptococcus sanguinis
GCTAAAATGTATTTTTTAGATGATTATGTCCCCAATTTATTTAAGAATGAAGCTGATGAGATTTTGAGAGATCCTGAAAAATTGAAGGGTAAGCTATTAGAGGAAACAATGGATTTAGATTTCTATTACTATGTTCAAAATGCCCAGTTAAATAAAGACGACGATGATCCGATTTTGAATTATATTTTTTCGACAATAAAAAGTAATCCTAATATTCGAATTCAATTAATACAATCAATCCTAGATGTTTTTAGAAATAAGGAAGAAACAGAAGAAGAAAAATTTAGATTGTTCGAAGAATATACTAATAAATATTATTTCACAGTTGAAGAAAAGTGCCATTTCTATATAAAATTTGGATATGCTAATGAATATATATCTAAGCAACTTTATCAAGAGATTATGGTTGAAATTGAACAATTAAACAAAAATTCCAACTATAAACTTGAAAAGTTTAAAATGTTATTTATTGGAACTTCAATAAGTATTGAAGAATGCCAGCTTATTATCAATAAATTAACAAGATGCTTGTTAAAAAATGAATTAGAAAACCTGCGAGCCTTTTTGTCTGATGAAGTGGATAGGCTTATTGATTCTCCACCTCTTACTGAGAGACAATCAGAAACAACCATAATATGCTTTCAAATTCTTTTGAGTTCATTTTTAGGTATCGTGCTTTTGAAAGATAAAAAATTTTGTGATAAAATAAACCAAATGCAAAATGATAAAGCAAAAGAGTTAGTAAATCAACTTAGTGAAGTAGTGTTTTTATATAGACAGTCTTCTGTTCCTATTGATGGAGAGGAACAGAATGATGAATGTATAAATTTAATGGAAGGTATTCGAATTTTGATTGTTAAAAGTATTTCTAATTAAGATATAGGAAACTCTGTGAATTGAGGAGTATTTATAACATTACTAACTTACAAAATTGTAAGAATAAAACTAGCAAATGAAAGGTTAGGTTATGGTACTGACCTTTCTTTTTTATTATCATAGAGGCAAGAAATAAGAAGGAGACAAAAAAATGAAATCAAAAGGTATAAATGCTTTTCAGTTGAAGCTCTTCATGGCATTTCTTATGGTTTTTGACCATATCAGCCAGATACCGGGGCTGGTGCCGGACGGCTGGGATGGCGTCTTGCATGCCCTAACCCGCTGTGTCGGAGCAGCATTTGCCTTCATGGCAGTGGAAGGTTTTCTCCACACTCGCAACCGCCTGGCTTACAATATGCGGCTCTTCTTTTGGGCAGCCCTGATGCAAACAGGAAACTGTATCTTGACGCTTCTCTTTCAGGAGAAGGGCATTTACCTCACTCACAATATCTTCCTGACCTTGGCCTGCGGGGTTCTCATGCTGAGTCTTTTCTTTGGCTTTTCTGACAATGGAGGAGCTGCTAAGGATAGGAAGCGTGGTTTGCGGCTGACTGCTGGAGTCTTGGTCTTGCTGGCTGGGCTTGTCTTTAGCGAAGGCGGCATGGCTCTGCTTCCTTTCATGCTCTTGACCTACCTTTTTAGAAATCAAGTCTTTTTCAGAAACTTGTCCTATGTAGTTTGGGCGGGAGTTCTCTTTGCCATGAGTATTCAAATTTATCCAACCTTGCAGGACACGATATCTATGCTGCTCTATAATTCAGACTGGCTCTTTATCACTGTTCTTCCTCTCTTGCACTTATATAATGGTGAGCGAGGATCCAGCAGCAAGTGGAGCAAATATTTCTTCTATATTTTTTATCCAGCCCACCTTTGGCTAATTGCTTTGATTGCCTTTTGGGTAAAATGAAGCTCATCTCATCTTACAAAAGTGTAAGATTACACTTTAAAATGTAAGCTTAGGTTATGGCAGGGCGGTTGGTATTGAGATAAAATAGACTTATCAATTAGGATGCAGTTTATAAATATTGTTAAAAGCGGGGCATTGATAGGTGCCTGCTAGACAGAAAGGAAGCAAGATGACATTATTAGACGTACAACATGTGAAAAAGATTTATAAAACCCGTTTTCAGGGTAGTCAAGTAGAGGCACTGAAGGACATTCACTTTACGGTAGAAAAGGGCGAATATGTCGCCATCATGGGGGAATCAGGCTCTGGGAAATCCACCCTGCTCAACATCTTAGCTATGTTGGACAAGCCGACTGAGGGCCGCGTCTTTCTCAACGGAACTGACACAGCAACCATCAAAAACAGTCAGGCTTCCAGCTTCCGTAGGGAGAAATTAGGTTTTGTCTTTCAGGATTTCAATCTGTTGGATACTCTGTCGGTCAAGGATAATATTCTCCTGCCTCTGGTTCTCTCTCGCCGTCCCATTACCGAGATGATGCAAAAGCTGGTCACCACCTGCAATGAGCTGGGGATTAACAAGCTGCAAGAGAAGTTTCCTTATGAGATTTCTGGAGGCCAGAAGCAGCGGGTTGCAGTAGCTCGAGCCATCATCACAGATCCTGAGATTCTGCTGGCGGACGAGCCGACGGGAGCCTTGGATTCCAAGTCTTCGGCAGCCCTGTTGGATGTCTTTGACGACATTAATGCGCGCGGTCAGACCATTCTTATGGTAACCCACTCGACGGCAGCGGCTAGCCGCGCCAAGCGGGTGCTCTTTATCAAGGATGGGATTCTCTACAACCAAATCTTCCGTGGCGACAAGACCGAGCGACAGATGTTCCAAGAGATTTCTGATACTCTGACAGTTATGGCAAGTGAGGTGGGCAATTATGTTCAAACTAACGAGTAAACTGGCTTTTTCCAATCTGGTTAAAAATCGCAGTTTGTATTATCCATTTGCTTTGGCGACGGTACTAGCAACAGCGATTTTGTATAGTTTTGTCTCACTGGCTCATAGCCCCAATATGGAGGCCTCTTATGGCGGTTCGGCAGCTCGCATGACCTTGCAGTTTGGTATCCATGTCATTCAGATTGCCGTCCTTATCCTCATTACCTATGCTAATAGCTTCGTCATGAAAAACCGATCCCGAGAGTTGGGAGTCTATAGTCTGCTAGGCATGGAGAAAAAGCATCTGCTAGTCATGACCTTCTTTGAACTCTGTGTCTTTTATCTGGCTACAGTTGGTCTGGGTATCTTGTCTGGCCTAGCTTTAGATAAGATGCTCTACGCAGTCCTTTTGAAATTGATGGGAATGCCGGCAGTTCTTGACTCGACCTTCCAATGGCAGAACGTCGGGATGACTCTAATCAGTCTAGGTGTCGCTTTTGCGGTGATTTTGTTGCTCAACTCTACCCGACTTCTACGCTATAGCTCTCTTAACCTAATGAAAGAAAAGAAAGCAGGCGAGAAGAAAGGACGCTTCCTTTTTCTGCAAACATTGCTGGGGCTCCTGCTCATGGGTGTGGCTTATTATATGGCTTTGACCGTTACCAAACCTGTCGCTGCTATAGGCAATTTCTTTATAGCTGTGATCATGGTTATCCTAGCAACTTATCTGCTTTTTAATGCAGGTTCGATTACACTATTGCAATTTCTCAAAAAGCGCAAAGGCTACTACTACAAAACGCAGAATTTCATTTCTGTTTCCAATCTTATCTCGCGGATGCGTAAAAATGCAGCAGGATTGGCAACTATCTCCATTCTATCTACCATGCTCTTAGTGACTCTGGTTGGCACAATCAATATCTATGTTGGAGGTCGGGATTATATTACTACCTTGCATCCAAAGGATTACAATGTCAGCATCGTCTTGCCGAAATCGGCCGATCAGAAGGAGGCTCTGTTGGACAAGGTCCAGCAAGTCGCTCAGGACACAGGTCTGAAGAAGCCAAGCTATACTACCTATCTCTACCAATCAGCATTCATCATGAAACTGGCTGGTAATGATGTGACAGTTCCAATGCAAAGAGAGCTGGAGTCAGATACAAGTATCTTGACCAAGTCTGCCGGCACGATTACGGTCATCAATCGTCAGGATTATGAAAAAATGACAGGGGAAAAGATAGACTTAGCAGACGATGAAACCCTGGTTTACGGGAAAAATATTTCCTTGAATAAGGATAAGCCTCTCCGAGTGAATGGTAAGGACTGGAAGATTAAGCAGCTTTTATCGTCGAATTTCACGCATGGGGAAATTCCTAATCCAAACGATGTAACCATGGAGCAGGGTCTCTATATGGTGGTCAATGATAGCAAAGAGGTTAATCTCGATGTGGATCATTACTACTACATTGGAGTTGCTTCAGAGACTAAGGGCAGTAAAAAGTTTGTCGAGCAAGTCCAACTGGGGTGGAGGGACACTTTGGATCAGGAACAAGCTCAAGATAGTAGCTTCGCAATGGCTAGTGACCGTTATAGTGCAGAAAAGAGCTATCAGGAACTTACTGGAACCTTGCTCTTCATCGGTGTCTTCCTCTCGGTTATCTTCCTTCTAGGAGCTGTTCTCGTAATTTACTACAAGCAAATCTCTGAAGGATATGAAGACCGAGATGGCTTTATCATCTTGCAAAAAGTTGGTTTAGATGAAAAGCAGACTAGAAGTACCATTCGCAAGCAGATTTTGACTGTTTTCTTCCTACCTCTCATCTTTGCTTTTCTACATGTAGCAGCGGTCTTTCACATGTTGCGCTTGATAGTTGCCCTACTAGGTGTGACCAATCTTCCTCTTTTGATTCAGACAACACTTGCAACTTGCGGAGTCTTCCTCTTGACCTATATTCTGGTATTTCTTCTTACTTCACGTAGCTACCGCAAGATTGTCGCCCGCTAATAAACTTCCCTGACCGAATGGTCGGGGATTTTTTGACGTCTGGATTTTCACCTCTCATCTCCCTCATTTTACCGCTTGTCCAAAAAGCCGAGATTTTTCAAAAAAGACTTGCTATCATAGTCTCAGAAGTAAAGAAAAGGAGAAAAATCATGTTAGTAGAAACGAAAAATCTTAGCAAGGTTTATGGCGATAAAGTAGCTGTCAATGGTCTCGATATTCAGATTGAGAGAGGCAGTTTTACAGCTATTCTAGGCCCTAATGGCGCAGGAAAATCCACGACCATTCAGATGCTAATAGGTCTCTTGCGGCCGACATCTGGGCAGATTTGCTATGCTGAAAAGCTTAGGCTGGGTGTGGTTTTCCAAAACAGTGTATTGGACGCTCGGCTGACAGTTTTGGAAAATCTGACTATCAGAGCCAAGCAGTACAAGGAGATGCCGACAGGTAGAATCGAACGCTTGGTCTCTCAGCTGGGCTTGTCAGCCTTTGCCAGCCAGCACTACGGGACACTTTCTGGCGGCCAAAAGCGTCGGGTGGATATTGCTCGAGCCTTGCTCAACAGTCCCGACCTGCTTTTTCTAGATGAGCCTACGACAGGCCTGGACATTCAGACTCGGGAGAGTATCTGGAGCCTGCTCAAGCAAATTCAGAAAGAAGAGCAGATGACCATTGTCTTGACAACCCACTATCTCAATGAAACTGATGATGCGGATAAGATCTATATCGTAGATCATGGTCAGGTCATTGCCAAAGGCTCTGCAGACCAGATTAAGGGAAACTATGCCCGCAATGTTTTACGTATTTTAAGTCAAGATGCAGCAGGTTTAGAGAAAAGCTTGCCAAGAGGCTGCGCTTGGGAGCAAGTCAAGGAAGGGGAATTTATCCTCCACCCTAAAACGACTCAAGAAGCTCTGATCTTATTGGCTCAGGCTGGTCCCTATATCGAACAATTTGAATTCCAACCCGGAACAATGGACGATGCCTTTATGGCACTGACAGGAAGAGAGGTACGCTAATATGCTCGCTTTGATAAAACGTAATTTTTTACTTTATTTCCGCAACCGCAGTGGGGTAATTTTGTCCCTCTTCGGAGCGATTATTCCCTTTGTTTTATATCTGGTCTTTCTAAAGGACAACATGAAAGGGTCTTGGTCAGAAAGTAGCCATGCTAAAGAGTTGCTCGACTTCTGGTTGATTAGCGGAACACTAGCTGTCACCGCCTTGACAACTACCCTAGCAGCTTTTTCGCAACAGACCGAAGACCAAGAAAGAAAGGTGACTGCCGACCTCTTTATCACAGATTTGGGGCAATGGGGCTTGCAGTTTAGCTACTTAATCAGTGACTTTGTGATTGGCTTTGTCATGCAAGTCTTCATGTTTGCTGTCATGCTGACCTACTTTATCCTAGCGGACAAGATTTCCTTTAATAGCGCGCTTCTTCCCCAGCTGGTCTGCCTCATGCTGCTCAATAGCTTGCTGGCTAGCCTCCTCAATGCGCTAGTTGTTCCATATTTTAAATCGGTAAATTCCTTGGGTCAATACTCAACGGTCATCGGTGCGGCCTCTGGTTTTCTAGTAGGAACCTATATTCCGATTGGGACTCTACCCAGCCTTGCTCAAAATCTCATGAAACTGACTCCCTCAACCTACATGGCCTCCCTCTTCAGACAAGTCCTGATGAAGGAGTCTCTGACTGAAGTTTTTGCGGACCAGAGTCAGCTCCAGCAAGACTTTGAGAAGCTCCTAGGTATCCGTATCGAATGGCAAAAGCTCTTGACAAGCCAAGAAACATACTATATAGTTGGAGTAGTGCTCACGGCAGCAGCCCTGTTCTGGCTAGGTCAAAATTGGTTGCTGAATCGACGGATGAGCTTTAAGTAAAGAAAGTAGGAGATTTAGGTTTGCAGACAAGATTTGAAGAAGATGCTCAGATTTCCTCCCAAGACCCACTGGTGGTCGTGAGAGCTGATCAGCTGGCTGGCGAGGCCAAGACCGTCCTAGACTATCTGGAACACTATAAGGCTGGTCCAAGTGGTGTCCTGCCTATTAAGTCGGATGATAAGCTGGTTATGCTTAAGACGGAAGACATTATCCTGGCCGATATTAATCAGACAACCCTGATGATTTACAGTACCGAGGGCATTTATACAACGACAGAAACGCTGACTCGTTTTCAAAATCGTATCAATAGTCGCAATTTCATTCAGGTGTCGCGGCATGCAGTCGTTAACATCGATCATCTGGAATCCTTGTCGGATAGCTTTTCGGGCAATATGACTGCCAAGCTAACTAATCAGCTCAAAACCGATGTCAGCCGCCGATATGTCAAGCTGCTTATGGACTATTTGGGAATTTAGGAGAAAAATTATGACCTTTAAAAAAATTCTTATCGGTATGCAGGATGGTCTGAGAACAGGTAGTTTGGTCTTTCTGCTGGTAGCCCTGTTCTCAGGAAAAACATTTTTGCTGACTCCTAGCTCTATTCTCAGTGTCCTCCTTGTCAGCGCCTTGATTGGAGTAGCAAGCTATATCCTTGATGCGACAGATCGCTTTCCATTTCCTTTCCTACTTTTCTGCCACTTTGTAGTGACAGCGACCATCGTTTGTCTGGCTGTGGTCTGCAATGGTTGGGGAAATATGATTTTCGGTTGGTCCTTCTGGCTAAAATTAATTTTGATTTACCTCTTGGTCTGGTTTCTTGTCTCCGTCGATTCGATGATTAAAACCAAAAAAATCAACGAGGCCTTGAAAAATCGTAGAAAACACTAATGTATCCAAGACGCAAGCAAGTTTTATTGAGAACTTGTTTGTTTTTTAATTGGCTCTTTGTCAACTGTAGTCAGTTAACGAAAAGTCATATCCTGGAGAGGACTAAATCAGTCCTCTCCTTTTTGATATTCAAAGCGATGAGGATTCTAGTTTTAAAATTGTCAAAGTTCCGAAAGCCGAAGGCATTGCGCTTGATTACCTTGATAAGGTTGTTAGTAGCCTCCAGTATAGGTCTTATGGGACTTTTTTTGTATCTAAAAAACTCAAGCTAGATTTTCTAGCTTGAGTTTTATGTGCTATTACACTCCCAATCTGATATGAGGGAAGTGGTTGTAGAGGTAGTCAAAGGTTGACTGGAGTTTGGTGTCTGTTGTTTTACCAATATTCTTAAAAAGCATTTGGTATTTCTTTTGATTGTTTCGAATAGCAACTAAGGTTGAGTTTCTGTTTGAAGCAACGAAGCCGCGATGCATGGTGAGAATGTGGTGGTAGAGATGGACGACCTGTTTGAGATCAATCGCCTTGAAACCTCGATAGTAGGTAATGAGATGGTCTTTATAAACAGCAATTTTCAGCACATCATCGTGGAAAGAAGCTTGCTCCAGCAGGATATTGAGATTGTCCTTGGCTTCTGGATAGGCTGCATAGATTTCTTCGTAGGCAGCGATATTTTTCTTGCGGCCGATGATTGCAATGACGACAAAGACAACACATAGTCCAAGCAAAAACAGAATGTAGAACATGGATGCAAGATTGTCAGATTCAAATTCAGTGATAGAGATATAGGAGCTGCTTGACATTACTGTGATGACTTCGGGATTGTCTGCTAGGAGACCGCGAACGAGGCTGCCATAATTAGAGATATATCCCTGATTTTTTTTAGGGGAGTTAGCATTAACATAGGAGCCAACGATTCGGACAGGATTTTTTTCCAGCTCGCCCTTTTTCTCTTTTTCCAAGAGCTGGGCAATCTGTTTGTCTCCCTTTTTAGCCTGTAGACCAACATATCCGTCTTGGTAAGCAACCAGCCAAACCTGGGTATTATCTTCTACTTCAATCAGAGCCTCTGGGAAAATATATGACACTTCAGCATAGACTGCTGAATCTGCTCCAGGCTCGCTATTTCGGTCATAGGCAGTCTTGGTGTTGACTTTTTGGTATTGGATAAAGCCCATCACTGCAGCAACCGCTAGAAAAATAAAAGTAATTACCAGTAGGGCGATGGTACCCTGGTTACGTCTTTCCTTGAGCATAGCTCAACCTCCAAAATATAATATAAAAAAATAATTTGATTAGCAAACTATCTTTTTTGTATAGTATAGCATAAATGCTTGACAAATGGCAAGAATGTGTTAAAATGTGAATGAACATAAAGATAAATTCATTCATAAAAGAGGCATGGAAATGGATAAAAAAAATGAGCTGCTGGCTGCGGCTAGGGAAGTCTTTGCGGAAAAAGGCTATAAGGCAGCTGGAATTTCTGATATTGCTAAGAAGAGCCATATGGCTGTCGGATCCTTTTATAAGTATTATGAGTCCAAGGAAGCTATCTTCTTGGAGGTTTATGTAGCTGAAAATAGCCGTATACGTGAGGAAATCATGCAACGCGTAGACTGGCAGGGCGAGCCCGAGGCAATCGTTGAACAGCTTTTTGCAGTCACTTTTGAATTGATTTCACCCAATAAAATTCTGGCTGAGTGGAACAAGCCAGGCATTTCTCAGATTCTGCACGATTACTATAATCAGGATTCCGGCCGAGCGTCCAATGCCTTTCATCAGTTTCTGATTCAGACCTTCAGCCAGCGCTTGCAGGAAGAGGGGTTTTCGAGGGAGAAAATAGCTGAGATCATGAAGGTTTATGACTTGATTTATTACATAGACATGCATGTCACAGAGCAGGAATTTTCAGGCTACTTCGATAGTCTTGAGACTTTAGTGAAATATTTTGTTAAGGGGATTTTTTCCAAATAGAGGAAATTCCTTTTCTTAAAAGCAGGTATGAATGAATTTACAAAACCATTCATTCACAAACAAAGGAGGTGATGTCTTATGTCCTGTGATTCGGGAATTGGAAGAAATGTTATTGGATAAAGTACATTATTTTTTGTCAAGAAGTGAATGAATGCTTTTAACAGTTTATTCAAAAAAGAAAGTGAGGAAAAGAATGAATAAGCAAGGAGGATTTGCCATGAGCGGATTGGCTATTTTGGGTATCTGTCTGGTGCTGATTGGTCTTTTGACCATTGGTTACGGCGGTGTGACCGTTGGTTTTAGTTTAAGTGTGGATTTTCAGTCATTTTTAGTCGGAGGTCTCATCGTTGTCCTGATCGGAGCAGCTTTGATTCCGGGCTTGCCGGCAGTTGTTAAGCTGACGGCACTGGCTTTGACAACTCTGTCATTGCTGATGTACATTCACATGATGCCAGATTTGGAGTTCATGCTTATGCTCATCTCAGATGTCGTGGTTTTAGGCTTTGCGGCTTGGTTTGCTATCCTTTTTTTAAGAAAGTAGGTGATGAAGATGATTGTAGTTTATGATTCAAATACTGGTGTTGGAAAACGATTTGCAGAATCACTGGGCTATCCGACCCAGACTATCAGGGAAAAACTGGAAGAGCCCTGTATTCTCATTACTCGAAATGCTGGTGCTGGGAAAATTCCATGGTCTACCAAACGCTTTATCAAGAAACATCCTGGGCTGATTAAAGGTTTTGTTAACAATGGTGACTCTGTTAAACATGGTCGGACTTTCTGCGGGGCGACTGCCTTGATTATCGAAAAATATGGGCTCCACCATATCTGCGATATTGACCAAGGCGGTAGTCCAGAAGATGTCAAGACTGTGCAGGCATTTTTGGCGGAGTGCTAGTCTCATCAAGTTTCGCATAAATGGAGGACTCGTATGTCTAGGTTCAAGAAAATTGGGAGCTTGTTTCTGGCTCTGATTTCTGTCTTTATCTTAACGGCCTGCGGGCATACACAGAAAGAGCCCGACACTTCAGATGAGACGGAAAGAAATTCTTCCAAACAAGAAGAAATACATCAGAATCAAGTAGATGCAACTTCCAGTGCGTCACAGAAAGATTGACTTTTTGTCAAAATAGAAGAGCTGAATTTGTTCAATGATTTCAGCTTATCTGTTCATTATTTGGCCTGTTTTGCTTACCATAAAGGAGAGAGAAGACTAACATCTTCTTTCTCCTTTTTTATGATAAACCCCTGTGAGCATTCCTATAGTTTTTTAATAGTCAATATGGTACAATGAATTAGTATTGTCTTTCCAGTGTTTGTCAAAAAGGCAGAAAAACATGAAATGAACGTGTTCATCTGGCTGGCCAATACGCTGTACTTTTAAACAAATTTTACTTGTGAGAAAGGAAGATTGCATGAATAAAAAACTGAGAGTATGGTTTCAGCTCATCATTCTCTGTCTAGGCGTGTTCCTGCCTTTCCTAGCCGGAACCCTTAAGGCTCAGGCGGCGGAACTCAATGATGTCATCACTGAGATGCACCTCACCACTAACTCTGGTGAACAGCTGACCAACGGTGTGGATATCTGGCAGACCTTCCGTGTCTATGCTAAGTTTGCCTTGCCAGACAACCAGGCCCATGCGGGTGATACGACAGTGATTCATTTGCCGAATGAATTTACCTTTGGGAATTCCTCAGCTATTGAGCTCAAGGATGAAAACGGAGCTCTGGTGGCTAATGGAGTCCTGGATAGCAATGCCAAGACCATCACATTGACATACACAGACTATGTGGAGCAGAAGTCCAGTGTCAGAGGCGAGTTTTTCTTCTATTCGCGGATTGACCACGAAGTTGTCACAGAGGAAAGGGATATTCCAGCTACTTTCACTGTAGGCAATAATAGGATTCCAGCCGGCAGCATTCACTATAATGGGCCGCCGAAAAAGTATGAGTCTCTGCTAGAAAAGAGTGCTTTTCAGTGGGATGCCGATGCTAAGAATGAAATCCGCTACAATGTGGCTATTAACCGTAACATGGGGAACTACAAAAATGTCTCTGTGACTGACAAGCTGGGTGATACAAACGCTAAGATTGTTCAAGACTCTGTACGAGTTTATAAGGTTTCTTGGCGCTGGAATAATGGAGATTGGGCGCGTGATTCGACTGAAGACGTAACAGCAGACTTCCAGTCTAAAATGGCCTTTGGCGCTGAAGGTGATAGCTTGACAATCAACTTCGGAGATGTAGAAGGCTTCGGCTACCTAGTTGAGTACAAGACGCTGGCCGACTATGATTTGGCTGATGGAGAGGTTGTAGGAAATAAGGCTACCATGAACTACAACAATACCGAGACAGTGTCTGTCACCAACGAGTACTCTTATCAGATTGCTGGCGGAAAGTCCGAAGGCTATAACTTCAAGGTTAAGGTCCACAAGACAGATGAGTCTAATGCTTCTCTGAGCGGTGCAGTCTTTGAAGTGGTGCGGAAAGCGACCAATAAGGTGGTTGGCACAATCACGACAGATGCAGATGGGAATGCGGAAGTTGGTAATCTTCTGCGCGACACTTATATCCTGCGTGAAACGACTGCTCCAGCTGGTTACGATCGCCTGACAGAGGATATTACCATCAGTCCGACGGATTTTGGTAAGACTTTGAAAGTAGGCAGTCCGGCATCTGGAGATTCTGGAGATAGCAGATTGGTTGCAGTCAATGTGGTCAATAAGCAAATTCAAACTCCAACGGATAAACAGGTAACGTTCAGTAAGGTCAATCTAGCTGGTGAGGAAATTGCCGGTGCTCAGATTCAAATTTTCAAGGGGCGGGAAAGCAAGGGCAGTCCTGTCGCATCTTGGACTTCAGAAGCTGACAAATCTAAAGAAATTAACCTAGAGCCAGGTGTTTACACCTTCCATGAGGAAGCGGCTCCGACAGGTTATCTGGCTGTGACTGATATTATCTTCCAAGTCAATGAAGATGGCACTGTAACAGTTCTAGACGCTAATAGCAATGCTGTAGAATATACAGATGGTAAGTTGTTCATTACTGACCAAGCGGCACCAGCTGAACCTGGTACCCCTGATAAAGCAGTTCAAGGCGGTATTAAGCCAAATCAATCATCTGCTTTTGATAAAGTAGCAGACGGTCAAGGAAAATCTAAAAAGGTTCTTCCTGCGACTGGCTCTGCTGAAAGTCTTGGACTAGTTCTTGCTGGTCTGGTAGTCCTGACTCTTTTAGGACTTTACCATAAGACTCGACTGAGCAAATAAATAAAGAGAAGATAGGGCAGAATGCTTTATCTTCTTTTGTTTGCACATTTTTTGTCTAGTTTTTTTGCAGCTTACTTAGCAATTTCTTCCAGTTACTCATGCTGGGCAGCCACTTACGGAAAAACTCTTGTTTTTGTCTCAGAATCCTCTATAATAAATGGCAAATAGAAAAAGGAGACAGAAGATATGACAGGTACAAAAATTCAAGAGAAGCTGAAGCCAGGTTTGAAGTTAGAGGATTTTCAAAAAGATGGAGACATCTATCTGGCGCTGAATCCGGACTATGTCTCAGGTGACAATGCCAAGTATATGACCATGTACAATCGCTTGGCTCGCTGGTATGATTTTGGTGAGAAATGGATGGGGCCACTTCTCCATGGCAAGGCTATTGACAAGCTGAGAAAGGACCAGATGGCAGAAATAGAATGGAAGGATCATCTATCTATCCTTTATGTCTCTATCGGGACTGGTCAAGACCTGCGCTACATCCCTGAGAATATTGACATGAAAAGCCTAGACTTTGTCGGGGCAGATATTTCCATAGGCATGCTGAAAAAATGCCAGAAATCCTGCGCCAAGAAGACCAATCTGCAGCTCTTTCATGCTTGTGCGGAGGACCTACCCTTTGCGGATAATAGCTTTGACATCGTCTATCATATCGGCGGGATTAATTTCTTTAGCGATAAGGCTAAGGCTATGCAGGAAATGCTGCGAGTGGCTAAGCCAGAGACTAAGATTATGATCTCAGACGAGACGGCAGACTATGTGGACCAGCAATATAAGAAGAACCACTTCAGCAAGGACTATTTTAAGGACGCTACTGTTGATTTAGGAGAAATTGAGGCCGCTATACCGGCCGGTGTCAAAGAGAAGGAGTTGAAACTCCTCTGGGACGGAAAATTTTATGCCCTGACGTTTAGGAAATAATCAGAAGAACCGGACTTTGTTTCCGGTTTTTCTGCGTTATTGGGGACATTGATTGTCAGACACGATTGACCTTAGCAATATTGGTCTGATTTGCAAATGAACTATGCAAATCGTCTACCTTTTCTAAATGACAAAAAGGTAAACAAATGTTAAAAAAATCTACTTTTGTGTATAGCCATTTTTCTTATAGTATGATAAAATGAAGATGTAATGTATCTATAATGTTCGCTTTTTAGCAAGTGGGCACTGACAAGATGGGGAAGCTCAGTTAGTATACAATTACATTGTACATTTAAAACTGAATATTGTGAGAAAGGAAAATTGCATGAACAAAAGGATTAGAGCATTGCTCCACCTTATTATTCTTTGTTTAGGAGTCATTTTGCCATCAGTAGCTCCTCTTACTCAGGTGCAAGCAGCTGAGTTTGGTGATGTTATCACTGAGATGAGCCTGAAGAATTCTTCAGGTGGTGATTTGACGCAGGGAATTGATATTTGGGAAACTTTTCGAGTTTACGCAAAGTTTGTCTTGCCGGATAACCAAGTACATCAAGGAGACACGACAAAAATCACCTTGCCTTCTGAGTATGCTTTTGGGAACTCTTCAGCTATTGAACTTAAGGACAGCTCGGATAACGTTGTGGCAAATGGATTTTTGGATTCAACCAACAAGACCATTACTTTGACCTATACAAATTATGTTGAGCAAAAGTCTGGTGTCCAAGGAGAATTCTTCTTCTATGCACGAGTTGACCATGATGTTGTGAGACAAGAAGGTGACTTGAATGGTGGATTTACCGTAGGAGGTCGGATGTTGTATCCGGGAATCGTCCATTATAATGGACCGCCCAAAAGATATGACTCAAAAATTGAGAAGAGCTCTTATCAGGCAGCGGAAGACGGTAAGAATGAAGTTCATTACAATATTGCGATTAACCGCAATATGGAGCATTATACCGGAGTAACGATAACTGATAAGATTACCTCGCCTAATTTTAAAATCATGAGAGACTCAATTCGAGTCTATAAAATTGCTTGGCGCTGGAATAATGGAGATTGGGTGCGGGATTCAACAGAAGACGTGACAGCTAATTTCCAATCAAAAATCACTGAAAATGCCGCTGGTGATGGATTCACGATTGACCTTGGCGACATGGATGGTTTCGGGTATTTGTTGGACTATAAGACAAAAGCAGATTACGATCTTGTTGATGGCGAGCGCGTTTCCAATAGTGCTACCATGACCTATAACGGTGGTCAAACAACGACATCAGCTGAAAATCGCTCTTATCAGATTGCTGGCGGTGTTGGAGAAGGCTATGTTTTCACCATTAAGCTCCATAAGGTCAATGAAAATGGTGAAAATCTGCAAGGTGCTGAGTTTGAAGTTGTTCGTGATCGAAGCGGAGCAGTTGTCGGAAAATTAACCACAGATTCTAACGGGAATGCCAACTTGGGTGACTTGTTGCGCGATGATTATACCATCCGTGAAGTGACTCCTCCTACAGGATATGATAAATTAACTGAGGAAATTAAGATTGGTTCCCAGGATTTTGGAACAGACAAATCTGTATCACGCGAGATCGTCAATAAGAAGACGGTAACCGAGCAGGATGTAACTTTCAAAAAAGTAGATCCAAACGGGAAAGAAATTCCTGGTGCGCAACTGAAAATCTATAAAGGTGATCATGTTGACCAGGAAGAAGCTCCTGTTGCAGACTGGACTTCAGAAGAAAATACTTCTAAAGTGATAAAATTGTCTCCAGGAACCTATACACTGACTGAAGCGAATGCTCCTGCGGGTTATCAATATGTTGAAGATATCACATTTACAGTAGGTGCTAATGGTACTGTTGCTCTTGTGAAAAAAGGAGCAGAAGATACTGTTCAAGCAGCAGGGTCAATTCTGACGATTACCGACAAGGAGGACAATAGTCCTAAAGCCATTACCTTCAGTAAGGTCAACCTAGGCGGTACAGAAATTGCTGGCGCTCAAATTAAGATTTTCAAGGGCAACAAAGCGCAGGGTCAAGCAGTAGAAAGCTGGACTTCCGAAGCTAATCAGTCTAAAGCAATCAATTTGGAGCCTGGTATTTACACCTTCCATGAGGAAGCAGCTCCAACTGGTTACCTGAAAGTAACCGACATCACTTTCCAAGTCAAACATGACGGCACAGTGGAAGTGACCAATGTCGGCGAGAAAGACTCTAAAGGTGAAAACAACAAGGTTGTGACTGACGGAGCAACTTTGAAGGTAACAGACAAGGATGACGACTCAGAACGTGATGTGACGATCAAGAAAGTAGATCCAAACGGGAAGGAAATCCCAGGGGCGAAATTGAAACTCTACAAAGGCAGTCGGATTCGTCCTGAAGCTAAACCTCTTGCAGAGTGGACTTCCGAAGCCAACGCATCTAAGGTGGTTAAGTTAGCTCCAGGGACCTATTCTCTGAAAGAAAGCCTTGCTCCTGCTGGATTTGTAGCTGTAGAAGATATTAAGTTCACAGTTCATTTTGATGGTACCATTACAGTTGATGCTAAAGGTGCAACAGATTCTGTTGAAGCAAATGGCTTGGTTCTTACTGTAACCGATAAAGAGGACAATAGTCTGAAAGCCATTACTTTCAGTAAGGTCAACCTCGGCGGTACTGAGATTGCTGGCGCAGAGATTAAGATCTACAAGGGAGACAAAGCTGAAGGTGCAGCCGTTGAAAGCTGGACTTCCGAGGCTAATCAGTCTAAGGACATCAACTTAGCACCTGGCACTTACACTTTCCATGAGGAAGCCGCACCAACAGGTTACCTCAAAGTAACCGACATCACTTTCCAAGTCAAAACAGACGGAACAGTGGAAGTGACCAATGTTGGTGAGAAAGACTCTAAGGGTGAAGACAACAAGGTCGTAACCAACGGCTCAACTGTTACAGTAACGGATAAAGACGATGATCTTCCACGTAAGGTAACCTTCAGTAAGGTCAACCTCGGCGGTACTGAAATTGCAGGTGCTGAAATCAAGATCTACAAGGGCGAGAAAGCCGAAGGCCAATCAGTCGAAAGCTGGACATCCGAGGCTAATCAGTCTAAGAACATCAACTTGGCACCTGGCACTTATACCTTCCATGAGGAAGCGGCACCGACCGGCTACCTTAAAGTTACTGACATTACTTTCCAAGTCAAAACTGATGGAACAGTAGAAGTGACCAATGTCGGAGAGAAAGACTCCAAGGGTGAAGAGAACAAAGTCGTAACCAACGGCTCAACTGTTACAGTAACGGATAAAGACGATGACCTTCCACGTAAGGTAACCTTCAGTAAGGTCAACCTAGGCGGTACTGAGATTGCCGGTGCTGAAATCAAGATTTATAAGGGCGAAAAAGCTGAAGGCCAAGCAGTCGAAAGCTGGACTTCTGAAGCTGGTAAGTCTAAAGAATTAAACTTGACTCCAGGTACTTATACTTTCCATGAGGAAGCAGCCCCAACCGGCTACCTCAAAGTAACAGACATTACTTTCCAAGTAAAAACTGACGGAACAGTAGAAGTGACAAACGTTGGCGAGAAAGACGCTAAGGGCGAAGAGAACAAGGTCGTAACAAACGGTTCAACTGTTACAGTGACCGATAAGGATGATGATCTCCCACGTAAGGTGACTTTCAGCAAGGTCAACCTTGGTGGAACAGAAATCGCTGGTGCAGAGATCAAGATTTACAAGGGCAACAAGGCTGAAGGCACAGCAGTCGAAAGCTGGACTTCTGAAGCTGGTAAGTCTAAGGATATCAACTTGGCGCCTGGCACTTACACCTTCCATGAGGAAGCCGCTCCAACCGGTTACCTCAAAGTAACCGACATCACATTCCAAGTGAAAACTGACGGCACAGTAGAAGTGACAAATGTTGGTGAGAAGGACTCTAAAGGTGAAGAGAACAAGGTCGTAACAAACGGCTCAACTGTTACAGTGACCGATAAGGATGATGATCTTCCACGTAAGGTAACTTTCAGTAAGGTCAACCTTGGAGGTACAGAAATCGCCGGTGCTCAGATCAAGATCTACAAGGGCGATAAAGCTGAAGGCCAAGCAGTAGAAAGCTGGACATCCGAGACTAATCAGTCTAAGGATATCAACTTGGCGCCTGGCACTTACACCTTCCATGAGGAAGCAGCCCCAACAGGCTACCTCAAAGTGACCGACATCACTTTCCAAGTCAAACATGACGGCGCAGTGGAAGTGACTAGTGTAGGAGAGAAAGACTCTAAGGGTGAAGAAAACAAGGTCGTGACAAACGGCTCAACTGTTACAGTAACCGATAAGGATGATGACCTTCCACGTAAGATTACCTTCAGTAAGGTCAACCTTGGTGGAGAAGAAATCGCAGGAGCTCAAATCAAGATCTACAAGGGCGACAAGGCAGAAGGCAATCCAGTAGAAAGCTGGACTTCGGAAGCTGGTAAGTCTAAAGAACTAAACTTGGCACCAGCTACTTACACCTTCCATGAGGAAGCCGCACCAACCGGCTACCTCAAAGTAACGGACATCACCTTCCAAGTCAAGCATGACGGCACAGTGGAAGTGACAAACGTTGGCGAGAAAGACTCCAAGGGTGAAGACAACAAGGTTGTAACCGATGGTTCCAAAGTGACTGTAACCGATAAAGACGATGACCTTCCACGTAAGGTAACCTTCAGTAAGGTCAACCTAGGCGGTACTGAGATTGCCGGTGCTGAAATCAAGATTTATAAGGGCGAAAAAGCTGAAGGCCAAGCAGTCGAAAGCTGGACTTCTGAAGCTGGTAAGTCTAAAGAATTAAACTTGACTCCAGGTACTTATACTTTCCATGAGGAAGCAGCCCCAACAGGCTACCTCAAAGTGACAGACATTACTTTCCAAGTAAAAACTGACGGAACAGTAGAAGTAACCAATATCGGAGAGAAAGACTCTAAGGGTGAAGAGAACAAGGTCGTAACCAACGGCTCAACTGTTACAGTAACGGATAAGGACGATGATCTTCCACGTAAGGTAACCTTCAGTAAGGTCAACATTGGCGGTACTGAAATTGCTGGTGCAGAGATTCAAATTTTCCAAGGCAAAGAGGCAACTGGCAATCCTGTAGAAAGCTGGACATCTGAAGCTGGTAAGTCTAAGGATATCAACTTAGCACCTGGTACTTACACTTTCCATGAGGAAGCCGCCCCAACCGGTTATCTTAAAGTGACCGACATCACATTCCAAGTCAAAACAGACGGTACATTGGAAGTGACAAATGTTGGCGAGAAAGACGCTAAGGGCGAAGAGAACAAGGTCGTAACAAACGGCTCAACTGTTACAGTAACCGATAAGGACGATGATCTTGCACGTAAGGTGACCTTTAGTAAGGTCAACATTGGCGGTACTGAAATTGCTGGTGCAGAGATTCAAATTTTCCAAGGCAAAGAGGCAACTGGCAATCCTGTAGCGAAATGGACTTCAGAAGCAAATACATCGCATGAGCTTGGATTAGCTCCTGGAGTATATACCTTCCATGAAGCTGCAGCCCCAACCGGTTACCTAGCTGTTACCGACATTGTGTTCCAAGTGAATCTCGATGGCACAGTAACAGTTGTAAATGCTGATGGAAATACAGTAGAATACAAGGATGGGACGTTAGTCGTAACTGACCAAACGAAACCGACTGGCCCAGACAAGGATCCGTCTAAAAAAACAGATGAACCAGATCCGAAAAAATCAAATCAAGATAAACCAATGGAAAAAGACCAAGATAAACCTGGAGATAAGGGGAAGACGAAGAAAATTCTGCCTTTCACAGGTACAGAAATCAGCTTTACGCTACTTGCTTTCGGTCTGATTCTAATAGTTGGTTGTGGGGTTTATTTTGGGATTCGTTTAAAAAAATAAAACAGAAAACAAGTGTCAATGAAAATTGACGCTTGTTTTTTTATGCAACTGACCATCGTTTTCTTACCGGATACCTGATGGTTAATACCACTTACTGAAAAGCCCTTGTTTTTGCCTCTGAATCTTCTATAATAGTTGTCAAAGAAGAAAGGATATTTTTACTATGTCTAAACAAATTATAGACCCGATTCAATTGCGTCACGGTGCCAAATTAACCAACCGTTTGGTGCTGTCCCCTATGTATACTTTCAGTGGCTTAGAAGGAGGATTTGTGTCTGATGATACTTTGCGATACTACGGAGCACGCTCTCAGGCAGCCAGTCTTTTGATTACTGAATTTCATTATGTCAGTCCATCAGGAGGACCTTGTTACCAGACTGGCTATCCAGTTCAATTAGGTATTTACTCTGATGACCACATCGAAGGGGAGAGAAAATTAGCTACTGCCCTTCAAAAAGATGGCAATAAAGCGATTTTGCAGCTTCATCATGGTGGGATAGCAGCTTCCGGCCTTGCTTTGAAGGGTGAGGAAGTATTGGCTCCAAGTGCTTTAGATTTTTCTTTTCTGCCTTATCCGGTGAGAGAATTGACCGATGAAGAAATCCTTGAAATTATCAAGGATTTTGGTCGAGCAGTCAAACGTGCAGTTCAAGCTGGTTTTTCAGGAGTGGAAATCCATGGTGCCAACCACTATCTGCTGCAGCAATTCTTTTCTAGCACATCCAATGTTCGTCAGGACAGATGGGGCGGAACTTTGGAAAAACGTATGGCCTTTCCTTTGGCGGTAGTCGAGGAAGTGAAGCGTGTTGCGGCCATGTATGCGCCAGAAGATTTTATTATTGGCTATCGGATTAGCCCAGATGAAATCCATGAAGATCAAGTAGGCTATACTTATGAAGAAGCCAAACTTTTGGTCAAGGAGATAGTCAAGCACGAACTAGACTACATCCATTTGTCGCTTTTGGCTGGCTACGCTTCAAAACCTGCAGGATCTGACAAGACCTATGTAGATCATTTTAAGGAAGTGATGGATGAGCAAACCAAACTGATTACAATCGGTGGTGTCTTTAGTCAGGAAGATGCAGAAGCTGCTATTGAGGATACGGCTGCGGATTTGGTTGCAATCGGCCGTGGTACCTTGATTGACCCGCTGTTTGGCTATAAAGTACAGACGGGACAAGGAGCAGAAATTGTCCATGAGATTAGCCCTGAGCAGTTGAAAAATTCTCAATTGACACCGGGCTTGCTTGAAGTGTTCAGCCGTAAGGACTCTGGTGGGCTGCCTCCTCTACCTGGTCATGACAGTATTACCCACCTTCATACTGGTAAATTTGGGGATGAGGGGCAGTAAGAATAGCCTGCTCAAGATAGTATTGACAGAAGTCTGAACCTCCTCTGGAAGAAAACTTCTATATCTTTAAATTTAGAAAATATATCATGAAAACCGGAAACAAATTCCGGTTTTTTATGTCCTTGATGAAAGAAAGCAATAGGTATCGTTGAATTTATGCCTATTGACGCAGTTTAAGGGCAATCGAAAACTATTTTTTATAAGTGACAAAAATGTAAGTTTAAAGGCTAAAATGAAAGGTTATCTTATGGCAGTTAGTTTGGGAATTCGGTATCCTATAAGTGTAAAGAAAAAGAAGATAACTATCTTCCAAACTAAAAATCAGATTTCAAGAAGGAGGCCCGCTATGAAAATCAATCTTTTTAACCATCGCCAAAGTAAACCTAAAGCTCAAAAGATTTCCAAGGAAGAAATCGAGAAGACTCGCCTAGGCTGCGCTTCCAGTCAATATTATTTCTGGCTGCAGTACAGTCACTGAGAGATTCCAGTATTTAAGGATAAGAGAAAGGTCAGTTTACTTTTCTCTTTATCCGACTTGGAGTACAAGATGACAAAAATGTAAGATTGGCGGGCAAAATGAAAGATTAGGTTATGGAAACTTGTCTGTCTTTCCGGTATGATAGTAGTATCAAGTTAAATAAAGAAGAGGTTCGAGTATGACATTATTAGACGTACAGCATGTGAAAAAAATTTATAAAACCCGCTTTCAGGGCAGCCAAGTGGAGGCGCTGAAAGATATTCACTTTACGGTAGAAAAAGGCGAATATGTCGCCATCATGGGGGAGTCAGGCTCTGGGAAATCCACCTTGCTCAACATCTTAGCTATGCTGGACAAGCCGACTGAGGGACGCGTCTTTCTCAACGGAACTGACACAGCAACCATCAAAAACAGCCAGGCGTCCAGCTTCCGCCGAGAGAAATTAGGGTTTGTTTTTCAGGATTTCAATCTGTTGGATACCTTGTCGGTCAAGGATAATATTCTCCTGCCTTTGGTCCTCTCTCGTCGTCCCATTACCGAGATGATGCAAAAGCTGGTCACAACCTGCAATGAGCTGGGGATTAACAAGCTGCAAGAGAAGTTTCCTTATGAGATTTCCGGTGGTCAGAAGCAGAGGGTTGCAGTAGCTCGGGCTATCATCACAGACCCTGAGATTCTGCTGGCGGACGAACCGACGGGAGCCTTGGATTCCAAGTCTTCGGCTGCATTGCTGGATGTCTTTGACGACATCAATGCCCGCGGTCAGACCATTCTCATGGTGACCCACTCAACGGCAGCGGCTAGCCGCGCCAAGCGGGTGCTCTTTATCAAGGATGGGATTCTCTACAACCAAATCTTTCGAGGCGACAAGACTGAGCGGCAGATGTTCCAAGAGATTTCTGATACTCTGACAGTTATGGCAAGTGAGGTGAAGGACTAGTGTTTCGATTAGCAGCAAAATTGGCGGTATCCAATCTGATTAAGAACCGCCGTCTCTATTATCCTTTTGCACTAGCTACCTGTGTGGCTGTAGCCATTTCTTATATTTTCAACTCCTTGGCTTTTAATCCCAATCTATCCAAAATGACAGGTGCCAGCTCAGTTATCCTCGTTTTGGTTCTAGGGGTTGTTATTGTGAACATCACAGCTGGAATTATTGTCTTTTATGCCAATCAATTTGTTATGAAGAATCGCTCCAAGGAGCTGGGACTTTACGGTATGCTAGGTCTTAATAAGCGTCATCTCTTTGTTATGACCTTTATTGAGCTTCTGATTTTCGGGCTAGTGGCTGTAAGCTTGGGGCTGACTATTGGTGTTCTCTTTGACCAGCTGATTTATGCCTTTTTGCTCAAGCTCATGGGGACCAAGGTGGTTTTGGCTTCAACTTTCCAGCTACCGGTCTTGATTCTTGTTTTTATTTTCTATGGCTTTATTTTTGCAGGCTTGGTCTTTGTTAATGGTTGGCGAATTCTGCGTTTTGATTCCCTGAAGATGTCTAAGGAAAAGGCCAGCGGAGAGAAGAAGAGCCGGTTTTTACTGCCACAGACCTTTATTGGTCTGGCAGCTCTGCTCTACGGCTACTATCTGGCTCAGACCGTGCGGAATCCTATGGAAGCAATCTTCATCTTTTTTGGAGCAGTCCTCTTGGTCATTTTAGGAACCTACCTGCTCTTTAATGCTGGTATTACAGTCTTTCTGCAGCTTCTGCAAAAGAATAAAAAGTATTACTACCAGCCAAATAATATGATTTCCGTCTCAAATCTTATTTACCGGATGAAGAAAAATGCAGTAGGACTGGCTACTATTTCCATCCTATCGACTATGGTTCTAGTGACCTTCTCTGCCGGTATGAACATCTATTCTGGCGCGGAATATATGCAAAAACTCATGTTTCCGCATGATTTCTCTATCAATGGCGGGGTGAATGCAAAAAAAGAACAGCTGGATCAGGTCTTGACAGAGTTTGTAGCAGAGAATCAGCTGAAGGTCAAGCAACAGGAGACCTATCAGTTTTATTCAATGGGTGTCAAGAAGAAAGAGGGTAACAGCCTAGATATTTATCCTAAGGGACAATGGGCTGTGTCACCCAATACCTATATCTTGATGTTTTCCAGCGAGGATTACGAAAAGTTGACAGGAAAGGATCTGTCTTTGCAGGAAAATGAGATTGCTGTCTTTAACAAGGGAGTGGATCTGGATTATAAGCAGCCTCTGCAGCTGGCTGGCCAAAACTTGACGATCAAGAAAGTCCTGTCTGAAGATTTTATCTTTCACAGGATTCCAGATGAGTATAATATCATCATTCCTAAAGGACTGTATCTAGTAGCCAAGGACCCTAGTCAACTCTTGGCTCCGCAGATGGAGCAACAAGCTATTAATCCTGTGCTCTATGGTAGTCTGGATATTGAAGCTTCAGAAGGTGAAAAGGCTGATCTGGATACAATCTATCAAAAGAAAATGGCTGACTACAATCAGTCCCTGCCAGAAGGTGCTGGAGGTGTCCACGGTCAAACTGGTGTGATTGGCATACTTGAGATTAAGGGTATGCTGGGTGGTGTCTTCTTTATAGGGATTTTCCTATCTATTGTCTTCATGATGGGAACAGTGCTGGTTATCTACTACAAGCAAATTTCCGAAGGTTACGAAGACCGTGACCGCTTCATCATCCTGCAGAAAGTCGGCTTAGACGAGCAACAGACTAGAAAGACCATTCGTAAACAAGTACAGACTGTCTTCTTCCTACCCCTAATCTTTGCCTTTCTTCATTTGGCTTTTGCCTATCACATGTTGAGCTTGATTTTATCTGCTTTAGGGGTGCTGAATGCCACACTTATGTTAGTAGTGACTCTGGGTGTTTGTGCTCTGTTTATTGCAGTATATGTCGGTGTCTTTCTCATTACTTCTCGCAGCTATCGCAAAATTGTGGCTATGTGATAGCAGAGACAGGCATCATATACCTTTCATCTATTTTAAAGACTTAGGCTGAGATTTCTCTCAGCCTTTCTTTTATCGGAAAATTTCTGAGAAAGATTCCTAAAAGGGCGGAAATATGATAAAATAGGACGTTAATGCAATTAGGAGAATAAGAATAGATGAATATATTTAGAAAAAAAGATGCCAGCAAGGACAGAACGGGCATGCGCCGTCACTTGAAAATTCCAGATCTGATTTTGCTTGGTATTGGAGCCATGGTAGGAACTGGGATTTTCACCATCACAGGGACTGGGGCAGCCAAATATGCTGGGCCTGCTCTGACCGTTTCGATTGTCATTTCAGCTCTTTGTGTGAGTATTTCGGCTCTTTTTTACGCTGAGTTTGCCTCACGGATTCCGGCCAATGGTGGAGCCTACAGTTATATTTATGCGGTTCTAGGAGAATTTCCTGCTTGGCTGGCTGGCTGGCTGACCATCATGGAGTTCATGACCGCTATCTCAGGTGTTGCCTCTGGCTGGGGCTCTTATCTGAAAGGATTGCTCAGCGGCTTTGGTATCCAGCTGCCGGCAGCCCTGAATGGTACCTTCAATCCAAAAGCAGGTACTTATGTGGATTTGCTGCCCATTCTGGTCTTGGTCTTTGTTACAGGGGTTGTCCTTCTGAATTCCAAGGCAGCCCTGCGCTTCAACTCAGCCTTGGTGGTCTTGAAATTCTCAGCCTTGGCACTCTTTATCATTGCAGGATTTTTCTTCATCAAGCCAGAAAATTGGTCTAACTTTTCACCTTTTGGCTTTGGGGAAATTTATGGCGGCAAAGTCGGCATCATGGCTGGGGCTTCACTCATGTTCTTTGCTTTTCTGGGCTTTGAGTCCATTTCCATGGCGGTCGATGAAATCAAAGAGCCCCAAAAGAACGTTCCGCGTGGGATCGTTTTATCCTTGAGCATTGTGACCATTCTCTATATTTTGGTGACCTTGGTCTTGACTGGGATTGTCCACTATAGCAAGCTGGATGTCTCAGATGCGGTGGCCTTTGCCCTGCGCAGCGTCGGACTTGGCTGGGCAGCTAACTATATCTCTGTCGTCGCTATTTTGACACTGATTACGGTCTGCATCTCCATGACCTATGCTTTGTCGCGGATGATTTACAGTATTGCGCGTGATGGTCTCTTGCCTCGCTCTTTCAAGAAATTGACAGAGACCAGTCGGGTGCCAAAGAATGCAACGATTTTAGTAGGGATTGCCTCAGCTGTCTGTGCCGGTATCTTCCCCTTGGCTAGCATCGCCTCTTTCCTCAATATCTGTACCTTGGCCTATCTGATTTTATTGGCTGTGGCAGTCTTGAAATTGCGGAAAGACAAAGGAATGCCCAAAGCTGGAGAATTCAAAACCCCTCTAGTACCTCTGACACCGATCTTATCTATTATCATCTGCCTGTCCTTCATGACCCAGTATACCAAGGAAACCTGGCAAGCCTTTGGAATTGCCCTAGCGCTGGGAAGTCTCATCTATGCCTTCTATGGCTATCGAAACTCAGAAGTGGCTTCAAAAGAGAAGTAGGGATAGAGTATTGCTATTAAAAAGAAAGTAAAAGTAGAAAAGAATGAAGAACCTTAATCTAACCCAAAAGAAGAAAATCTGGCTCTTTGCCCTTGCTTTTATCGCCCTGATCTTACTGGCGATTGTGATCAATATTCAGCTGAACCAGCCTGAAGATATGCATGCTGAGTATGTTCGGCTTTGGAAGACAACTTGGCATGAGAAAAATAAAGACTGGCTCTATCCACTGAAAAATATCTGTCTTGTTATTCTGGCAGTTCTAGCTGGGTCTGGTTTGATGATTGCATTCTCTAAGAGTGAGAAATGGAAATAAGCTTCTGTAGATTAAAATAATCTTACAAAAATGTAAGATTGACGATGATAAATGTAAGGTAGAGACATGGAAAACGTGTCTCTATTTTGCTATAATCAGCTCAGAAATCCTCACAAGAAAGGTTGTGCAATTATGAAAAAAGTCCTTTTAGGTTGCTTGGGAACAGTATTGGTTTTGCTTGCTCTTTTAATGGGTTTTCTGGCCTACTTTGGTCCAGACTATGGCATTTTTCTTTTCCCACCTAGTCCGCAGGACTACGCTCGCTCGGTTGTGAAAAAACTTGATTTCGGTCTTTATACTGACAAAGACTGGGAGAATGAGAAGAAGAAAGCCTTGGAGAAGCTTGAATCAGCTAAGACTTATCAAGATACCTATCCTGTTTTGGAAGAATTAACCAAAAAGGCTGGCGGGAAGCATTCTTATTTTTTAAGTCCACAGGATAATCCCGAAAATTGGTCGGAAAGCAAAAACCAGCCTGAAGTGCAGAATCGAGAGGGAGTTCTCTATTTAAAAGTTCCTGCTTTCACAGGTGATGCACAGGCAGCGAAAGCTTATGCCAAGAAACTTTCAGCAGCTCTTAAAAAGGATGACTATCAGGCGGTTCTTGTGGATTTGAGAGACAATACCGGCGGGAATATGTATCCGATGATTGCGGGCCTGTCCTCTCTTTTGCCTGATGAAGACCTCTTCCAATTTGTTTATAAAAATGGAAGCAAGAGCGCGATTTCTCGGTCAGATATTCTTAAGCAGCTTGGTCTGGAGCAGACTGATGAGAAAGCAAAGAAAGTGCCAATAGCTGTCCTTACCAATGGGAAGACAGGTAGCTCAGGAGAGATGACTGTTTTAGCTTTTAAGGGACTGGAAAATGTTAAAATATTTGGTCAGCCAACGGCAAGCTATACTACGGGAAATAATTATTATCAACTATATGATGGAGCGGTTTTGCTCTTGACTACCTCGAGTATCCTAGATCGCACGGGCAAGCTTTATGAGAATGAGGCCATTCAGCCCGATGTCCTAACAGACCAGCCTTTAGAAGAGGCGGAGTCTTGGTTGAAGGGACAGATGGGAGAATAGTTCATTGAAAGCAGTCAAAAAGACTGCTTTTCTGCTATAATAAAGAGAGGAACGAGGTGACAGATGATTCGTAAAGTAAAACTAAGAGACGCTGGAGCTATTCAGCGGCTTAATGCTGAGTGACTGGGCTATGGTTTCGATAGGGAAGCGACAGAGGCTCAACTGAAAAAGTTACTAGAGAATGACCAGCATTTGATTTTGGTAGTTGAAGAAGACGGTCAGGTCATAGGCTACGCTCATGCTGCTAGCTACGACTGTCTCTATTTCCCGTCCTTGCTCAATCTCTTGGCTTTGGCCGTCGCTCAGGATTTTCAAGGGCAGGGACATGGCAGAGCGCTGATGCAAGCTTTGCGTGAAGAGGCAAAAGCGGCAGGCTACATAGGGATTCGGATTAATTCAGGCATTTCACGGTCTTCAGCCCATGAATTTTATCGCAGTCTTGGTTGCAGCGAAAAAGCAGACCAAAAACGCTTTTATTGGGGATTTTAGAGAATTTAAGGAGAAAAAAATAGACGGTCATGAGAAAAAAGAAGATAATGTATGTTTTATTGAGTATTCTTTTGTTGNGAGCTTTAGGTCTGCTCACCTTATGGGTTATTAGAATAAATACTAAAGTTTATGTCAATAGACAAGAAACAAAATTCAAAAGCATTCAGCTTTTCGATAATAATAAGTTTGTATTGGTTGCTGTAGGGGAGAAAGATAATTATGGTCATATTTACTATGGACAAAATTATGTTTCAACCATAGCTGTCCATTCACTTGATGTAAAATCAGGTCAAGAATCTCCGCCAATTGAAAAAGATGAATTTTATAAAATCATTAGCTATGATTTAAACAGTACTGAGCTAGATAAAAAGGAAATAGATTTATATTCTTTTATTAATCCCTCTGAGGGATATCGTAATGACGAAGTGCTGACTGACTACTATGGGAACGGGAAAGATTATTTTTCTAGAGAATTAAGGAGTTATCAAAATCATAGTTATAGTGAGAAAGAATTTTGGTTTGATGTAGAGAAAGAAAAACTAAGTACGGAAGATATAGAGGCGAAAATAATTTCTACGATAAAAGATGATCCATATAGAAATGAAGTGAGTTTTCTTCCAGGTGGTCTTTCTGATAGTCTGGAAAATCAGCTAGCTAAGCACCATCTTTGGGAAAGTGATGGAGCTATTATGCCAGATGATTATCATTATCGAAATAAAATTGAT
This sequence comes from Streptococcus sanguinis, assembly GCF_003943655.1. Classification (GTDB taxonomy): domain Bacteria; phylum Bacillota; class Bacilli; order Lactobacillales; family Streptococcaceae; genus Streptococcus; species Streptococcus sanguinis_F. The sequence continues at coordinate 28,463 of NZ_RJMM01000008.1, forward strand.
ATTTCTGATACCAATTTTGCTCAGCTATATCCAGAAGTAGCTAAGAATATGAAGGATATGACTCGACTTTATTTCCGGCCTCAACAGTATAACCAAAAAGAATGGTTTGATAATCTTTTACACTGGTTTGCGCCTAAGGGACAGGATGTGATGGAGGTGTATGCGACAGATTCTGCAACAGGTGAGAAAACACAAATCAAGTCATTTGATGACTATTTAGCATGGCGAGAAGCCCACCCTGAGGAGGTGAAAAAAAATGAGAAATAAAATCGAACCACTAACCCAGCAGCATGCTTTAGAAATTGCTAAGGACTAGCATTATGAGGCGCCTTACGATTTTTATGACATGAAAAACGACCTGGAAGATTATGAAGAAATGGTTTCTTCTGAAGCGCATAATTTCTAAAACTTAAACAAGTCAGCTATATCAAATACACTAAAGAGTAGTGAAAGGAAACAAAATGACCTATAAACAAGATTATCTGGATGATATTTTGGTCCGTATAGCCTACCATTCTAGCGGGATTGAGGGCAATACTATATCTCTTCCTGAAACGGTCAGCATCATCTTGGAAAGCACCTTGCCAGGAAAGCACAAGAGTATTAGAGAGTTCTATGAGATAGAGAACCACAAACAGGCCTTTTCTTCGTTGCTGGATAGCTTGGCTAATAACGCTCTCGTGACTGTGGGGCTGGTGCAAGATTTCCATGCGCTATTAACAGACCGCCTGCAGCACGATAGAGGGCAGTTTAAAGCTGTTCAGAATGCCATCATAGGGGTGGAGTTTAAGACGGCTTCACCAGAGGAAACGCCTTTTTTGATGACTCAATGGGCGGACAATACAGCTTATAGACTAGATGCGGCAAAGAGTGAACGCGAGATAGTAGAGATACTTGCTGATACGCATATCCAGTTCGAGCGTATTCATCCGTTTAGTGATGGGAATGGACGTACTGGCCGCTTGGTTCTGATGTACTTGGCTATGAAGTACCTAGATGCTCCAATCATCATCAGCAAGGATGATAGGGCGGAATATATGGAGCTTTTAGCTGCTCAAAACATCCAAGGACTGGCTAACTTATTGCAGCAGTCACTAGATGACGAAAGGGAGAGAATGAGCCAGTTTTAGCGCTGGACTACTTTTGTAGAAAAATAAATTAAAACAACCACCGATGAAGTCATGATACAAGATGAGTAGCTGAAATTCGTTGGTGGGCATTAGGAGGTTATTATGGGATTTTTTAGCGCACTGTTTGGTAAACGGGATAAGATAGCACCCAGCAGTTATAGTATTAGGGGAATAGACTATTACACTCCAGAGTATTATAGACTTTTGAGCAGCGACCCTGATATTTCTAAAATATACGGCCGAGATCATACTTTCCCAAATTATAGTGATACTTATGTTACTGATGAAAATTTTAAACTTAGAGAACTGCTTTTGTTAGTCTGGTGGGGAAAACCAAAGAACGGAAGAAAATCGACTGTCTCTATTCCAAAGTATTTCTTTTCTGACTATAATTTAAACACAGAGAAACTAACTCGCATTTTCAAGTCAAAAGGTCTAATTGCTGATGTAGGAGATAAAACCTTACTGACAGAAAAAGGACAAGAGTTATATGAGAAGTACAAAGCGTTGTGGGAAATTCATTCTGTGAAACAGTATCCGACCAATCTTGATATTGACTTTCCAAATTGGAATAAAGAGCATTTTGAATTGGAACTGTACCGGATGGAATTGAAATATTACAAAGCGCACGCTAAATACTGCAAGAAAATGATTGACTTTTTCAATTCATTCAACGCCCCTGCTTCTGCACAAGAAATCCAAAACAAGATTAACTACTATGTGAATGACAGGAATAGCGACCTTTCAAAAGTCAATGACTATCAAGAGAAAATCGCCATAATGGAAGAAAGAATAAACGATAAAAAAGACAAACTCGAAACCTTGTCAGGAGAATAGTTCTATGTCTTAAAACGCAATATAAGCCCTTTTAAACGCTTGTTTTTATCTCTGGTATAATTTTTTTATCGACCGACCTTTTAAAATCGAATAGAAAGGCCGTTTCGTACTACGAAAAAGCTATAAATGGCCAATGAGTCCGCAAAAAGGTGAACAAATTTAAAAAACCATCTCATTTCAGAGGTTAGAAAACCTTATCAAATCAAGGTTTATAGAAGATAAAGGAGAAAACCATGACATTTGAAGAAATTTTACCAGGCCTTAAGGCCAAGAAAAAGTATGTTCGTACAGGTTGGGGTGGAGCAGAGAACTACGTCCAGCTCTTTGACACGATTGAGCAGAATGGGGTGGCTCTTGAAGTGACACCTTATTTCCTCATCAATGTTTCAGGTGAAGGGGAGGGTTTCTCCATGTGGAGTCCGACTCCTTGTGATGTCCTTGCGACAGATTGGGTGGAAGTAGATGACTAAAACAGTACTAGTGACGGGGGCTAGCTCTGGTATTGGTAGAGCTCAAGCCCAGAGCTTTTTGGAAAATGGTTACCGAGTTTACGGGGTGGACAAGGATGAAAATCCTGGCTTTCTAAATGAGCTTCGTTTTGTCAAGTTGGATTTGACTGGGGATTTGACACCACTCTTTACTAGCTTACCTGAGGTGGATATTCTCTGCAATACAGCAGGTATCTTGGACGATTATCGTCCCCTGCACGAGACCAGCGACGAGGACTGGGACCATATTTTTACGCTCAATCTGACCGCTACCATGAAAATCACCCGCTTTTACCTGCAGAAAATGCTGGAGAAAAAGTCTGGTATCATCATTAACATGTGCTCAATTGCTAGCTTTCTGGCTGGCGGAGGCGGTGTTGCCTATACAGCCTCTAAGCATGCTCTGGCTGGCCTGACCAAGCAGATAGCCTTAGACTATGCGGATAAAAATATCCAAGTGTTTGGCTTAGCACCAGGCGCAGTCAAGACAGCCATGACTGCCACAGATTTTGAGCCAGGCGGACTAGCAGACTGGGTTGCTGAGGAAACGCCGATCAAGCGCTGGCTGGATCCTCAGGAAGTGGCAGACATCAGCCTCTTTCTAGCCAGTGGTAAGGCATCTGCTATGCAGGGCGAGATTATCAAAATCGACGGCGGCTGGAGTTTGAAGTAAGGAAATAGAATGTTTAAATGGGAAAAACGCAAGAGAGTTTATCTGCTTTGTCTAGCTCTGCTATTTCTTATCTGGTTAAACAATACAAGCCTCTTTTCTAATAAAGAGAGACAGGAATATAAAATCCTAGCCCATCGAGGACTTGCGCAGACTTTCGATGAATCTAAAGCGGACTGGGACAGCAATACGGCAGCCATGATTGACCCGCCTACGCATCCCTATCTGGAGAACACCATTTCTTCGATGCAGGCGGCTTTTGACCTAGGAGCGGATGCAGTGGAGTTTGATGTGAAATTGTCCAAAGACAAGCAACTGGCAGTCTTTCATGATGCAACTCTCGAATTCAAAACTGGCATTGAGGGAGAAATTCAGGACTACACGATGGCTGAGCTCAAAAAGATGGATATCGGTTACGGTTATACGGCTGATGGCGGAAAAACCTATCCTTTTAGAGGAAAAGGAGTCGGTCAGATGCCCACAATAGATGAGGTTTTTGAGTCTTTTCCCGACAAGGAGTTTGTGATTGAGGTCAAAGACGGGAAATTAGAAACCTATAAAGTCTTGTGGGAGAAACTAAAAATGCTTTCGCCCGAAAGGCTAAATAAACTCAGTGTCTGCGGGGCAAGCGAGGAAGGCGTTCATTGGTTGCGCAGTCAAAGCAGCAGCCTCAAGCTCTTGTCGAAGAAGCGCATGCTTAAGGCTCTTATCCAATATGAACTATTGGGCTTTACGGGCTATATCCCTGAGGAAATGAAAAATGCAGAGCTGCGTATTCCTTTGAAATATGCCAGATTCTTATGGGGTTGGCCAAATAAATTTATGGAAAGAATGGAAGCAGTCAATACACGGGTTGAGCTAACAGCTGGTGGCAGCGATTTATCAGAAGGTTTCGATCATATCCATAGTCTAAAAGATATTCCCGAAGGCTTTGACGGCTATATCTGGACGAATAAAATCAATGAACTGCATCTGAAAGAAGACAAAAAATGAAGGTGAAAAATATTTTTTTCCAATACTGGACCAAAAATATGGTGATTTATGGCTTGGATGCTGGTCTAGGGCAGTTCTTTATGAACGCGCCTGAGACATCCTGCCTTTACCAACTAGGAAATTTCATCTTTCCGGCTGGTCAGGTGGATCCGGATTTGTGGCAGGAATTTAGCAAAAAATATAGTTTAGCTGACAAGGTCATTATCTCCGAGAAGCGCAGTTGGCAAGAGTTTCTGGATAGTCAGAGTGAGCTGCACCGATTCACTCGCTATGCTTTTGCGGACAGTGCTGAGTTTGACACAGAGACTTTGGAGAAATGGCAAATCAGTCTACCTGCAAACTACTACCTCTGTCCGATTGATGAGGAGGGTTATGAGCGTTTGGCTGAGGAAGTCTGGTCTCAGGATTTGCAGGGTGACTTTTCCGATTTTGACCATTTTCAAGCGGCGGGTGGCTTTGGTTTTTTACTCTATTCAGGAGAGGAAATCATCGCTGGCGTATCGACAGGATTGGTCTATCATGGAGCTCTTGAGATTGAAATTGCTACCAAGCCAGCCTATCAAAGGCAGGGCTTGGCCAAAATCTTGGGTGCCCAGATGATTTTAGAAGCTCAAAAACGCTCACTCTTTCCTCTCTGGGATGCGCACAATGAAGCCTCCAAAAAAGTTGCAGAAAGCTTGGGCTATCAGTGCCTAGGAGCTTATCCGGCTTATGAATGGAAAGGGACTTTTGACCAATGAAGAAAAACCAAAGCTATTGCTTAAAAGACATCATGAAGGCTGTAAAATCGGAAGAGCTAGATAATGATTTCTGTTTGTATGCTAGGGAAAATGGAGAACTGAATTTTCAGGACAGCTACTTGCTTGCTGATTATCCTCAAGTGGTGGATGACAAGGATGTTTATCCAGAACAGGTAAGAGAACAGGGTCTAGAGCTGATTTATTACGGTGAAAACGTTGTGGATGTTCTCTTGTCTGTCATGGAGCAGAAATCAGGAGCAACTGACCAAGAGTGTTTACAGGCTCTGCTTTACTATTATGATCATGATGACTTTATGGATTTTGATAAAGATACAGTTTTGTAGGAAGATTTTTTATAAACAATAATTTTCACTTTAGAAAGACAGGAGTAAAGATGACCCCAAAAGAAATGTGGCAGGCATATAAGAAAATCAATCCGGTGATTGGCGATGCGATTGACGCCTGGGCCTTTGGTTCCTTGGCAGATCAACTGGCTGATTTGGTGCTACGTGGTGAGAAGACAGCGACGGCTTCGGCCTATGAGCTCTATAAGCTTGAAAATGAGCCCTTGCCGCAGGTAGGAAGCTTTGATGTCATTTTAGACAGTCAGGATAGGGCAGTCTGTATCGTTGAAATCACCAAAGTCTCTGTGCTGCCTTTTAATGAGGTTTCAGCCGAACACGCTTTTAAGGAAGGAGAAGGAGACAAATCCTTGGCCTACTGGCAGCAAGTCCATGAGGAATTTTTTACGGAGTGTCTGGCGGAAGCCGGTTTGGAATTTTCCCAAGAAACGGGTGTCGTCCTAGAAGAATTTCGCAAGGTCTATCCGCTGGATGAAGCTTAAGTCTATTTTTGAATAGGCTTTTTGTTTATTCTTGATAAATCGAAGCAAAAGTGTTACTATTAGGTATATAAAGAAATCGTGATTTGGAGGAGAAATGGACAAATTAATTTTAGGCTTACTCATGATAAAGCATTTTACAGTTTATGAAATTCGTCAGGTGATGCGGCAAAATTTCAGCTCTATGTGCAGCGACAGTCTAGGAAGTATCCAAGCATCCTTAAAAAAACTGTCCCAGCAAGGAGCAGTGACTTATTCGGAGTATGTAGAAAAAGGAAAAATGAAGAAGGAATATGCCATTACAGCTTCGGGACGAATCTTGTTTTTGGAGTGGCTTAAAACGCCTATCGACATGAGTAAGAACAAGAATATGGACTTGGGGAAATTCCTCTTTATGGGTTATCTTCCTAAGAAAGAGCAGCTTCAGATGCTGGATTTGACCATTGAGGGACTGGAAGTTGAAGTCCAAGAGTTTGAAGCTGTCAAAGACGCGATTCGTTTTACGGAGGAGCAGGAAAAGGTAAAAGCCTATCTAGAGCAGAACAGCCACCTGGCTACAGAGCTGATAGAGACCAGTCAGGCGGCTGATTTAGCTGAAAGTATTTCCCAGATTGGCTATTTTGAGATGAAGACGCTCGAATTTGGGCTGGATTCGGCCCGCTTTCAGTTGGACTGGTTTACCAAGCTTCGCCAGCAGTTGGCTGAAAATGAGAAAGAGGGCTGAGATACTAAGTATTCGAAAAGCAGTAGGTACTTGCCTTGTTGATACATTTGGCAATGACATTGAGAGTTTGAAAAACCAATTAGCATTTCTTCCGCTACAGTCTTTCAAAGACCGTTTCTGAAAAAAGATTGAAAATAGGTCTAAAAAAGCTTATAATAAAAGCTATAAAACGATAGAAGGCTTCTAGGAGGATTGATTTTGAAGAAGGTTCATTTTTTTATCATTTACGGCTGTGTCTGCTTTGTACTGATTGGCGGAACCTTTCTTTATACCTACTTTAAACCTGGAGGAATCGCAGAAGCTCTTGAATCCCGCTTTAAGCTGTCGGCTGTGGTGGATGCATCCTTGAAAAAATTCGATCATGATAGTTTCTACATGAATCGGCTGTCTGAGTCGACCTATCTAGAGGGCTACAAAAAAATAAAAGCCAAGACGGTTAAACAGCTGACTGTTTCGGATTCACCTTATTTAGCTAAGCTTTACGAAACCTATGATGATCAAGAACTGACCCATTATTTCAGCGAAGATCGGATGTACTTGGAAGAAAAAGACGGCTTTGAGACCATTGATGACACCGACTCTTGGAAACATATCAATGGTTATTCAGGCATGTCCTCCTTTAAGGCTTTGCTGCAGGTCATGGTAGATAATGAGTCAGAACTAACTAAGAAAAAAGTGGAAGGCGGCTATGAGTTTTCGGTGACAGCAGAAGGTGATTTGGCCTATGACCTTATTGATGCCTTCTACTATGCTTATAATGATGAGCATTATGATACGACCATCGACATTGAGAAGTGTAAAGTTGCCTTTGTGGTTGACCCTAAGACTCGGACCATCCGCTCTATTGATATGACTATGGATTTGGACGAAGATACAGCTTTAGATGGAGAATTGATTTACTTCAAGCAGAGGGCTGTCTTCAAGGACTATGGCAAGGCAAAAGTCCATCTTCCAAAGAAAATCAAAGAAAAAGAAGCAAAATCAGCTGTTTAAAGGCTGATTTTTTTGTGCAAAATTTTTTTTGTTGCAGATTTTTATGAGGATGGCTTGATTTTAAATTTTTAAAAATTACCTTTTAGTGATATAATAAAGGTGATATCCTACAGAAAAGAGATAATTGATGACAAATTACGCGATTATTTTGGCTGCGGGTAAGGGTACTCGCATGAAGTCAGATTTACCAAAAGTGCTGCACAAGGTTGCAGGAATTTCCATGCTGGAACATGTTTTTCGTAGTGTTAGTGCCATCGATCCGGAAAAGACCGTGACAGTTGTTGGCCATAAGGCGGAGCTAGTCGAGCAAGTCTTGGCGGGTCAGACAGACTTTGTCCGTCAGACTGAGCAGTTGGGAACGGGGCATGCCGTTATGATGGCAGAGCCTGTTTTGGAAAATCTGACAGGTCAGACGCTGGTCATTGCTGGTGACACTCCCCTGATCACAGGAGAAAGCCTGAAAAACCTGATTGATTTCCATATCAACCACAAGAATGTTGCGACTATCCTGACTGCAGAAGCAGATAATCCTTTCGGCTACGGCCGTATCGTACGCAATCAGCACGAGGAAGTATTGAAAATTGTTGAGCAGAAGGATGCTTCTGACTTTGAGCAGCAAATCAAAGAAATCAATACAGGAACTTACGTCTTTGACAATGCTCGTCTCTTTGAAGCCCTCAAAAACATCAATACCAATAATGCTCAAGGCGAATACTATATCACAGATGTGATTGGTATTTTCCGCGAAAATGGTGAAAAAGTCGGCGCTTATACGCTGAAAGACTTTGATGAGAGTCTGGGGGTTAATGATCGCGTAGCTTTGGCTACAGCTGAGAGTGTCATGCGTAGCCGGATTAACCAGCAGCATATGGTTAACGGTGTCAGCTTTGTCAATCCTCATGCGACCTACATCGATGTGGATGTAGAAATTGCGCCTGAGGTTCAGGTTGAAGCAAATGTGACCCTGAAAGGTCAGACCAAGATTGGGGCAGAGACTATCCTGACCAATGGTACCTACATCGTGGACTCTGTCATTGGAGAGCGGACTGTGATCACCAACTCCATGATTGAGGAGTCAATTGTTGCGGATGGAGTGACGGTCGGGCCTTATGCTCACATTCGTCCAGGTTCTAGTCTGGCCAAGGATGTCCATGTCGGAAACTTTGTAGAAGTTAAAGAATCGTCAATTGGCGAAAATACCAAGGCTGGTCATTTGACCTACATTGGAAACTCTGAAGTCGGTGCTAATGTCAACTTTGGTGCGGGTACGATTACGGTTAATTATGATGGCCAGAAGAAGTACAAGACTATCATTGGCAATAATGTCTTTGTTGGTTCCAACTCGACTATTATTGCCCCAGTTGAGCTAGGTGACAACTCACTAGTCGGTGCGGGTTCTACTATTACCAAGGACGTACCAGCAGATGCTATCGCTTTGGGACGTGGCCGTCAGATTAACAAGGAAGATTATGCTAAGCGTCTTCCTCATCATCCTCAAAATAAGTAGGTTCAGTCATGGAATTTGAAGAAAAAACCGTCCAACGGACAGAGATTTATCAGGGACCGATTTTTAAAGTGGTTCAGGACCAGGTAGAGCTGCCAGAGGGTAAGGGGCAAGCTCAACGGGATTTGATTTTTCATAATGGTGCGGTGGCTGTAATTGCTATCACTCCGGAAAATAAGATGATTTTAGTCAAGCAGTACCGCAAGGCCATTGAAGCGACTTCTTACGAGATTCCAGCTGGCAAGCTTGAGCTAGGAGAGAATGCAGATCCCCAAACGGCTGCCCTCCGAGAATTAGAAGAAGAGACAGGCTACACTGGACAGCTGGAGTTGGTCTATGATTTCTACTCTGCCATCGGTTTTTGCAATGAGAAAATCAAGCTCTACAGTGCCAGTCATTTGACAAAGGTCGAAAACCCTCGTCCCCAAGACGAGGATGAAACATTGGAACTTTTTGAAGTCAGTCTGGAGGAGGCACATCAATTGCTGCAAAACGGTGATATCTGTGACGCCAAGACCATCATTGCCCTTCAGTACTGGGAACAAAAAAATCTGAATAAATAGGAACGTAGATTAATGGGAAAAGCTTTATTAACAGATGAAATCATTGAGCGGGCCAACCGCGGTGAGGATATTTCGGGGCCGCCTCTCATGGATGACGAGGAAACCAAGATTCTTTCAACTGGCAGAAGCTCCTATAGCTCGCAGCAGTCCAGCCAACAGGATACTCAATTTGGTTATCAAAGCCCTCAAAACCGCTTTGGGTATGAGGGAAATCGGTCTCAGCAGTCTCAGAGTCAATTTGGCTATCAGACTGCTCAAAACCAAGAGGAGTTTACAGATGAGACTCTGCACATTGAGGTAGATCCGACCGTGACTAAGAGCCGTCGGATTGAAAATCAGAAGCGGAGCCTCTTTCAAGCCAAACTCAATAAAATTCTCCTTTGGGTGGTCATCCTGCTTATTGGTTTGATTGCTGCTATTATTTGGTGGCCTTAAAACCTGCTATATTGCACTTAAAAGGAAGCCTAGCCTGTCTAAGCTTCTTTTTCATCAGATGATTTGAGGTATTATATGAAAATTGGAATTATCGCAGCCATGCCTGAAGAGCTGAAGATTCTGCTGGAGCATTTGAAAAATCCGCAGAAGCACCTGCGTTTGGGCCATGTCTATCATACGGGCTCCATCGGCTATCATGAAGTGGTCTTAGTCGAAAGCGGGATTGGCAAGGTCATGTCTGCTATGAGTGTGGCTGTTTTGGTCAATGACTTCAAGGTCACAGCCGTGATTAACACAGGCTCAGCTGGAGCAGTGGCAGAAGGTCTGGCTATCGGCGATGTGGTGGTCGCAGATCGTCTGGTCTACCATGATGTGGATGTGACGGCCTTTGGCTATGACTACGGTCAGATGGCGCGGCAGCCGCTCTATTTTGAAGCGAGCCGCTATCTGGTTGCTGAGATGAAGAAAATTTTGGAAAAAACCCATCAAAATGCAAGAGTAGGGTTGATTGCGACAGGTGACAGCTTTGTTGCTAGTCAAGATAAGATTGATCGCATTAAGGAGCATTTCCCTGATGTCTTAGCTGTGGAGATGGAAGGCGCAGCTATTGCTCAAGCCACACATTCGATCGGCCTGCCTTTTATGGTTATTCGCGCCATGAGCGATACGGCAAGTCATGATGCTAATGTCACTTTTGATGAATTTATTCTTGAAGCTGGTAAACGCTCTGCAGAAACCCTGATTCAATTTCTGAAAGAGTTGGTTTAAAGGGGGAGATAGTATGTACAAAGAGTCTTATTTTGATGGTGGTCTCTTTTCTTACATCGGTCATGTGATTTTAGCTACCTTGATTACAGTATTTACGCTGGGAATTTGTGCACCTTGGGGCATGTGTATCCTGTATAATTGGAAGATAAAACATACAGTTATTGACGGGCACCGTCTTTACTTTGACGGTACTGCCATGCAGCTTTTTGGAAATTGGATCAAGTGGTGGCTCCTGACCATTATTACCTTTGGTATTTATGGCTTTTGGCTGAAAATCAAACTGACCCAGTGGATTACCAAGCATACGCATCATGCGAATTGAGAACAGGCAAGCGAGACTTAAGTGGCTCGCTTTTCCTTTTCTTCTGTCTTGCCAAAAAATCCCTTTTGATGGTATAATCAAGGAACTGCAATCAATGACAGAGGAGAAAAAATGAGTATCTTAGAAGTAAAAAATCTCAGCCACGGTTTCGGAGACCGGGCTATTTTTGAGGATGTATCCTTCCGCCTGCTCAAGGGAGAGCATATCGGCCTGGTCGGTGCCAATGGCGAGGGAAAGTCAACCTTTATGAGCATTGTGACGGGCAAAATGCTGCCAGACGAAGGTAAGGTCGAGTGGTCCAAGTATGTGACGGCTGGCTATCTGGACCAGCATGCTGTTTTGGAGCAAGGCCAATCTGTCCGCGATGTCTTGCGTACGGCCTTTGATGAGCTTTTCAAGACAGAGGCGCGCATCAATGAAATCTATATGAGCATGGCTGAGGATGGAGCGGACGTTGATGCCCTGATGGAAGAAGTGGGTGAGCTGCAGAATCGCTTGGAGAGCCGAGATTTCTATACTCTAGATGCCAAGATTGACGAGGTCGCACGGGCACTGGGTGTTATGGATTACGGTATGGAGAGTGATGTGACGGAGCTATCTGGCGGACAGCGGACCAAGGTTCTCTTGGCTAAGTTGCTTTTGGAAAAACCGGATATCCTGCTCTTGGACGAGCCAACTAACTATCTGGATGCTGAGCACATTGATTGGCTCAAACTTTACCTACAGAACTATGAAAATGCCTTTGTTCTGATCTCGCATGATATTCCTTTCCTGAATGACGTGATTAATATCGTCTACCATGTGGAAAATCAGCACTTGACTCGTTATTCTGGCGACTACTATCAGTTTCAGGAAGTCTATGAGATGAAAAAATCTCAGCTGGAAGCAGCTTACGAGCGCCAGCAGAAAGAAATTGCGGACCTTAAGGATTTTGTGGCGCGTAATAAAGCCCGCGTAGCGACCCGTAATATGGCCATGTCCCGCCAGAAAAAGCTGGATAAGATGGACATTATTGAGCTGCAGAGTGAGAAGCCAAAGCCTACCTTTGACTTCAAGCCTGCCCGCACACCTGGCCGTTTTATCTTCCAAGCCAAAGATTTGCAGATTGGTTACGACCGACCGCTGACCCAGCCCCTTAACCTGACTTTTGAACGCAATCAGAAGGTGGCTATCATCGGGGCAAATGGGATTGGGAAAACGACCCTGCTCAAGAGTCTGCTGGGGATTATCCCGCCTATCGCAGGTCAAGTCGAGCGCGGGGACTATCTGGAGCTGGGTTATTTCGAGCAGGAAGTCGAAGGCGGCAATCGTCAGACACCGCTGGAAGCAGTCTGGAACGCCTTTCCGGCTCTTAACCAAGCAGAAGTCCGAGCAGCTCTGGCCAGATGTGGCCTGACTGCCAAGCACATCGAGAGCCAGATCCAGGTCCTTTCAGGTGGAGAGCAGGCCAAGGTCCGTCTGTGCCTCCTCATGAACCGAGAAAATAATGTTCTGGTGCTGGACGAGCCGACCAACCACCTGGATGTCGATGCCAAGGAGGAACTCAAACGGGCGCTGAAAGAATACAAGGGTAGCATTCTCATGGTCTGCCATGAGCCTGATTTCTATGAAGGCTGGATGGATCAGATTTGGGATTTTAACCAGTTGACTTGATAAAATTTAAAAAAGAAAAGAGATGATTCACTGGGAATCGTCTCTTTCTGTTACTAATAATTCAAAAACTGCTCGATTTCCTGCTTCTCAATCTGTTTGCCATGCTGGCAGACAGGGCAGGTGAGGTAATGTTTTCTACCGTAAGGAAAGGTAGGAATCCAATAGAGTGTAAACTTTCGGCCGGTTTCAATAATGTCCCAAGGTGCGACATTGTGGCAGTTGGCACACTCGATATTGCTTTGGGTCTGGCCTACGTTTTTCTGATAACCTTTATATCCCCAGATAATCATATTGATTTCCCTCCTTTATTGGTTGGGCAGCAAGCTTATTTGCTGAAGTCATAGTCCTTGATAATCTCGATTTTTTCAATCTTGATATCTTTTTTAGGCTTGTCATTATCGTCTGTTTCTGCGGCAGCGATTTTGTCCACTACATCCATCCCTTCCAGCACTTGGCCAAAGACGGTATAAGCTCCGCCATCTAAATTAGGATTTCCACCGTTTTTATAGGCTTCGATGATTTTGGCTGGGAAAGAATCCGTAGACATTTGGCTGGACAGGTCTTTCTTGCTTTGGTTAATGAAGAACTGACTGCCATTGGTATCAGGACCTGCATTAGCCATGGATAGGGCGCCACGAAGATTATAGAGATATGGAGAATACTCATTTTTAAAGCCGTTTCCAGAATCTTTAGACTTGTCTTTTCCCTTCCAGATAGACTCGCCTCCAGTGCCGTTTCCTTTAGGGTCTCCAGTCTGAATCATAAATTCATTGATAACGCGGTGGAATATAATGCCGTCATAATAGCCTTCTTTGGCATGGGTCAGGAAGTTTTCAACGGCCAGTGGGGCTTGTTTTGGAAAGAGCTTGATGCGGATATCGCCTTCAGTCGTTACCAACTTGACCTCCGCTTCATCTTCAGCAACTTCTGTAGATAGCTGCGGGAAGTTGGCATTTTCGTTGGTCATGGCATCCTTGTATTGCTCACGGAGTTTGCTGGTTTCCTCGGGGTCAGAGCTAGAGCTCACTAGTGAAGAACTACTGGATGGGTCGGAGGAGCTAGTTGTCTCCTCTTTCTTGCCTTTGCCAGAGCAGCCAGCCAAGACAAGCCCTGATAAGAGGCTGATAAGAAGAATTTTTTTCATATAAAACCTTTCTCACATTTGATTGTAAACTACTGATATTTTACTACAATTAAGCTAGTTTTTCAAACCCTCCTGTTTCAGACAATCCAGAAGCAGATTTTTAAGCCCTGCTGGCCGTAAGTTCAGGTTGCGAATTGCTTCTATGTCTAACCATTCAGGTTGATAGATGTTCTGGGCATGACTGCGAAGGGCTTCCTCGCCATGGATCATTGGAGCTGAGGTATGGCTGATACTGGCATGGAAATAGATTTCTAGGCGTTGGCCATTTCTGAAAGTAAAGGCTGGCTGCAGCTGCTTTTCAGACAAGCTCCAACCCAGCTCTTCCTGAATTTCTCGCTGAGCTGCTTGGACTGCAGTCTCACCTGACTCGGCTCTGCCGCCCGGTATCACGAAATACTCTTCTCCATTTTTCCAGCGGTGGATGAGTAGTATTTGCTTGGTTTGGGGATTGTAAAGAATGACTCCAGCTCGCATTATCATTCTCCTCCTATATTTTTACTGTAAACTGATTAGAATTTCCTTTTATTCTAACACAAGAACAAGAGTTTTGCTTGGACTTGCCAAGAGAATGGTAGAGAGAATACATTTATTTTGAGAAGATTAAGTTTTAAATGCAGAAGAAGTTTAGTAGTAGGCAGCCTTGTACATCATGAAAGAATATGGTAAAATAAATAAATTAAAAATAATAAGGAGTGTTTTCCATGGAGAAAAGACTGACAAGAGATGTCAAGAACAAAAAAATCGCTGGTGTATGTGCTGGTATCGCAAACTACTTTGATTTAGATCCAACCTTGGTTCGTGTTATTTGGATTCTTTTGGTCTGTGTGGCAGGTACAGGTGTCTTGGCTTACTTGATTGCCTGGGCGGTTATGCCAGAGGCATAATAAGAAATTACGTGATAGTGAAATGAGAACTGGCTAGTCCAGTTCTTTTTGCGTGGATAAATAAGTTTTTTTTGCTTCTGATTTAGATAAAAGATTTCTCATCTAAGGCTCAAATATGGTATAATAAGGGTTATGGCAACTAAGAAAAACACGAAAAAAGGCCGGACAACTCGCCGGCCGACAAAAGCAGAATTAGAAAGACAAAAAGCAATAAAGAGAATGATTGCCACCTTTGTGCTGGCTCTTATTCTTTTGTTTGCAGCAATTAAGCTGGGCGCCTTTGGGGTCACTATTTATAATATGATTCGCCTCTTGGTGGGAAGCTTGGCCTATCTGGCCATTCTGGCCAGCTTTGGCTATCTCTTTTTTTTCAAGTGGATGCACAAGCACGAGGGGACGGTTTCAGGATTTATCAGCCTCTTTTTGGGACTGGAGTTAATTTTCCAAGCTTATTTTGTCAGCGTTTTAAAGCTAGAAGGGGCAGCTGTCTTATCCACAACTCTAGGCAGGGTCTTGACTGATCTGACAGCCTTTAAGGTCAGCTCCTTCGCGGGTGGCGGCCTGCTGGGTTCTCTCTTATACGCACCTATCTCTTTCCTTTTTTCAAATATCGGCTCCTATTTCTTCGGCCTGCTACTCATTCTTTTAGGCGGTCTGCTTATGAGCCCTTGGTCTATCTATGACATTTCAGAAAAGGCTATGGTAGCCTTTCAAAATTGGAGAGAGAAGCAGGAAGAAAAGCGACAGCTCCGTTTCCTTGAGCAAGAAGAAAAAGCTGCACAGGCAGCTATGCAAGCTATTGAAGTAGAGCAAGAAGAACCTGATGTCGATCCTGAAACAGGAGAGATTTTAGATGACGAGGACTTGTCAGATACAGCTGTGGATTTTGACGAGACAGACTATGACGAACTAGGAGAGTATGACCCTCATGAGCCTCTGGACTTTGGTCGTGAAGAAGAGACGGAGGAGGCAGACTTAGATGCAGATGTTGAAGTGGATTTTACCGCTAAGGAAAGTCTGGACTATAAGCTGCCGACCATCAATCTCTTTGCGCCTGACAAGCCTAAAAACCAGTCCAAGGAAAAACGCATTGTCCGAGACAATATTAAGATTTTGGAAGAGACCTTTGCTAGTTTTGGCATCAAGGCTGCTGTTGAGCGGGCTGAAATCGGACCTTCCGTCACTAAGTACGAGGTCAAGCCAGCTGTCGGTGTTCGGGTCAATCGGATTTCCAATCTGGCTGATGACTTGGCTCTTGCCCTAGCTGCTAAGGATGTACGGATTGAGGCGCCGATTCCTGGAAAATCCCTAGTCGGAATTGAAGTGCCCAATTCTGAAGTTGCGACCGTAACTTTCCGAGAACTTTGGGACCAGTCTAAGACGGATGCCAGTAAGCTCCTAGAAATCCCGCTTGGTAAGGCTGTCAACGGCTCTATCCGCTCCTTTGACTTGGCTAAGATGCCCCATCTCTTGGTAGCGGGCTCTACTGGCTCTGGGAAATCTGTGGCCGTAAACGGTATTATCGCCAGCATTCTCATGAAGGCCAGACCTGATGAAGTCAAGTTTATGATGGTGGATCCTAAGATGGTGGAGCTGTCCGTTTATAATGACATTCCCCACTTGCTTATCCCAGTCGTAACTAATCCTCGCAAGGCCAGCCGCGCCCTGCAGAAAGTTGTGGACGAGATGGAAAACCGCTATGAACTCTTCTCCAAGGTTGGTGCCCGCAACATTGCCGGCTACAATGCTAAAGTAGCTGAGTACAATGCCCAATCAGAGTACAAGCAAGTTCCCCTGCCTTTAATCGTCGTCATCGTGGACGAGCTGGCTGACCTGATGATGGTGGCCAGCAAGGAAGTGGAAGACGCCATTATTCGTTTGGGACAAAAAGCGCGTGCGGCTGGGATTCACATGATTCTGGCTACCCAGCGACCGTCAGTAGATGTTATCTCGGGTCTGATTAAGGCCAATGTACCCTCTCGGATCGCCTTTGCTGTGTCCAGCGGGACAGACAGTCGGACCATTCTGGATGAAAATGGGGCGGAAAAGCTCTTGGGTCGAGGAGACATGCTCTTTAAGCCTATTGATGAAAACCACCCGGTTCGTTTGCAGGGTTCCTTTATCTCAGATGAAGATGTGGAGCGAATCGTAGCCTTTGTCAAGAATCAAGCTGAAGCTGACTATGATGACAGTTTTGATCCTGGCGAAGTATCTGAAAATGATTTTGATCCTGGTGGAGGCGACGATGAAGGCGATCCTCTCTTTGAAGAAGCCAAGGCCTTGATTATCGAGACTCAGAAAGCTAGCGCTTCTATGATTCAGCGACGACTCTCGGTCGGCTTTAATCGGGCCACTCGTCTTATGGAAGAACTTGAAGCAGCTGGCGTTATCGGTCCAGCCGAAGGAACCAAGCCAAGAAAGGTTTTGCAGACTAATTAATCTTTATTTTCACTAGTTTGCTAGCAAGATAATCATTTGATAAAAACAAATCTGCCAGCAGTCAGCCGGCAGATTTTCTCTACTTACACATTGCCAAGGGAAGGAAAAGAAGGTATGAAACTAGACACCATTCACCATATAGCTATCATCGGTCATGATTATGTCAAGACCAGGGAGTTTTATGTGGACAAGCTGGGCTTTGATATGCTGGATGAGCACCACCGACCAGACAAACAGGATATTCTCTTTAATGTCCGCAAGGGAAATCTGACTCTGGAAATTTTCATCAAGGAAGAAGCTCCTAAGCGGCCAGCCCTGCCACATCCTGAGCATACTGGTCTGAGGCATCTGGCTTTCCGAGTAACAAATGTCGAAGAAACGCTAGCGGAATTTGACCGTTTGGAGATTCCTCATACCGAGTTGCGCTATGACGACTTCGACGGTCGTAAGATGGCTTTCTTCTTTGATCCGGACGGCCTGCCTCTGGAGATTCACGAATAAGACTAGGAGCATCGGAAGGTCCCTTTTTCTCGGTAAAAGAATGACTTGTGAATCTCACATATGAAAAACCCATCGGCTATCTGATAACCGATGGGTTTTATTTGACATTGTTACAAAAAGAGTCCGATGACCATGGCTAGATACATGAAGAAGGTCAAAAGAAAACCAGCCCGCCAGAAGAACTTAAAGAACTTAGGATAGTAGAAGCTTCGTTTTTTCTTGAGAAAATAGATGGTGATAGCGATAGTGAGAACTGAGAGAGCTAGGGTCAGCTGGGGCAGCAAGCTATGATAGTAGGCCTTGTCTGAAATGATATAAAATTCCACAACAAAAAGCGGAAAAGCCAAGTCCGCAAAGTTTAAACCGTATTTTCTTAATTGAAAAACTCGCACTGTAATAGTGGTTAAAATCAAAGTTAAAAAGATAAATAAAATCGAAGCAATCTTTAATAGTGTCATAAGATTATTTTACCACAAAAAATTCAAAAAAGAAGATAAAATTCTTTGCATTTAACAAAGTTTAGTGTATAATAGAAAGGTATGCGAAAAGCATACTTGTGGGAGGTAAAAATCTTTATTTACCGCCAAAACCACAAAGGAGGATTTAAAAATGGCTAAAAAAGTCGAAAAACTTGTAAAATTGCAAATCCCTGCTGGTAAAGCTACTCCAGCTCCACCAGTTGGTCCTGCGCTTGGTCAAGCCGGTATCAACATCATGGGATTCACTAAGGAGTTCAACGCTCGTACAGCTGACCAAGCTGGTATGATTATTCCAGTTGTTATCTCAGTATACGAAGATAAATCATTCACTTTCGTGACTAAGACTCCACCAGCTGCTGTTCTTTTGAAGAAAGCTGCAGGTGTTGAAAAAGGTTCTGGTGAACCAAACAAGACGAAAGTTGCAACAGTTACTCGTGCGCAAGTACAAGAAATTGCTGAAACTAAGATGCCAGATTTGAACGCTGCAAACATCGAGTCTGCAATGCGTATGATTGAAGGTACTGCTCGTTCTATGGGATTCACTGTTGTTGACTAATCAATAACGCTCATCCCATTTGCCCGCACTACACTTGATCAGATTGACGAGTGACGTGGGAGATGAAAATCGATTGAACCACTTACAAGGAGAAAGATAAAATGGCTAAAAAAAGCAAACAACTTCGTGCTGCTCTTGAAAAAATCGACAGCACAAAAGCATACAGCGTAGAAGAAGCTGTAGCACTTGCAAAAGAAACTAACTTTGCAAAATTCGACGCAACTGTAGAAGTTGCTTACAACTTGAACATCGACGTTAAGAAAGCTGACCAACAAATCCGTGGCGCAATGGTATTGCCAAACGGAACTGGTAAAACTTCACGCGTTCTTGTTTTCGCACGTGGTGCTAAAGCAGAAGAAGCGAAAGCTGCTGGTGCAGACTTCGTTGGTGAAGATGACCTGGTTGCAAAAATCAACGACGGTTGGTTGGACTTTGACGTAGTAATCGCTACACCTGACATGATGGCACTTGTAGGTCGCCTTGGACGTGTCCTTGGACCTCGTAACTTGATGCCAAACCCTAAGACTGGTACAGTAACAATGGACGTTGCAAAAGCAGTTGAAGAGTCTAAAGGTGGTAAGATTACTTACCGTGCAGACCGTGCAGGTAATGTACAAGCTATCATTGGTAAAGTTTCATTTGAAGCTGACAAGTTGGTTGAAAACTTCAAAGCTTTCAACGACACAATCCAAAAAGCGAAACCAGCTACTGCTAAAGGTACTTACGTAACGAACCTGACTATCACTACTACACAAGGTGTTGGTATCAAGGTTGACGTAAACTCACTTTAAGAATTTGAATAGAACTGCCTTCGGGTCGTTCTTTTTTTGAAATAAAAATGATGATAGCGGTTACAATTGCAAAGAAACATGTTATAATGTTATAGAATCAATTTAATTTATAACAAAAGGAGACGGTGTCATGAAAAAAGATCAGAACCAGCTAACCTGGCTGATGGTATCTCTGATTGCTTTTAATATGGTCTGGGGTCTGGGAAATGTGGTAAACAACTATTCCCAGCAGGGCATTTCGGTAATTGTTTCTTGGATTCTTATCCTTGCAATTTACTTTATTCCCTATGCCCTCATCGTGGGGCAGCTTGGATCAACTTTCAAGGAGAGTGGAGGCGGTGTCAGTGACTGGGTGGAGAAAACCTCTACCAAGCGGCTGGCTTATTTTGCGGCCTGGACTTACTGGGTGGTGCATATTCCTTATCTGGCTCAAAAGCCACAGGGAGTTTTGATTCCGCTGGGCTGGGCTATTCAGGGGAATGGAGACTTTTTGAGCGGTCTTGATATTCACTGGATCGTTATTCTTAGCTTGCTGATTTTCGGTGCCTTTCTCTACTTGTCTACCAAGGGACTGTCAACTCTCAAGGTGATTGGGGGGCTAGCTGGCAGTGCCATGCTGATTATGTCCTTCCTCTTCGTTCTTTTAGCGGTCGGGGCGCCTTTTATCAAGCCTGACATGCAGTTTGCGACGGCCAATATGGATAAGCTCAGCACCTATATTCCCAACTTTGATTTTTCTTATTTCACGACTATCTCTCTCTTAGTCTTTGCGGTCGGTGGAGCAGAGAAAATCTCTCCTTACGTTAATCAAACACGCAATCCAGCCAAGGAATTTCCAAAGGGGATGATTGTTATGGCTGTCATGGTTGGTGCTTCTGCTATCTTGGGTTCTCTAGCTATGGGCATGCTTTTTGATGGCAGCAATATTCCTGAGGATTTGATGCGAAACGGCGCTTATCAAGCCTTCCAAAAGCTGGGCAACTACTGGGGAGTGGGCAATGTACTAGTAGTCATCTATGCCCTGACCAATATGGTTGGACAGATTGCAGCACTGGCTTTCTCTATCGACGCTCCGCTGCAAATCATGCTCAATAATGCTGATGAAGAGTTTGTCCCAAGCTGGCTGCGCAAGCGGACATCAAAAGGAGTCCTCATTAACGGTTACATCTTGACAGGGATTTTGGTTAGCTTCTTGATTATTCTGCCTATCTTTGGAATCAAAGAAATTGACGGTCTGGTCAAATGGATGACCAATCTCAACTCTATCGTTATGCCAATGCGGTATCTCTGGGTTTTCCTTGCCTTCATGATGTTAAATAAGGCCTGGAAGAAGTACAAGAATGCAGAGTACAAATTTACCAAAAATCCAAAAGTTGGTTTTGCCATCGGAGCTTGGTGTTTCCTCTTTACAGCCTTTGCCTGCATTTTAGGGATGGTTCCCAAAGTAGACTATGCTACAGACCCTGCTGGCTGGCAATTCTCTCTCTTGACCAATATTTTGACCCCAATCGTCTTAATCAGTCTGGGTGTCATCCTGCCAATCTTGGCTAAGCGAGAAAAGAAACAGTCGCTCAAGCAGTGAGTAGACCTAGCAAAAGATGATTAAAGTATTTATTCCCAGTCCTATCTGATGATAGGGCTGGTTTTTCTGTGAAATGAGCTTATCTGCTCTGCTATTTTACAAAAAGGAAAAAAGAAAAATTTCGGTGATTTAACTATATAAAAATCTCAAAATGTGGTAAAATAGTACAGATAAAATAAGGAGTAAAAAAATGGTAGAACCTAAGTATAAGCGTATTTTGATTAAGTTGTCGGGTGAAGCTCTTGCCGGTGAAAAAGGCGTTGGTATTGATATTCAAACCGTTCAGAAGATGGCGGAAGAAATCAAAGA
Organism: Streptococcus sanguinis; assembly: GCF_003943655.1. Lineage (GTDB taxonomy): Bacteria > Bacillota > Bacilli > Lactobacillales > Streptococcaceae > Streptococcus > Streptococcus sanguinis_F. Next base: position 49,809 of record NZ_RJMM01000008.1, read on the forward strand.
AGTTCACAATTTGGAAGTTCAGATTGCTCTGGTTATCGGAGGTGGAAACCTTTGGCGGGGTGAGCCGGCAGCAGAAGCGGGTATGGATCGTGTGCAGGCCGATTATACTGGTATGTTAGGCACTGTCATGAATGCGCTGGTAATGGCGGATTCGCTGCAGCAAGTCGGTGTAGATACGCGCGTGCAGACTGCGATTGCTATGCAGCAGGTAGCTGAACCTTATATCCGAGGTCGGGCTCTTCGTCATCTGGAAAAAGGCCGTATCGTCATTTTCGGTGCTGGTATTGGTTCTCCTTATTTTTCAACTGATACAACCGCTGCCTTACGTTCAGCAGAGATTGAAGCAGATGCGATTCTTATGGCTAAAAATGGTGTGGATGGTGTTTACAATGCCGATCCTAAGAAAGACAAGACCGCTGTTAAGTTTGATGAGCTGACTCACCGAGATGTCATCAGCAAGGGACTGCGGATTATGGACTCAACGGCTTCGACCTTGTCTATGGACAATGATATTGACTTGGTTGTCTTTAACATGAATGAGACGGGCAATATCAAACGCGTTGTTATCGGTGAGCAAATCGGAACAACAGTATCAAATAAATTATAAGAACGGAGATTAGAAACTCATGGCAAATGCAATTGTAGAAAAAGCAAAAGAAAGAATGACCCACTCGCACCAAAGTCTGGCTCGTGAATTTGGTAGCATCCGTGCAGGCCGCGCTAATGCCAGCCTTTTGGACCGCATCCATGTCGAGTACTATGGAGTAGAAACTCCGCTCAACCAAATCGCATCGATTACGATTCCGGAAGCGCGTGTTCTTTTGGTGACACCTTTTGACAAGTCTTCTATCAAGGACATTGAGCGCGCGCTTAATGCTTCTGACCTCGGGATTACGCCAGCCAGCGATGGCTCTGTGATTCGTCTGGTCATTCCAGCTCTGACAGAGGAAACTCGCCGTGACTTAGCTAAAGAAGTGAAAAAGGTCGGTGAAAATGCTAAAGTTGCTATCCGTAACATTCGCCGCGATGCTATGGACGAAGCTAAGAAGCAAGAAAAAGCTAAAGAAATCACTGAAGACGACTTGAAGACCTTGGAAAAGGATATTCAAAAAGTAACGGACGATGCTGTCAAACATATCGATGAGATGACAGCAAATAAAGAAAAAGAACTTTTAGAAGTTTAACATTTTTATCAGAATCAAAACTCAGTTGGCTTTGGCTGACTGAGTTGTTTTAACATCAAAAATCCTTGCTCGGTTTGAAGAAGCAAGGTAGAAAATAGGTCTATATGAATACAAATCTTGCCAGCTTCATTGTGGGTATCATCACGGATGAAAATGATCGCTTTTACTTTGTTCAAAAGGATGGTCAGGTTTACGCTCTTTCTAAGGAAGAGGGAGCGCATGAGCTAGGTCAGTCTGTCAAAGGCTTTGCCTACAGCGATATGAAGCAGAAGCTTCGCTTGACAACTATTGAAGTGACAGCTACTCAAGACCAGTTTGGCTGGGGAACAGTAACGGAGGTCCGCAAGGATTTAGGCGTCTTTGTCGATACTGGTCTGCCGGACAAGCAAATCGTTGTGTCACTTGACATCTTGCCAGAAATCAAGGAACTCTGGCCAAAAAAGGGTGACCGCCTTTATATCCGTCTGGAAGTAGATAAGAAAGACCGTATCTGGGGCCAACTGGCTTATCAGGAGGATTTCCAGCGTCTGGCCCGTCCTGCCTACAATAACATGCAAAATCAAAACTGGCCAGCCATCGTTTATCGGCTCAAGCTTTCTGGCACTTTTGTCTACCTGCCGGAGAATAATATGCTGGGCTTCATTCATCCAAGCGAGCGTTATGCAGAGCCTCGTCTCGGGCAGGTCTTGGACGCACGGGTGATTGGCTTCCGTGAAGTAGACTGCACGCTTAACCTCTCCCTCAAGCCTCGTTCCTTTGAAATGCTGGAAAACGATGCCCAGATGATTCTGACCTATCTGGAGAGCAATGGCGGCTTCATGACCTTGAACGATAAGTCTTCACCAGACGACATCAAGGCTACCTTTGGCATTTCCAAAGGCCAGTTTAAAAAAGCTCTGGGTGGGCTGATGAAGGCTGGTAAAATCAAGCAGGACCCGACTGGAACGGAGTTGGTGTGAGGATAAAGAATCACGTATCTAGAGTTTATGCCTGGAAGGATACGATCTTAAAGAAATGAAAGGAACTTATGAGAAAATCTTTTTACAGCTGGCTGATGACAGAGCGCAATCCTAAGAGCAAGGAGCCAAAGGCTATTTTGGCGGATTTGGCTTTTCAGGATACAGCCTTTCCCAAGCATACGGATGATTTTGATGAGGTCAGTCGATTTCTAGAGGAGCATGCAAATTTTTCCTTTAACCTTGGCGAGTTTGATGCTATTTGGGAAGAATATCAAGCCCATTAAGTGGATAGTGGCTAGGGATAGTCATTTTCTGCTTGCTTTGATATAATAAAGGTAATTCATTTAATAAAAAAAATAGAGAGGTTCTTTGTTTGCAGGAACATTCAGTAGAATTGCAACTGGGCCATCCAGATGATGCCTTTCATCTTTTTGGCTCTAATGAACGCCATCTGCGCCTAATGGAGCAGGAATTGAAGGTAACCATCCATGCCCGAACCGAGATTGTGCAGATTTTGGGTACGGAGGCTGCCTGCGAGGAGACTCGAAAGGTCATTCAGGCTCTCTTGGTCTTGGTCAATCGTGGCATGACAATTGGCACACCCGATGTTGTGACAGCCATTACCATGGTCAAAAATGATGAAATTGATAAGTTTGTAGCTCTTTACGAAGAAGAAATCATCAAGGACAGCTATGGCAAGCCGATTCGGGTCAAGACTCTGGGGCAGAAGATCTATGTTGACAGTGTTAAAAATCATGATATTGTCTTTGGTATCGGGCCAGCCGGAACAGGGAAGACCTTTCTGGCGGTGACCTTGGCCGTGACAGCTCTCAAGCGTGGGCAGGTCAAGCGAATTATCCTCACAAGGCCAGCGGTTGAAGCTGGTGAGAGTCTGGGCTTTCTGCCTGGTGACCTTAAGGAGAAGGTGGATCCATATCTGCGTCCGGTCTATGATGCCTTGTATCAGATTTTGGGCAAGGACCAGACGACGCGCCTTATGGAGCGAGAAATCATTGAGATTGCACCTTTAGCCTATATGCGTGGGCGGACGCTGGATGATGCCTTTGTGATTCTGGACGAGGCACAGAATACCACCATCATGCAGATGAAGATGTTTCTGACACGTCTGGGCTTTCAGTCCAAGATGATTGTCAATGGAGACATCAGTCAGGTCGATCTGCCTCGCAATGTCAAATCTGGGCTTATTGACGCTCAAGAGAAATTGAAAAACATTTCGCAGATTGACTTTGTCCATTTCTCAGCTAAGGATGTCGTTCGTCATCCAGTGGTAGCGGAGATTATTAGAGCTTACGAACCAGCTCCTGTTAAAGCTAGTGAATCAGATATAGAAGAAACAGAATAACATACGAAAAGAGCAGATTTATTTCTGCTCTTTTTTGTGGGATTGATTTTAAAGTTGAAATTTTCAACTAAACGAGTTCGTCAATAGATGTGTAGTCTTTGTTGAGACCTTCTGCAACTGGTTGACTGGTGATGTGACCTTGGTAGGTTGTGACACCTTGGCGCAGGCCTTGGTCATCTGCAATGGCTTGTTTGAAGCCTTTCCCTGCCAAAGCCTCCACATAAGGAAGGGTGACATTAGTAAGGGCGATAGTAGAGGTACGGGCTACGGCCCCAGGGATATTAGCAACTGCATAGTGGAGGACACCGTGTTTTTCATAGACAGGCTCGGTGTGGGTCGTCACTCGGTCGGCTGTTTCAATGACACCGCCTTGGTCAACGGCTACGTCTACAATAACAGAGCCTGGACGCATTTGCTTAACCATATCGTCTGTTACCAGTTTCGGAGCCTTGGCTCCAGGGATAAGAACAGCACCGATCACGACATCTGCTTCTCGAACGCTGGCTTCGATATTGAAAGGATTAGACATGAGGGTCTGGATTTGATGGCCAAAGACATCTTCTAGGATAGACAAACGCTTAGCGCTGATATCCAGAATAGTCACTTGGGCACCTAGTCCTAGAGCAATGCGAGCAGCATGAGTTCCTACAACACCGCCGCCGATGATGGTAACTTTCCCTTTCGGAACGCCCGGTACACCACCGAGAAGTACGCCAGATCCGCCTTCTCTCTTAGTCAAGAAGTGGGCTCCGATTTGGACAGCCATCCGGCCCGCTACCTCACTCATAGGTACCAAGAGTGGCAGTTGTCCATCTTGATCGCGAACAGTTTCGTAGGCCAGACCAGTTGTCTTAGCACTAGTCATAGCATCTGCTAGCTCAGGAGCGGCAGCCATATGCAGGTAGGTAAAGAGCAAGAGGTCATCACGGAGGAATCCATATTCAGCTGCCAGAGGTTCTTTGACCTTGACCACGAGCTCAGCTGCCCAAGCTTCTGCAGCAGTAGAGACGATTTTTGCACCTTGCTTTTCATAGTCAGCATCGGCAAAGCCAGATCCCAGACCAGCATTCGTCTCAATCAGAACTTCATGGCCTTTGCCAACGAGACTATGAACACCAGCTGGTGTCAGAGCTACACGATTTTCATTGTTTTTGATTTCTTTTGGAATACCGATTAACATAAAAAATATGCTCCTTTTTTAAGATGTTTTTATTGTATAGGAAAACGTTTCAAAAATCAAGAAAAAATCAGAGTGGTTTGCTTTCATCAGTGAATTGTGCTATTCTGTTAAGAAAATCTAGGAGGTCCTGATGGAAAATATCTATGTCAAACTGGCTCATCATGCCAGACTGGAAACTGAGCGGCTGATTCTGCGTCCGGTGACCTTGGACGATGCCTCGGCGATGTTTGAGTATGCTTCGGAGGAGGAAAATACTCGCTATACTTTTGAGACAAATAAAAGCCTGGAAGAAACACGCAATAATATCGCTCTCTTTTATCTGGCCAATCCTCTGGGGCGCTGGGGAATAGAATTGAAAGATAGCGGCAAATTCATCGGGACGATTGATCTGCATAAGATCAGGCTGGACTTGAAAACGGCGGCTATCGACTATGTAATCAATAAAAAATACTGGAATCAGGGCTACACGACAGAGGCCAACCGCGCAGTCATCAAGCTGGCTTTTGAGGAAATCGGGATGAACAAACTTGTGGCGCTGCACGATGTGGACAATCCAGAATCTGGCAGGGTTATGGTCAAGTCTGGTATGAAATATTCCCACGAAGAGCCTTACGCATCACTAGACAAGCATGAGAAAGGCCGCATTGTGACGCGGATCCATTACTATCTGACTAAGGAAGATTATTTTGTAAAAAAATGAGAAAGGATATTGACAAGCACCTATCTACATGATATATTAGATAGGTACGCTGATTTAGCTCAGTTGGCAGAGCGCATCCATGGTAAGGATGAGGTCGCCGGTTCGATCCCGGCAATTAGCATCTTGTAGGATAAGGTTGGGTTTTCCCAGCCTTTTCTTTTTGTCAATGATAGTAAGTAGTGAAAGGCAAAGTTTTGAGGAGGGACAAAATAAAAATAGCTGCTTTTGTCTTTGCGGTGAGAGGTTGACAAATCTGCTCTGCTATTTTCCAAAACCCTGCCCTCGTCTCCCTAAAGTGAGCCAAAATATGATATAATAAGGTAATACTAGCAAAGCGGGTAAGATATGTATATCGAAATGGTAGATGAAACGGGTCAGGTTTCGGAAGAGATTCTTAAACAGACTCAGGAAATTTTGGAGTTTGCGGCCCAGAAAACGGGCAAAGAAAAGAAGGAAATGGCTGTGACTTTTGTCAGCAATGAGCGCAGTCATGAACTCAACTTAGAATATAGAGATACGGATCGGCCGACGGATGTGATTAGCTTGGAGTATAAGCCTGAGCTGGACATCGCTGTTGACGAGGAGGATTTACTGGACCACCCTGAGCTAGCTGAGATGCTGGAAGATTTTGACGCCTATATCGGCGAGCTGTTCATTTCAGTGGACAAGGCCCGTGAGCAGGCTGAAGAATACGGCCACAGCTTTGAGCGGGAGATGGGCTTTTTGGCAGTGCATGGTTTTCTGCATATCAACGGCTATGATCACTATACGCCGGAAGAAGAAGCAGAAATGTTTGGTTTACAGGAAGAAATTTTAACTGCTTATGGACTCACAAGGAAATAACAAACGCAAATGGAAAAACCGAGATGTGGTCTCGAGTCTGGAATTTGCTTTAACCGGTATTTTTACAGCCTTTAAAGAGGAGCGCAATCTGCGCAAGCATGTCATTTCGGCTTTGGCAGTGATAGTTGCGGGACTGATTTTTGACTTGTCCGCGATAGAATGGCTCTTTCTCTTTTTGAGCATTTTTCTGGTCATTGCCTTTGAGATTGTCAATTCTGCTATTGAAAATGTCGTGGATCTGGCCAGCGATTACCACTTTTCTATGCGGGCAAAGAATGCCAAGGATATGGCGGCGGGAGCTGTTCTGGTCGTGTCTGGCTTTGCTGTTGTGACGGGACTGATTATTTTTGTTCCCAAGATTTGGGATTGGATTTTTTAAAGATTTGAAAATCGGGGGAGACTGCCGATTTTCTGCTGTTTTTATGGAAATAATAGAGGTAAAATAATGACTTTTAAATCAGGTTTTGTAGCTATTTTAGGACGTCCTAATGTTGGGAAATCAACCTTTTTGAATCATGTTATGGGGCAAAAGATTGCCATCATGAGCGATAAGGCTCAGACCACACGCAATAAAATTATGGGGATTTACACGACGGATAAGGAGCAGATTGTCTTTATCGACACGCCGGGAATCCACAAGCCCAAGACGGCTCTAGGTGATTTCATGGTAGAAGCAGCTTACAGTACCCTGCGTGAGGTGGATACTGTCCTCTTCATGGTGCCGGCTGATGAGCCGCGTGGCAAGGGCGATGACATGATTATCGAGCGCTTGAAAGCGGCTAAGGTGCCAGTTATTTTGGTGGTTAATAAGATTGATAAAGTCCATCCGGATCAGCTTTTAGCGCAAATTGATGATTTCCGTCAGCAGATGGACTTCAAAGAAATCGTGCCGATTTCAGCCCTGCAGGGTAATAATGTTTCCCGTCTGGTTGACATCCTCAGTGAGAATTTGGAGGAAGGCTTCCAGTATTTCCCAGAAGACCAGATTACCGACCATCCAGAGCGCTTTCTAGTGTCAGAGATGATTCGGGAGAAGGTTTTGATGCTGACGCGGGAGGAAATTCCCCACTCAGTCGCGGTGGTTGTTGACAGTATGAAGCGAGACGAGGAGACGGACAAGGTCCATATCCGAGCGACTATCATGGTGGAGCGTGACAGCCAAAAAGGCATTATAATCGGTAAAGGCGGATCCATGCTGAAGAAAATCGGCTCCATGGCTCGGCGCGATATTGAGCTTATGCTGGGGGACAAGGTCTTCCTAGAAACTTGGGTCAAGGTCAAGAAAAACTGGCGGGACAAGAAGCTGGACTTAGCGGACTTTGGCTATAATAAGAAGGAGTATTGAGGTTTTCTAAGCAAGCTTGGAAAAATTATGTTTGAAATAGCAGTGAAAGAGAGCATAACATTTTGTTATCTCTTTTTACTACAAACTAGCAGCAAGATAGAAAATTGTTGATATTACGTTATTAAATATTTGCTATCCTTCCGTTAATCTGTAAATATTGTTCCGTTATTCCTTATATTGTTCCGGACTATGGTATAATAGAGGGAGAAAGTGAGGAGTGTTCATGTATATGACAGTGAGGCAGGCAGCTGATCTCTGGGGGATTTCTGATCGTCGAGTTCGGTCTCTGTGCAGTCAGGGAAAGATTCAGGGTGCTGTCCAAGAAGGGCGTTTGTGGAGGATTCCCTCAGATGCCAGAAAGCCAGCGGATGGCCGTTATAAGAAAGCAGAGAGTCTCTTGCCTTTGATTGATGAAAAGATGATGCAGTTATCAAAACTTCGCCCTTTGACGGATGGAGAGTTGGAGCGGCTGAATGAAGAGTTCACAGTCGAATATACTTATAACTCAAATGCCATTGAGGGCAATACTCTGACCTTGCGAGAGACAGATTTGGTCCTGCGTGGATTGACTATTGACCAAAAGCCTTTAAAAGATCATATGGAGGCAATCGGTCATCAGGAGGCTTTTCTGTATGTTCAAAGGCTTGTTGAGGAGAACCAGCCTTTGTCGGAACAGATGATAAAGGATATTCATTATCTAGTATTAGCGGATAAAAAAAATGACCGAGGCATTTATCGGAGAGTCCCAGTGCGCATCATGGGATCAGCCAATGAACCGGCTCAGCCGTATATGATTGCTCCATTGATGGAAAAGCTCCTAGTGGACTATGCAGCTAGTCAGGAAAATATGGTGACCAAGCTAGCCCAGTTTCATATTGCCTTTGAGAATATCCACCCCTTTATTGACGGCAATGGGCGAACGGGTAGGCTCTTGGTGAATTTGGAGTTGATGAAGGCGGGCTATCCACCGATTGATATAAAATTTACGGATAGATTGTCCTATTACCAAGCATTTGATGACTTTCATTCAAAAGGAAGTTTATCGGCAATGGAGGATTTATTTGCCAAATATATCAATGAAAGATTGGATATGTACTTGGAGATTTTATCTCTTGATGACGAAAGATAAGGAGATCAGATTTATAGTTGATATAAATCTTTCCAATCCTGCTTTCTTTGTTTCAGGTGGGAAAGAAGCCGAAACTATTCATGACTGGCACCGCATGTTGGCACAGAAAAATGCTAGGTCTGAATGGGCCTATTATCCTGACAAAGGGCATGCTTGTCTTTTTAGTGATGTGGATACGCATATTCAGCTGCTGCGCTATTTCTTTCAAAACGCTGCCTTCCCAGAGAAATTGAAAGGATTTTGATATGGACTATATTTCCTATATTCGCTCCAAGGTGGGGCACGATAAGGTTATTCTGAATTTTGCTGGTGGAATTCTGGCAGACGAGGACGGTCGTGTGCTTTTGCAGTTGCGAGGTGATAAGAAAACATGGGCGATTCCTGGAGGAGCTATGGAACTTGGGGAAACTTCTCTGCAAGCAGCCGTGCGTGAATTTTACGAAGAGACAGGCATTTCTGTTGAAGCCAAGCGCTTGATGAATGTTTACACTAATTTTGATGAATCTTATCCTAATGGTGACAAAGTGCAGACGGTTGTCTTTCTGTATGAATTGCAGGCATTGGAGAATTTTGATATTTCCAATTTTCACAACGAGGAAACACTGCGTTTAGGCTTTTTTTCTAAAGAAGAAATAGCAGAGCTGGAAAATGTATCGGATAAACACCGCCTGATGCTGGATGAGTATTTTTCAGACAGCTTTGCTATGGGGCTTTGATAGCTTACTATGAGCATGTCATTTATTTAGAACAACATGCTGCATAGTTTGATTGAATTATTGTTTTACAATATTTCTTGACCTAGTTAAATTATTGTTTTATAATAATTGTAAGGATAAATTATCGTAAAACAATAAGGAGGTAAGCTATGAAGATGCGAATTTTGAAACAAGTAATAACCATAATTACTTGTTTGGTACAAATATTTTGTACTTTCTGGTTTTTAGCTAGAGGTTTTGTAGCCATTGTCTTGATAATTTATAACTGGCAATCAACTACTACTCCAATTGCAGAATTATTAAGGTTATCTTATGAAATGATTTGGCTGGGTTTGCTTCCGATTTTGCTTTTTGGACTGATTCGAAGATTTTTACACAGCATGATAAACCATCAACTTTTTACAGATGAAAGTTATAGGCTTAGCAGATACATGTTGATTTTAGTCACTTGCTTACCTATTGGAAGTATCATATGGGATATTTTTATCGGTCAAAACTCTATACAATCTTGGATAGAGTTTGTAGATAATATATTTCTTCCCTATATTGATAGTCTGGCTTTGGTAATTGTCTTAGGGGTCTTGCATCTTGTCATAAAAAACGGGAAGACAATTCAAGAAGATGTAGATGGTTTTGTGTGATGGGAAAAATCAAAGTTAATTTAGATAAAGTATTGGAAAAAAAAGGCTTGACCTCTAAAGAATTGGCGGAAATTATTGGCATTACACAAGCAAATTTGTCTATTCTAAAAACAGGTAAGGCTAAAGGTATTCGCTTTGCGACCTTACTGGCTATCTGTGAAACGCTGGATTGTCAGCCTGCTGATATTTTAGAGTATATTTCTGACTAATAAATAGAATATAGAAAGGAGCTTTATGCCTGAATTACCTGAAGTGGAAACGGTTCGACGGGGTTTGGAGCGTCTGGTTGTTGGCCAGACGATTGATCAAGTGCAGGTCCGCTATGCTAAGATGATTGGTACGGGAGTGGACAGCTTTGTTCATGACTTGCCAGGTCAGACCATTGAAAAGATTGGTCGTCGGGGCAAGTATTTGCTCTTTTACCTGACAGGCGGAGTGCTGGTTTCTCATCTGCGAATGGAAGGCAAGTATCTTTTTTATCCTGATGCGGTGCCTGAGCGCAAGCATGCCCATGTCTTTTTCGAGATGACGGATGGCGGGACGCTTGTTTATGAGGATGTCCGCAAGTTTGGGACCATGGAGCTATTGAAAAAGGATCAGCTAGAGGATTATTTTGCTGCCAGAAAGCTTGGTCCTGAGCCGACAGAGGCGGACTTTCTTTTACTGCCTTTTGCCGCAGCTTTGGGTCGTTCCAAGAAGCCCATCAAACCCTATTTGCTGGAGCAGACCTTGGTCGTTGGGCTAGGAAATATCTATGTAGATGAGGCCCTTTGGCGGGCGCGGATTCATCCAACTAGGCCAGCAGATAGTCTAAAGCCTACTGAAGTCAAGCGGCTGCGTGAGCAGATTATAGAAGTTTTGCAGTTTGGGATTGAAAAGAGAGGATCGACCATTCGGACCTACCGCAATGCTTTGGGTGAAGACGGCACGATGCAGGATTTTCTGCAGGTCTATGGAAAGACCGGTCAACCTTGTGCCAGATGTGGCAGCCCGATTGAAAAAATTAAGCTGGGCGGACGCGGTACTCATCTCTGTCCTCATTGTCAGAAAGCGAGGTAGCTGCCATGGTAAGAATTATCGGTATCACTGGGGGCATTGCCTCGGGTAAGTCAACAGTGACAGAGTTTTTGAGGCAGCAGGGATATCAGGTTATTGATGCGGATCAGGTAGTGCATGAGCTGCAAGAGCCGGGGGGACGGCTTTATCAAGCTCTTTTATCTACTTTTGGTCCAGCTATCTTACAGGAAGATGGTCGCTTGGACCGGCCCAAGCTGGGAGCTATGATTTTTGGGGATCCCGAACTCTTGGCGCAGTCCAGTCAAATACAAAATCAGATTATCCGCGAGGAACTGGCTGGCAGGCGAGATTTGCTGGCGGAGACGGAAGACATCTTTTTTATGGATCTTCCCTTGCTGTTTGAGTTACAATATGAGGACTGGTTTGACCAGATCTGGCTGGTGGATGTGACGGAGAAAACTCAGCTCAGTCGCCTTATGACTCGAAACTCTCTTAGTCAAGAAGAGGCAGAAAAACGCATAGCAGCGCAGCTATCTCTACTAGAAAAGCGAAAGAGGGCGGACGTGTTGATTGATAATAATGGTTCGCTTGAGCAAACTCGACAGCAGCTTCGCGATGCTTTGCAGAAATTAGAAAGAAGATGATTTATTACGTCACAAGTAAACTGGAAACATAACCTGAAAGTCGCTTGGTTTGGGAACTTCCTGACTGGTGCCAGCATTTCTCTGGTGACGCCTTTTATGCCACTTTTCGTGGAGCAGCTAGGTGCCAGAGGTCATGAGGTGGAGTATTACGCTGGGCTAGGGATTTCACTCTCTGCAATCTCAGCGGCGCTGCTCTCTCCTGTTTGGGGAAGTCTAGCGGACCGATATGGCCGCAAGCCTATGATGATACGTGCAGCTACTGCCATGGTTTTCACGATGGGCGGCATTGCCTTTGTACCCAATATTTTCTGGCTTTTGCTCCTGCGCTTTCTAAACGGTGTTTTCGCTGGTTATGTTCCCAATAGTACAGCTCTGATTGCCAGTCAGGCTCCCAAGGAAAAAACTGGTTATGCTCTGGGAACTCTCTCGACCGGTGTCGTTGCGGGTAATCTTATGGGGCCATTTATTGGCGGTTTGATTGCGGAGATGTTCGGTATTCGCAATGTCTTTCTTCTGATTGGCGGCTTTTTTCTAGTGGCAGCCTTGATGACCTTTTATTTGATTCGGGAGGATTTTGTGCCGGTGACCCGACAAGAAGAGGTAGGCTTTAGGGAATTGCTACGCCAACTTAGGTATCCTAAGATGCTGATTAATCTCTTTCTGACCAGCTTTGTTATCCAGTTTGCAGCTCAATCTATCAGCCCTATCCTTGCCCTCTACGTCAGAGAACTGGGGCAAAAGGACAATCTGATCTTTGTTTCGGGTCTCATCGTTTCTAGCATGGGACTTTCCAGCATAATGAGCTCCAGCATTCTGGGGCGTTTGGGAGACCGTATCGGCAATCACCGGCTTCTAGTGCTGGCTCAGTTCTATTCAATCCTGATTTATCTGCTCTGTGCCAATGCTTGCTCCCCTATGCAGCTGGGCTTTTATCGCTTTTTATTTGGCCTAGGAACAGGTGCACTGATACCAGGTGTCAATGCTCTGCTAAGTAAGATAACACCCAAGTTTGGAATCTCTAGGATTNTCAGCTATAATCAGATTTTCTTTTATCTGGGCGGGGTGGTCGGCCCTATGTCTGGATCGGTCATTGCGGCAGCCTATGGCTATCATTCAGTCTTTTATGCAACAGCAGGGTTAGTTGCCGTCAGTATGCTGGCCAATCTCTTTAGTTTTCGAAATTTATTTAAAAAGAAGGATATCTAGTGCGTGTTAAAATAAATTTAAAATGTTCCAGCTGCGGCAGTCAGAACTATCTGACCAGCAAAAATACTAAAACGCATCCGGAAAAAATTGAGGTCTTAAAGTATTGTCCTAAGGAAAGAAAAGTTACTTTACATCTTGAATCCAAGTAGATTTTATGATAAAATAGATAGGATTTTAAGGAGTTTTTATTTATGTACAACCTATTATTAACCATTTTAGTCATTTTATCAGCTATTATTGTCATTGCAATTTTCATGCAGCCAACCAAAAATCAGTCCAGCAACGTCTTTGATGCCAGTGCCAACGATTTGTTTGAACGTCCTAAGGCACGCGGTTTTGAAGCTGTGATGCAGCGTATGACGGGAATCATGATTTTCTTCTGGCTACTGATTGCATTGGTATTAGCAGTATTATCTAGTAAATAAAATGGGCTCTGACTTCGTCTTGGCCTATTTTTTTGGAACTCCAGAAATTAATGCATTGGGAGAGACAAATATCAGGATAACTTAGTTTTTTATTAAGTTCATTCTGAACAGCTATTGTCTTCAGAATATGTGTGTAAAAGAATTGTAAGTAAGGGAGTAAAGAGTGTCTAAAAAATTTGATAAAATAATAAAGAGTAGCGTTGATCAAGACATTCTCCTTTTTTTGAAATTTGCTTATTTTGGGAATACGTCTAATCCTTTAGAAGCTGCAAGTAGAAGTGCCTATCACGATATGATGAGAACAATTAGATTTTATGATTTACCTCAGTCTGATAGATGGGAGATGAGAGAGAAAGTCAATAAGGTATTAAAAGAAGAAATAGATTGGCTAGATTCGAGTCATATCAAGAGTCAAAGTGTTTTTGATAGTTGGCATCGGAAACTTAGCGATGAAATAAAAATGATTTATCAAAGTTATGGAATTGAGTTTTCTTACGGACAAGCACAAAAATGGATCAATATGACAATAAAGTATTTATATATACTGGAAGTACAATCATTTGATGGGGTATTTGAGTATTTACATATTCCAATAGATAATTATATATTTGACAGTGTAGAAAATCTCCTTGGTATTCCAAGGCCCAAGCAAGCTTGGAGTCGCTTGGATGATTATGACTGGTATTTGTGTTATCAAGAGGCTATTAGAGAGAAGCTATCTGGCATCAGTCCATTGCGATGGGAATTTCGAGAATGGCTTAATGCAGTACAGAAAAAAGGTGATTGATTAGTGGAATGCTATTAATTAAACAGATAAGAAAGAAACAATGAAAACAGATATATTAGAAATTTTAAATGATAAGGAGTCAATCAGCGTAGATGAGCTGGCGGCTGCTTTGGGGAAAGAGTCTTCCAAGGACTTTAGTAGCTTGGTTAAGACCATCTCCCAGATGGAAAGAAAGCATCAGATTCGCTTTGATGACAAGGGGCGGATTGAGCTTTATGAGAAGAAAAAGCAAGAGCGTCTGACGCTCAAGGGTGTTTTTCATGCCCACAAGAATGGCTTTGGCTTTGTCACCCTGAATGAGGAAGAGGATGACCTCTTTGTCGGCCGCAATGATGTCAATCATGCCATTGATGGCGATACGGTGGAAGTAGTCATCACCAAGGTAGCGGACCGGATCAAGGGAACTTCAGCTGAGGCTAAGATTATCGATATTTTGGAGCACAGCCTGACTTCAGCAGTTGGCCAGCTGGTTCTGGATGAGGAAAAGCCCAAGTATGCGGGCTATATCCGCTCGAAAAATCAGAAAATCAGCCAGCCTATTTATGTTAAAAAACCAGCCTTAGTTCTGGATGGCACAGAGGTGCTCAAGGTCGCTATTGACAAATATCCGACCAAGAAGCATGATTACTTTGTGGCCAGTCTGGTCGATGTAGTTGGTCATGTCAATGATCCAGGTATTGATGTATTAGAAGTGCTGGAGTCCATGGATATTGTCTCCGAGTTTCCAGAAAAGGTCTTGGAAGAAGCCGAACAAGTTCCGGATGCACCGACTGAGAGTGATTTGGCAGGACGTTTGGACCTGCGCGATGAAATTACCTTCACTATCGATGGGGCGGATGCCAAGGATTTGGACGATGCTGTCCATATCAAGCGCCTGAAAAATGGCAACTTTGAGCTAGGCGTCCATATCGCAGATGTGTCCTACTATGTCAAAGAAGGTTCTGAGCTGGACAAGGAAGCCCTCAATCGGGCAACCTCTGTCTATGTGACCGACCGCGTGGTGCCTATGTTGCCGGAGCGCCTGTCCAACGGTATCTGCTCCCTCAATCCCAATGTGGATCGGCTGACCCAGTCGGCGATCATGGAGATTGATGCCAAGGGGCGCGTGGTCAAGCATACCATTACGCAGACAGTCATCAAGACGACCTTTCGCATGACCTATAGTGATGTCAACGATATCATCGCTGGAAATCAGGAAAAAGCTGGGCAGTTCAAGACCATTGTGCCTAGCATTGACAGCATGGTGCGTCTGCATGAGATTCTGGAAAACATGCGCTTTAAGCGCGGAGCCCTTAACTTTGACACCAGTGAAGCCAAAATCATGGTCAATAAAGAAGGACGCCCAGTGGATATTGTCCTGCGTCAGCGGGGAATTGCTGAGCGCATGATTGAGTCCTTTATGTTGGTGGCGAATGAGACGGTGGCTGAGCATTTTGCTAAGCTAAATCTGCCCTTCATCTATCGGATCCACGAGGAGCCAAAGGCAGAGAAGGTACAGAAGTTCATCGACTACGCCTCTAGCTTTGGGATTCGGATTTACGGGACGGCTAACTCTATGAGTCAGCAGGCTCTGCAGGATATTATGGAGGCGGTCAAAGACCAGCCTTATGAGGATGTCCTGTCTATGATGCTTCTGCGTTCCATGCAGCAGGCTCGCTACTCTGAGCACAATCACGGTCACTATGGTCTGGCAGCGGAGTTTTATACGCATTTCACCAGTCCGATTCGCCGCTATCCAGACCTTCTGGTTCACCGGATGGTACGGGATTATGGCAAGTCTAAAGAAATAGCAGAGCATTTTGAGCAAGTGATTCCAGAGATTGCCAGTCAGTCTTCCAGTCGAGAGCGTCGGGCTATCGAGGCCGAGCGCGAAGTCGAAGCCATGAAGAAGGCTGAGTACATGGAAGAATTCGTTGGGGAAGAGTTTGACGGCGTGGTCTCAAGCGTGGTTAAGTTTGGACTCTTCGTCGAACTGCCTAATACGGTCGAAGGCTTGATTCATGTTACTAACCTGCCAGAGTTTTACAGCTACAATGAGCGGACTATGACCCTGCAAGGAGAAAAGTCCGGCGTGGTCTTCAAGGTTGGCCAGCAGATTCGTATCAAGCTGGTCCGAGCGGATAAGGCTACGGGTGAGATTGACTTTGGATACCTGCCTAGTGAATTTGACCTGGTAGAAAAGACTAGCAAGAGTGGCAGAGGCCAGTCAGGTAGAAAGAGACGCCGTGAAGATGACAAGCGCAGCCATTCTTCTAAAGAAAAAGTCTACAGAGATAAGAAAGATAAGAAGTCCAAGAAAGGCAAGAGCCAGAAGGCATTTTACAAGGAACTAGTCAAGAAAGGAGCCAAGCATGGCAAAGGGAGAAGGAAAGGTCGTCGCGCAAAATAAAAAGGCCAGACACGACTACACCATCGTAGATACCATCGAGGCTGGCATGGTGCTGACCGGTACGGAAATCAAGAGCGTCCGTGCAGCCCGCATCAATCTCAAAGACGGCTTTGCTCAGATCAAGAACGGTGAGGCCTGGCTCAGCAATGTCCATATCGCGCCTTATGAAGAGGGCAATATCTGGAACCAAGAGCCTGAACGTCGCAGAAAGTTGCTGCTGCATAAGAAGCAGATCCAAAAGCTGGAGCAGGAGACCAAGGGAACTGGAATGACGCTGGTGCCGCTCAAGGTCTATCTCAAGGACGGTTATGCCAAGCTCCTATTGGGTCTAGCCAAAGGGAAGCACGACTATGACAAGCGCGAGTCCATCAAACGCCGCGAGCAAAACCGTGACATTGCAAGACAGATGAAGAACTTTAATACAAGATAAAAGACTGGGCGACCGGTCTTTTTGAATCCTCATTCTAAGTGTGTTAAAATATAAAAGATATTAATAGACTGGAGATTATATATGAGTTTTAAAAAATTTTCATTATTATTTTTATTTTTTTCTGCTATAGCAGCTTTCTTTGTTTGGAAACACTATCGGGACGAGCGAATTAAAAAAGAAAAGGAAGACTATTACAATAGTATCTATTCTTATAGCGGTGATTATGAAATTGGCGATCATGTCTTTTTGGGTGATAAAGGTTTGGTAGCTCAATGGGTTAGTAAAAATCCAGAAGAGGATAAAGAAATTCGGAAACATATCAAAAATGATCCTAAAAGAAAAGTAGATTATATTAATGATGATGTCGTTACTATGGGGGAGCGGTTTATCATTAGGAAGAATATTAAAACAATGTCAAGAGAAAAAGGAGAGAGTACATATC
>NZ_RJMM01000009.1 GCF_003943655.1 Streptococcus sanguinis
CCCTTTTTTGACACTATCTATTCCGTAGCGATCAATCAATCGAATTAAGTAGTCAAGATTTGAAAGGTTCATCCCATATTTTTCTGAAAGTCGCTTTAAGCTGATTCCTTGTTTTCTTAGTTCATAGATTCGAACTTTATCCTCATAAGTTAATTTCATTTAAAAACACCCCAAAAGTTAGATTTTTTCTGTCTAACTTTTGGGGTGCGGTTCAACAGAACCTCTTTTGGTTTCGTACACCCTGTTTAATTGTTCAAAAATTTGAGTAGAAGTGTGCCCGATGGGCTTAAGCAACTTCTTATATCATTTTTAAAAGAAATTCTGCTATTTGTTCAGGACTTTCTTTTTTCCCTCTGGAAACCCACATCTGGCAGACGCCGAAGAAGGCATTAGCGAGAAAGACTCGGCTGTATTCTTTTTCAAAATGATTGTAAATGCGATTGCTAAAGCGATCCTGAAGGCTATCAGCTAGCATCATCTGCAGCTTATGGCGCAGGAAATTTTGAATTTCTTTCGTTCCGTTTTCTGTCAGAAGAGCAGCTAAAAGCGGCTCTAGCTGGAGGAACTGAAAGACCTCCGTAATCGCAGTTTGAATATCCTCCTGATTGTTATCAAAAATATACCCCAGTTGATGAAAGAGGTTTTGCTGATAACGTTCAATCATATCGTACTTATCCTTGTAGTGAGTATAAAAACTACTACGGCTGATGCCAGCAGCTTGAGCTAACTGGACAGTAGTGATATGGTCGAAGGACTGCTGATGCAGCAGTGAAACCATGGCTCTCTCAATAATAGCCTTGGTTTTTCGGCGTTTATTGCTTTCTAACATAAAATCTCCCTTTGAGGCTAAGCCTCAGTCTGCTCTTCAAACTAATAGCTATCATAGCAAACTACTTTTTCTTTTTCTCCATGTACTATTATATCAAATGTTTTTCAAGTGGAAAAGAGTTAAATTCCGAAAATAGGCATAGATAGGCAAAATTTTATTTTATTAGGTTTCTTAGACTGGTAAAATAATAAAGCCAAGACTTAAAGCAAAGTCTCGGCCTTCGTTTTGAGCATTATTTAAAGTAGAGGTAGTCGGGGTCGGGAGTGACGTAAAGCAACTCACCCTCTTGCGAGAAGATAATAGAAATTTGTTCATTTTTATAAGAGTAAACCGTATAGGTGTTTTGTAACCTTGATGCTTGAGAAATATCAACTACACCTGCTAAGAAAGCACGCGCTTGTTCGGTGTTGATTTTTTGCTCTTGAACCAGCCTCTTCAGATTTTCTAATTCTTTGTTTTGGAAGGTTTCGTATTCAGAAGCGAGGTCGGTGCTTACTTTTTCTGGCTCGCCGAAAATACTTTTAACTTTTTCTTGGGTATATCCTTTAAATTCAGGAATTTGAGCTTCAAAACCCCCAGATTCATATGATTGGTAATAAACCTTGGCATCGCCAGTCGCATAAATCTTATCTTTCTTAGCATGATCGGCATCTTCTGGAAGACCATCTGTGGTTTTTTCTTGTTCTTTTCCGTCCTCTTGATGTTCAGAGCTGCTGGAAGATGAAGATTCTTTTGTTTCAGATTTTTTGCTGTCAAAACTTTTAGACTTGTTGGAGCTATCTTTCTTTTCTAGCTTTCTAGTCTCAGAAGACTGAGCTGGACGATTTGACCTTTGTGGCAAAAACAAACTGCAGGCTGACAGCAGAAATAGTGCTGCAACTAGAGAAAATAAGCTAAATAGTGTTCTTTTTTTCATTGTCTTAAACCTTTCTTTACTATGCTCAATCTGACTTGAGCTATTGTCATGTGAGGCATCTGCTGGTAGCAGTGTTTCACATGGAACCCTATCATCAAGTTAAGAGCTCGATGCTTGCCTCCATTTACCTCGCTTATCATTCTAACATAATACTGATTTTCTGTGTACCTACCTATGGAAGAATACCTTTTATTTACAGATTATTCAGGGATTAAAGACACTAGGACTAACTTATTCCGCTTCTCTACAATCTTTTTAAACAAAATTAGACACGGTGTCCAATTTTTAAAGAATAAACTTGTAATAATTTTCGATTGGTGTATAATCAATTTTATTGAAATTTGGACACTGTGTATAATTTTAGGAGGTAGACATGTTAAGAGAATGGAAAGCTATTTTAAAAAAGCCGACTTTTATCATTGTGATGTTAGGAGTCTCTTTGATTCCTGCCTTGTATAATGTTATTTTCTTGAGCTCCATGTGGGATCCGTATGGAAAGGTATCGAACTTGCCAGTGGCGGTCGTCAATCAGGATAAAGCTGTAACTGCTAGTGGTAAGACCTTGTCTATAGGCAAGGATGTTGTTTCCAGCCTCAAGGAAAATAAAAATCTGGATTTTCACTTCGTCAGTAAAGAAGATGCTCAAAATGGTTTGGAAAAGGGTGATTACTATATGGTTGTGACGCTTCCAAGTGATTTATCTGAACGTGCAGCTAGTATTTTGACCGATAATCCTAAGCAAATGAAGATTGACTATCAAACGTCTAGCGGCCACAGTTTTATTGCTGGTAAGATGAGTGATTCAGCCATGGCTTCTTTGAAGCAGACGGTGGCGCAAAATGTGACGGATACTTATACAAGCGCCATATTTAAGAATATGGGAGATCTAAAAACGGGATTGGTTAAGGCATCTGATGGTGCTCAGCAATTAGCATCTGGCAGTCAACAACTAGGTTCAGGCAGTCGGACAATTGCAGATAACTTAAGAACTCTGAATCAAGCTACGAGCAAATTATCGTCCGGTGCAGCTCAATTTAATACAGGACTACAGACTTATACTGGGAGTGTTGCACAAGTATCGTCTGGACTGGGTAGTTTGTCAAACGGGATACACACTTATGCAAATGGTGTAAGTACTGTGGCCGCAGGTGCAAATCAGCTGTCGGGTCGATCAGCAGACTTATTGGGTGGAGTCCAACAGCTTACTCAGTCAGGAGATGGAGTTCAGGCCTTATCAACAGGTGTAACGAATCTGAACACTGGCTTGGTTACATTAAAGTCATCGGTAGATACAACCTTAGCTAACAATCAGCAAAACGTGAATGATTTGGCAACTGGCTTGACTCAGTTGAATGCTAGTATTCAAGCTGCAGCAAGTGACTCAGCTGTTTCGACAGATAGCATTGAGGCTTCACTGACTAGCATAGCAACATCCGCTCAGGCTATTATCAATAACAATCAGGATGCCAAGGCCGCAGCTTTGGCAAGTGTCCAAGGGACCAGTGCTTATCAAGGGCTTTCTAGTGAGGCTAAGGCTGAGATTGATGCAGCAGTCGGTGCTAGTCAAGCAGGAAGTAATCAATCTGCTCAGGCAATTTTATCAGAAGTTGATACAATGAGGACTTCTCTTGAAACTATAAAAGGCGCTAGTCAAACAAAACTTAGTCAGTTAGAAGGTGCATCAAATCAAGTTCTGCCACAGGCAGCTAACATGATTAATGGCCTTTATAATGGCTTATCAACGGTGAGTACTGGCCTCGGTTTAGCAAGCGGAGGAGCCAATCAACTAGTCGCAGGTGTAGACACCTTAAATGATAAACTAACGACTGGCGCGACACAATTGGAACAAGGGGTGATAAGTTATACCAATGCAGTTGGTCAGCTATCTGAGGGAACATCAGCTTTGGCAAGTAAGAACCCTGATTTGCTAGCAAATACAACAAAATTAGCAAACGGGGCTGCCCAATTAACAGATAAATCACCAGAATTGACCTCTAGTTTCGGGAAATTAGCAGATGGGACCAATCAATTAGCGAGCGGCACAGAAAAGCTGGCTGATGGCAGCAGTGCTTTAACAGATAATCTCTCTAAACTTACTGTGGGAACGAGTGATTTGTCCAATGGCCTCTCAGATGCAGGCGATAAATTGTCAACTGTTTCAACCAAGGAAGACAATGCAAAAACTCTAGCAGATCCTTTGACACTGAGCAAGACAGATGAGAACAAGGTGGAGAAAAACGGCATTGGGATGGCGCCTTATATGATTTCAGTAGCTTTATTTGTGGCGGCTATTTCAACTAACATCATCTTTAGTACACTTCCATCGGGTCAAGAACCTAGGACGAAACGAGATTGGCTGAAGGCCCGTATAGAGGTAAATGGAGTCATTTCTGTCGTGGCGGGTGTTTTGGTCTATGGTGCTGTGCACTTGATAGGCCTATCTGCTAACCATGAGTGGGCAACCCTTGGTTTGATTGTACTAGCCAGCATGACCTTTATGGCTCTTGTAACCGCTTTGGTTACTTGGGATAGCAAGCTCGGCGCCTTTGCCTCTCTGATTCTTTTGCTCTTACAGCTGGCTTCTAGTGCAGGAACCTATCCGCTGGAGTTGACTAGTAAGATTTTCCAAGTTATCAACCCTTGGCTGCCAATGAGCTATTCTGTATCGGGCTTACGCCAAACGATTTCCATGAATGGCCAAATAGGTACTCAGGTGATCTTCCTTGCTTTTGTTTTAGTTCTTTTCATGGCACTTGGTACTCTGGTCTATCGAACAGATAAAAAACAGCTAGCTTAGGGCACGTGCTTTTATGAATCTGTAAAAATGTAGATGAAAAGTCTATCTGTAATTCGTTTACTTTTTCTCTAATCAACATCTCCTGAAAAGGGAGATGTTTTGTTTTCTTTAAGTTTTCTTTATCTTTCTTTTAAGTTTTCATCTTTAAAATTGCATTACATTTAAGAAAGATAGAAAGGGGAGAAGCCCATGGCAGAAAAATTTTTTCAAAATCATTTTCAGCGCTTTGAAACCAAATACATCATTTCCAAGGAAACCTTGCTGGATCTATTGCTAGAGTTTGAAGGCTATCTGGTGGAGGATGAGCGAGCTTATTCGACCATTAACAATCTCTACTACGATACGCCGTCCTATCAGCTCATTCGTGAGTCCTTGGAAAATCCTCATTTTGACGAGAAGGTGCGCTTGCGGACTTATCAAGAGCATCCGACCGAGAATAGTCAAGTATTTTTGGAAATCAAGAAAAAGACTGAGAATCTGGTCACCAAACGCCGTCTTGCAGCAGATTTGCTGGCAGCGGAAGCCTATCTGGACGGTGATTACAGTCAGCTGACTGACCTTCAGATAGATAAGGAAATGGTCTGGCTGACCCAGCATTTTGGCAATATTCAGCCTATGATGTATATCGGCTACAATCGTTATTCGATGAAGGGGATTGAGGATGAGCGGATTCGGATTACCTTTGATCACGACCTGACCTACCGTCCTTATGATCTGAGTCTCTTGGCTGGTCGCCATGGAGATCATCTCCTGCCAGCCAATCATGTCATTATGGAAGTTAAGATTCCAGAAGCTTGTCCGCTATGGCTCAGCGAGATCATGGATCGCTATCAGCTGTCTCCTAGCTCTTTCTCCAAATATGGCTTTGCTTATAAAAAAGCAAACTGTATCAGCAGCAAATAAAATAGATAGGAAAAGAAAAATGAAACAATCAAAATCAACCCTTAAAAAAATTAAATTGATGATTCCACTGGTCTTGATGACAGCAGTGCTGGGTGCTTGCAGCGCAAACGCCAGCAGCTCTACAGCTTCAAGCAGCACTCAGACTGCTAATGCTACAAGCACCAGTCAGACTAAGACCAATACTTCTGATTACTTTGCCTCAGAGGATTCAGACGCTTCTTATGATGAGTCCAAGGCGACGACCATCAGCCTGAGTGGCTCCAGTGCTAAGACCTCTGGTGACGGCGCTAGTGTCTCCGGCTCTACTGTGACAATCTCTGAGGCTGGGACCTATGTCGTTTCCGGAACGAGTGAAAATGTGCAGATTGTCGTCAAAGCAGGTGATAGCGACAAGGTTCAAATCGTCCTAAATGGCGTAACCATGAGCGGGACAGACGCAGCTATTCTGGTAGAAAATGCGGGTAAAACAAGCCTGACTTTGGCTGACGGCAGCCAAAACACCATCTCAGATTCATCTAATCACAGTAATACGGATGCAGATGCAGCTATCTATAGTAACTCTGATCTGACTCTCAATGGATCTGGAAGCCTGACAGTTGACGGCAAGTATGAAACAGCGATTAAGTCTGAGCAGACCTTGCGGGTGACAAGTGGTACCTATACGCTCAAAGCAGCTAAGCATGGTCTGTCAGCATCTTCAGCCATTAATATCAAGGACGCTACTATCGATATCACAGCGACAGAAGATGCCATCCACGCGGACAATGATGAAGATACTTCTCTGGGGAATCTCTATATCCAGTCCGGTACCATCACGATTAATGCAGGTGATGATGGTCTGCACGCGAGCAATATAGCTTTGATTGATGGTGGGACTATTACGGTTTCCAAGAGTGTAGAAGCTCTGGAAGGAACCAATGTCACCATTAATGGCGGCAAGCTGGATCTTTATGCGACAGATGATGGTATCAATGCAGCTAGTGACGTAACTGGAGCTGATATCTTTATTAAGATTACCGGTGGCGATATCAAGGTCGAGGTCGGTGAAGGCGATACCGATGCTATCGACTCCAACGGCGATGTCATTATGTCAGGAGGAAACTTAGACATTACTTCTACGGTATCTGCCTTTGACTTTGACGTAACGGCCACCTACACTGGCGGTACCATCACGGTCAATGGTGAAAGCCGGACAGAAATCACTGCCGACGGACCTGGCGCTGGTGGACCCGGTGGCGGCGGTGCCCCAGGCGGCCAAGGCGGTTTTGGTGGGCGATAAAAAAGCCGGCAAGATAACAATGAAATAGTGTCTAATGAAAGAGAAGAATCCTCATTCCAGCTGGAATGAGGATTTCTTGCTATTCATCAATTCTGATAGACATCTTCTCCGTATCCACGGTCACTTGAGCACCGATGGTAATGGTAAAGAGTGGCTGAGTATGAGCAAAGTCCAAGTCATAGAGGACAGGAATTTGTTTGAGAATCGGATGTTTATCCAAGATATAAAGGAGCAGCTCCTCTGTCATCTGGCATTCTTTTGGGAAGCGGCCGATGAGAAGAGCCTGCGGATTGGGATAGACCTGAAGGAGGGCAGCTAGATTGCGGTCAAATTCCACATAATCATCTTCCTCAGCCTCTTCAACAAAGAGGACATAGTTTTCATCTGTCGGGGCATAGGGGGTGCCGCGTAGGAGTGAGAAGGTGGAGAGATTGCCGCCGATAGCAGTGGCTTGGGCTTGCCCGTGGTGATAAACTTTCCACTCAGTTTCATGGAAGGTCAGTGGGGCATCGGGCAGATACCAAGCATTGTCGCCCCATTTTTCACTAGGAGTCAATTCATAAGAAGTCGGGCTGACGGCCTTGAGCCAGCTCTCGGTCTGATAGTCCTGCAGGGCATCCATCTTAAAGCTGGAGTAAGACGGTCCCATGTAGGTTTTCATGCCGGTCTTACTATAGATAGCGTTGAGCAAGGCTGTTGTGTCTGAGTAGCCGCAGAAAATCTTAGGATTTCTAGCAATCAACTCAAAGTCCAGATAGGGCAGGAGCTCATTGCAGTTGAAACCGCCGATGGTGGCCAGGATGGCATCAACGGAGTCATCTGAAAAGGCAGCATGGATGTCTGCCACCCGGCTTTCGATGGAGGCAGAGCCTAATATATCATTTTCCAGATAATGTTCCGAAAAAGACACGGTAAATCCTAGCTTTTCCAAGCGCTCCTTGGCGGCTAGATTGGCCTCAAAGCCACCGATGTGTTCAATTGACGCCGAGGGGCTGACGACCCGAATGTGCATACCAGGTGTGAGTTTTTTCATAGGAACCTCCTTGTGATAAATTTTTATAGAATATCATAGCACAAAGGCCAAGGCCTGTAAAGCAATCTTAGGGTATTACGGGAATTTTTATCAAAAAAGGGAGCCGCTGAGGACTCCCTGATTGTATATATTCTTTTCTATGATTTATTCGCTGAGCTTAATGCTACCGCTTTGGGCGCTGGCAGTAAGTGTAGTTGTCGGATTTTCGACTTTACGGATGGCAGAGTCGCCAACATCATCGCCTTTGGTGTGCTCTACATTCATACCACTAGGGATGTCAATTTCACCTAGATCTGTTTTCAGATCAAAGGATAGCTGCGACAAACTGCCAGAAACCAGATGCAGATTAATATCGCCCAATTGGTCAGTGATAGAGATTGTACCAGCTAATTCCAATTGTTCGGAGTTCAGTGAGCCGCTTGAGATTTTCAGAGTGCTGTCGGAGATTTTGCTCGAGTTTAGGTTGACATCTCCCAGAGAGTTTGCTATTTCGCCCGATGCGAACTGGCTGTTGCTCAGAGTGATGGTACCCGAAGAAGCATTGATTTTTCCAGAGTTAATCTGACTGTTATTAAAGGAAATCTCTCCCAGAGAGTTCTTAAATTTACCAGATTCGAATTGGCTATCATTCACAGTCAACGAGCCATTGGATAGAGAGAAGTCAGCATTTTTGGCTGATAGATTGGACAGCGTAACATCTCCTAATGACGAACTGCCGCTGAATGTCTCAAGCTTGGTCCCCTTAGGCAGGGAAAGCTGTACAGTACGCTTCCCCTGAGATTCTTGGTCAAATAAGCTGAGTAAAGAGCGGATGCCAGCGCTTATGTGGAAGGAGCCTGCACCTTCTTCCTTGATGTTTAAGTTTCCGTTTTCAGAACTTGTCGTGATTTTTCCAAGCGAGCTTCCATCAATCTGATAGTTACCATCGCTTTGGTAATAGGTCAAGTGAGCCTTGTCATCAGGAGATTCGCTGATGACGAGGTTTCTAGCTGCTAAATTAATATTTAGGGAAGAAAGATCAGAGAAACTTTCTTCTTTTTTCGTTAGTTTTACCTTGCTTTTGGCAGAATTGACCAAGTCGTTGACACCGCCTGTAATGGAGCCGATAGTTGTCAGGGCTCCACCAAAGAGGCAGGCTAAAATAGCTGCGGATAAAAGAGGTTTTTTCAATTTGATGTTAGCCATGACGTGCTCCTTTCTTTGCGAAAAGTTGAGCTAGTTTGACAAAGCCAGCCTTGCCAAACTGAGTAACAGGAGAAATGCCTGCGTAGAAGATGCCAGACAGTCCCAGAGCTAGAACACTGAGCCCCAGAGTGAACAGGAAGGCCGGGATCGATGTCGTCAGTCCCACTGTCAAAGTGTCCCAGATCAGGCTGATGCCAAAGATAAAGAATGCAAAGGCGCCTATAGCCATGACTAGAGCAAAGATAAAGACTAAGAGGAAGAAAACGAAAGTCAAAAGTGCTGCTACTATAAAGAGCGGAATAGCCAAGGGTGCTGCCAAAATGGATAGGATAGCAATCTGGACGATGTTCTTAGTGTTTTTTGATGAACTGCTGTCTTGATTATCTTCCTCGACTTTTTTGTCCAAAAGATTCAACATAATCTCGTGGGCCGCTTCCTTTGGGCTGCCTAGCTCAGCAATAGCGGTTTCCTCGCCCTCTGGGCCTACCTCGTCGAAGTATTCAGTGAAGTAATCCATAGCTTCCTGATAGTCCTTGCGTGGCAGTTTTTTCAGATATTTTTCTAGCTCAGCTAGATACTCGGTTCTTGTCATGACGGATGCTCCCTTCTATGATACCGCTGATGGTCGTAGTATAAGTTTGCCACTCTTCTTTTAGAGTGAGTAGATGTTCATGCCCGTAGGCAGTGAGTGAATAGTATTTTCGTTTTCGTCCTTGGTACTCCTGCGAATAAGTCGTGAGGCAGTCATTTTGCTCCAGCTTCTTCAGAATAGGGTAAAGTGTTGATTCTTTGATATTGGCAATCAGCTTAATCGTTTGGCTGATTTCATAACCGTAGGAATCGTCTTTTTCAAGGATGGCTAAGATGAGAAACTCAATCAAAGCCGATGATGTGGGGAAAGACATAGGACCACCTCCTTGTGTAAAATATTTATATATAATCTTTCTATATATAGTCTACAACCTCTTAGGAAAAAAGTCAAGCAAAATATATAAAATTTTTATATATTTTTTGAAAATGCCTTTTTATGGTTATTTATAAGGTGCATCAAAGTACCTTTCTTCCTTATAAGAACTTTACATCTTCCTTAGCTTTTGTGTTGAAAACATCTTCCATAAAATGGTAAAATGGTGTAAGTCTAACTAAAAATATAAGAGAGATCTATGAAAAAACATCAAACCCTATATAAATTTTTGGGCCAAACCCTACTATATTTTGTTATCTTTCTGGCCTTACTTTATTTCTTTAGCTATCTGGGTCAGGGTCAGGGTGGCTTTATCTATAATGAATTTTAATGTGAGAGAGTAGGAAATAATGTCAAATAAAGTGATACATGATATGATTGAAGCGATTGAGCATTTTGCTCAGGTGCAGCCGGATTTTCCGGTCTATGATATTTTAGGTCAAGTTCATACTTATGGCGATTTAAAGAAGGATTCCGATTCGTTGGCGGCTCATATTGACCGTTTGGGACTTCCTGACAAGTCTCCGGTTGTGGTCTTTGGCGGTCAGGAATACGAAATGCTGGCTACTTTTGTGGCCTTGACCAAGTCTGGTCATGCCTACATTCCTATTGACAGCCACTCAGCCTTGGAGCGCGTGGCAGCGATTGTGGAAGTTGCTGAGCCAAGTTTGATTATTGCCATCAATGATTTTCCGCTGGCAAATGTAGCAGCGCCTATTTTTAGTGCGGAGCAAGTTCAGACAGCCTTCAGAGAGGGAGCGTCCTATGAACTGAGCCATCCGGTGCAAGGAGATGATAATTATTACATTATTTTCACATCGGGAACGACTGGTAAACCTAAGGGAGTGCAGATTTCTCACAATAATTTGCTCAGCTTTACGAATTGGATGATTACAGATAAGGAGTTTGCGACTCCGGCTCGTCCTCAAATGTTGGCTCAGCCGCCTTATTCTTTTGACTTGTCAGTCATGTACTGGGCGCCGACTTTGGCCTTAGGAGGGACTCTTTTTGCCCTACCTTCGGCTGTGACTCAGGATTTCAAGCAGCTGTTTGAGACGATTCTCAGTCTGCCTATTGCTATCTGGACTTCGACACCTTCCTTCGCGGATATGGCCTTGCTGTCGGATGACTTTAACAGCCAGAAGCTACCTCAGCTGACACATTTCTATTTTGACGGCGAGGAGTTGACAGTCAAGACAGCTCAGAAGCTGCGCGATCGCTTCCCTCAAGCTCGCATTATCAATGCCTATGGTCCGACTGAGGCAACAGTGGCCCTGTCTGCAGTAGCAGTGACAGATGAGATGCTGCAAAATTGCAAGCGCCTGCCGATTGGCTATACCAAGGCGGACTCTCCTACCTTTGTCATTGATGAAGAGGGACAGAAGGTACCGAATGGCCAGCAGGGAGAAATCATCGTCTGCGGTCCAGCAGTATCTAAGGGCTATCTGAATAATCCTGAGAAGACAGCGGAGGCTTTCTTTAAATTTGAAGGTCTGCCAGCCTATCATACGGGAGATGTCGGCTCAATGACAGATGAAGGTCTGCTGCTCTACGGTGGCCGGATGGACTTCCAGATCAAGTTTAATGGTTTCCGTATTGAGCTGGAGGATGTGTCTCAGAACCTGAACAAATCGAAATACGTTGAATCTGCAGTGGCTGTGCCCCGCTACAACAAGGACCACAAGGTTCAAAATCTGCTGGCCTATGTCATTCTCAAAGACGGTGTGGCTGAGCAGTTTGAGCGAGAAATCGATATTACCAAGGCAATCAAGGAAGATCTGCAGGATATCATGATGTCCTATATGATGCCGTCCAAGTTCCTCTATCGAGAGACCCTGCCTCTGACTCCAAATGGCAAGATTGACA
Source organism: Streptococcus sanguinis (assembly GCF_003943655.1). Taxonomy (GTDB): domain Bacteria; phylum Bacillota; class Bacilli; order Lactobacillales; family Streptococcaceae; genus Streptococcus; species Streptococcus sanguinis_F. Next base: position 11,773 of record NZ_RJMM01000009.1, read on the forward strand.
TCAAGGGGCTGATTAGCGAGGTCAATAAGCGATGATGGATTTCTTGAAACAGCTGCCTCACTTGGAACCCTACGGCAATCCAGTTTACTTTGTCTATATCGTTCTAGCAGTTCTGCCAATCTTTGTTGGACTTTTCTTTAAGAAACGTTTCCCCCTTTATGAAGCCTTGGTCAGTTTGGTCTTTATCATCCTGATGCTGACAGGTCCCAGTCTGGCGCAGCTTTGTGCTCTGCTGGGCTATGTTATCTGGCAGATAGTCTGGGTTTATTCATACAAGTTCTATCGCCGGTCGCGGGACAGCAAGTGGATCTTTTATCTGCATACCTTGCTGGCGGTTCTGCCGCTTGTGCTTGTCAAGGTAGAGCCCGCAATCAGCGGCCATCAATCTCTCTTTGGCTTTTTGGGGATTTCCTATCTGACCTTTCGCTCGGTAGGGATGATGATTGAGATGCGGGATGGAGTTTTGACAGAGTTCACACTCTGGGAGTTCCTGCGTTTCCTGCTCTTCATGCCGACCTTTTCGAGTGGCCCCATTGATCGTTTCAAGCGTTTCAATGAAGACTATTTGAACATTCCTGAGCGAGATGAGCTGCTGGATATGCTGGAGCAGTCTGTCAAGTATATCATGCTAGGCTTCCTTTATAAGTTTATCCTGGCACATATCTTTGGACATCTCTTGCTGGGGCATGTCAAGACCTACGCTCTCTATACCGGCGGTTTCTTTAATCTGGGAACTCTGGGCGTCATGTATGTCTTTGGTCTGGATCTCTTCTTTGACTTTGCCGGTTATTCGATGTTTGCGCTAGCTATTTCTAATCTCATGGGAATCAAGAGCCCTATCAACTTTGATAAGCCCTTTCTCTCACGCGATTTGAAAGAATTTTGGAATCGCTGGCACATGAGTCTGTCCTTTTGGTTCCGTGATTTTGTCTTTATGCGGCTGGTCATGGTCCTGATGCGCAATAAGGTCTTTAAAAACCGTAATACAACATCCAGTGTGGCCTATCTGATCAACATGCTGATTATGGGCTTCTGGCATGGTGTAACCTGGTACTATATCGCGTACGGTCTCTTTCATGGAGCTGGCTTGGTGGTCAATGATGCCTGGCTGCGCAAGAAGAAAACGCTAAACAAAGAGCGCAAGGCTAAGGGGCTTCCGCTTCTGCCAGACAACAAATGGACTCAAGCTTTGGGGATTGTGGTGACCTTTCACGCAGTCATGTTCTCATTTTTAATCTTTTCTGGATTTTTAAATGAGCTTTGGTTTAAAAAATAAAAATGAATGAGGAAGAAAAATGGATATAAAAGCAGAAGTAATTGAAATTATTGAAGAACTATTTATGGAAGATGTGTCAGATATGATGGACGAGGATTTGTTTGACGCTGGTGTCCTAGACAGTATGGGAACGGTCGAGCTGATTGTTGAGCTGGAAAACCGTTTTGATATTCGCGTGCCAGTGTCAGAGTTTGGCCGCGATGACTGGAACACAGCCAACAAAATCGTTGAAGGTGTAACGGAGCTTCGCAATGCTTAAACGACTCTGGCTGATTCTGGGGCCGGTTTTCTGCGCCATGGTCATGGTTGCCCTGCTCTTTTTCTTCTATCCGCTTGATAAAAAGCATGATATAAAAGCAGAGAAGCGCTCGGCAGTGACCCTGACAGCAGAAAACTTCAAGAGCCGCAGTAAGAAAGTGACAGCCTTGACCGATAAGAAGATGCGTTTTGTTCCCTTCTTTGGCTCTAGCGAATGGCTGCGCTTTGATAGCATGCATCCGGCGGTCCTAGCTGAGAAATACGACCGCTCCTATCGGCCTTATTTTCTAGGTCAGCGCGGGGCAGCATCATTTAATCAGTACTTTGGTATGCAGCAGATGTCCTCTGAGTTGGAGGGGCAAACGGCGGTCTATGTAGTGTCGCCCCAGTGGTTTACCAAGACTGGCTATGATGCTTCGGCCTTTCAGCAGTACTTCAACAGTGATCAGCTGACGGCTTATCTGTCTCAGCAGCAGGGAGATGCGGCGGCGCAATATGCAGCCCAGCGCCTTCTGCAGCTTTATCCAGATGTTGCTATGGCAGAGAGCGTGCAGAAGCTGTCTGAAGGTAAGAAGCTGAGCAGCTTTGAAGAGCGCCATATTGAGATGATGGCTCATCTTAATGAGCGCCAAGATGCTTTTTTTAGCAACTTTGCTGCCCTTAATAATGAAAATTATGACCAGCGAATTTTGCCTTATATGGCTGATTTGCCAGACACCTTCTCCTATCAGGCTTTGGAAGAGATTGCCACAGCAGAGGCCAAGAAGAAGACCAGTAACAATCAATTCGGCATAGACAATCAATTTTACAAGACCCGTCTGGCTGGCAAGGTTGCCAAGCTCAGAGGTTTTCAAACCAAGCAATCTTATGAAAAATCCCCTGAGTACAATGACTTGCAGCTGGTTCTGGACCAGTTTGCCAAGTCAAAGACCAATGTCATCTTCATCATTCCACCGGTCAATTCTAAGTGGATGGAGTATACAGGACTTAGTCCTGAAATGTACCAGCGGACGGTTGCCAAGATTCGCTACCAGCTGGAAAGTCAGGGTTTTACCAACATTGCTGACTTTTCTAAGGACGGCGATAAGCCTTACTTCATGCAGGATACTATTCACATGGGCTGGAATGGCTGGCTGGCCTTTGACAAGGCGGTTGATCCTTTTGTGGCCAATCCACAGCCGGCGCCAAACTACCAGATCAATGACCGCTTCTTCACTAAGGAATGGTCTCAGTATACTGGCAAACCAGAAGAATTCAAATAGGGTTGGGACTTTCCAGCCTTATTTTTATAAAGGAGGAAAGATGAAAATTCGTTTGTCCCAAACAGAAGATATCCCAGCTATTATGGCGATTTATGATGTGGCCCGTCAGTTCATGAAAGACCAGGGCAATCCGACTCAGTGGGATGGAGGCTATCCCAGCGCGGGCTTGATTGAGGAAGACATAGCGGCTGGCCACTCCTTTGTTGTCGAGGAAGGAGGGCAGCTGGTCGGCACCTTTGCTTTTATCATTGGAGAAGACCCGACCTATCAGGTCATCGAAAAGGGAGCCTGGCATTTTGCGGAGCTTTACGGCACCATTCACCGCATCGCTTCGAACGGACAAGTCAGAGGTCTATCCCGTCAGGTCTTTGATTTTTGCTGCCAGCAGATTCCCTATTTGCGAATCGATACCCATGAGGCTAATCAGCCTATGCAGGCAGCAGTGCTGAACTACGGGTTTAGGGAGTGCGGCATTATTTATGTGGCAGACGGCAGTCCTCGCCTGGCTTATGATTATCATCAATAAAAAAATCTGCCCTTGAGCAGATTTTTTGCGTTATATCAAAACATACTTTTCTATAGCTTCCGCGACCCCGTGCTCATTGTTGCTTTTGGTCACGGCTTTTGCCTCGATTTTGACTGCTTCAGGAGCATTGCCCATAGCGACTCCGAGTCCAGCCAGCCGCAGCATAGGAAGGTCATTGAAGTTGTCTCCAATTGTCATGACCTGCTCTAGTGGCACTTGGTAGTGCTGGGCAATTTCGTACAAAGCTTGCTCCTTGGAGACATGCTTGGCCGTGACTTCCATGTAGTTGTCCTTAGAGAGGTAGAAGGCTGTCTTGGGAAAATCCAAGGTCTGTAGGTAGTCATGGAGTTTCTGGATGACAGGCGCTTGATCAATGAGAAGTAGCTTGTGGACGGGTATTTGCGCATCTAGTACTGGCATTAGTACATTCTGAATCATCGGCTGCTCCCCTGTAATAGCAGCCTCTATCTGCACCCACTTATCCAAACGGTCGGCAATCCAATCCTTACCGGAATAGAGATTGATGGACACGCTAGGAAATTCAGCCTTGACCAGTTCCAGAAAAGTGCGGATTTCTTCCTTATCTAGAGGGTGTTCGATAATGGTCTCATAAGCTTGCGGGTCTCCCTTGATGACCAGAGCGCCATTGTAGCAGGCCAGCGGATTATCTCCCAGTCCCAGCTCACGCGCAATGGGCTCCATGCCTAGAGGAGAGCGGGCAGAAGCGAGGACGAAAGGGATTTTTTCTCGGTTTAGCAGGGGAATCATATCCTTGAGCTTAGGATCCACTTGGTGCTGATCGTCCAAAATGGTGCCGTCAATGTCGCTGATAATCAGGCGAATCGCTTGTTTTGTCATGGGTCGTCCTCCTTTGTATCGAATGAACTGATTTAATAAATGATTTGAACCTTGTCTCCAAGCAATTTTTGGACTTCTGGGCTGGGCTCTTGGTCCGTAATCCAGTAGTCAAAGTTGCTGACAGGACCCAGGATGTACTTAGACTCTTTCTGCCATTTGTCTTGCTCGGCCAGCAGAATCTTAGTCTTGGCGTGCTTCAAAGCCAGTCTTTTCAGGTGAGCATCGGCCTTGTCTTCGAAGCTGACTAGACCATCAGAGACACTAGCTGCACCGATAAAGGCAATGTCAAAGGAAATTTGCTGCAGCAGCTCTGCTTCATTGAGCGCGTAGTAGAATCGGTTTTTGGGATAAAATTTCCCACCTAAGAGGTGAAAGTCCACTTTGTCCTGAGTGCTCAGCATGATTGCATTATCCAGAGAATGGGAGTAGATTGTCATAGGCTCCTTGATGCGCTGAGCCAGATGGAGAACGATGGTTGAGACATCAAAGAAAGCTATTTGCCCCGGCTTGAGAAAGTCGTGGGCCTTCTGAGCAATAGCCTTTTTTTCTTGACTTAGTTGGTTGATACGGTCGTTGAAGGAGGGGATTTGCCGGCTAGTATCCAGCGGGATAATGCCTCCGTGGGTGCGCTGCACAAGCCGACGCTCGCTCAAAATCGAAAAATCTCGCCGAATAGTATCTTTAGAAACCTGAAAATGCTCAATCATATCCTTGGCTGACAGCTGTTTTTTCTCAGCCAAGAGCTCTAAAATTTCAGCTAAGCGTTGTTCTTGGTACATGGTTTTCCCTCCTTGCTTTTCTAAATAGAGTATAACACGACGGATAAGTTTTTACAAGTCTTTTTAATGTTTTACAAGTTTTTTGAAATACACAGGAGAAAATCAAAAAAACCGAGTAACTCTCGGTTTTTATTATTTATAATAATCGAAATATGTTTTTCAATTAAGGTGTTTGGATATTGACAGATCCATCGCTGCCGACCTTAACATCAATACCGCCGCCTTGAACATGAACGCCATCTTCATTTACGCTAACCCCAGCGTTGTCAGTTTGTACATTAGCACTACCGTCTCCGTTAGTTTCAACAGAAGCATCTCCGCTTTCGTCTCCGCCATTTACATTAACGCTAGCATCTCCGCCGTTTACGTTGACTTTGGCACTACCGCTTTCTTCAGATGTGCTGCTAGAGCTTGTCTTAGCCTTAGATGAAGAAGATACGCTTGAGCTTGAACTTGAGCTTTCTTCAGTCTTCTTATCTGCAGAATTTCCGCAAGCTGCCAAAAAGAAAAGTGCAATTAGTGGTAATAAAAATAAAGAAATTTTAGATAATTTTTNCATCTTACCCCTCCTTCTAGTATAATATTAAACAAATATTTCATTTGAAGCAATGAAAAACCGGATTGATACATAAATAACATACTCTGTTAATAAAAATGTTACAAAATATATGCAAAACAAGTAGACAAAACATAGATTTTATAAGCTTTTTCACGATTTTCCGCTTATTTAGTGCGTAATTGTTTTGTAACATAATTCTTGTCCATGAGAAGGAGAAAAATAACATTTTTGCAACATTTCTTTTCCTCTGTAAATGGAGAAATCATGCTATAATCAACCTATGTTATCAAGAAATTTCCAGAAACTAATCGAGACAGACACAGTTGCAGCAGCGCGAGCTTTGCTAGGTATGCAGCTGATTCTAAATGGCCAGAAGTTAGGCCGGATTGTCGAAACAGAAGCCTATCTAGGAAGTCAGGACAGTGCCTGTCATTCAGCTAGAGGGCGCCGCTCCCCTAAGAATGAATCCATGTATCTGCCAGCTGGTCACTGGTATATCTATCAGATTCATGGCCATCAGATGCTGAATCTGGTGACCAAGGCTGAAAATGTGGCCGAAGCCGTACTGATTCGAGCCTTGGAGCTCCCGGATGGCCGCCTTTTAGCTAACGGTCCTGGCAAGTTAACCAAGTATGCTGGGATTGATAAGCACTTTGATGGACAGAGTTTAGCGACCTCCAGTCTGCAATTAGCCTATGGCCTGACTCCAAATCAGATTGCCAGCCGTCCGCGGATTGGCGTGACCTGTACAGATGCCTGGCGGGAGGAGCACTTGGGCTTTTATGTGGCCGGCAATCGTCATGTCTCAAAAATGCCCAAGCGAGGCCTGCTGGATGATGAGGCTACCTGGAAGAAGGAGTAAAGGATGAAGAAAACAGAGATTTTTGACCAAGTCGTAGAAATTATGCGAGAGGATTCCTCTACAAAGAAAGACATTCTGTGTGCAAATCCCGAAGAATATCGAGCGCGTATCACAGACCAGATGAGCCAAGAGGACTTTCTCTACCAGATGCATCGTTATATAGCCAGTTTTGGAATTTTGTCTCATGTTTGGTTTGGACTTAAGGAAACGCAAACGCCCGGTTTTAAACTGAGATACTACCAAGACTGCCTCTACGTACTGCAGGCAAATAATGACACGGGGCTGAAACGTGGGGACCAGATTCTAGCCTTGGATGGGAAAGCCTTGCCTCAGGTCTATCAAGAGCACAAGGATTATTTTGTCAGTGCCACACCAGAGCGACAGCACAAGGAGTGGGCTTACTTTGTGGAGCATGCCGGAGAAGTTACGGTAGTACGCAATGGCAAGGAAGCACAACTGCATGTTCAGCCGACTGCCCACCCAAAGAAGCCGCCGCAGTTTGAATGGCGCAGCCTTTCTGAGGATGTCGTCTATCTTAAGTTAGAAGATTTTACGGATGAGGCAGCTATCACTCAGCTATATGCAGACAGTCAAGCAGCTATTGAGCAGGCTAAGTATTTAATCATTGATGTTCGAGTCAATTATGGCGGGACGGACTCGCTTTATTATCCACTTTTCAAATACACTCTCCCTCAGGGAAAGGGCTTCAGTGACTTAGATTTGCCAAGCGACGATGGGATGGAGATTCTCTATACTGATAGAAATGTTGATTTGCGCCAGCAACTGATGCAAAATATCCTAGAAGATCCAAACTTGTCAGCAGAAACTCACCAGATTCTCAAAGAATTTCTAAAAGAGCTGGAAGAGAATCGGGGGAAAGGGTATGTCCTTTATGGCGATGAAGACAGCAATCAAAACTTTCTGCCAGACGTTCTAGGCCTAGCTCGACCTGAAAAAGTCTTTGTACTAGCAGATGTTACCTGCGGGTCTTCAGGTGATAATTTTGTTGATACCATGAAAAAGATGCCTAAGGTTACGGTCCTAGGGCGTCCGACTATGGGAATTTTAGATTATTCCAATTGCTGCGTGAAGGATTTTGGTGACTATGAGCTCCTGTTTCCCACTTCACGTGACACTAGGATTGATCAAGGAAAGGGCATGAATGATAAGGGAGTTGAACCGGATATCCTGATTCCTTGGACACCAGAGCACCTAGAACGGGATGTGGATCTAGAAGAGTGTCTCAACTATTGCAAAAACGCTTAGGATTTCTAAGCGTTTTTTCGTCTATATTAGATCTTGTCAAACTTCTCAATGTAAAAGAGAGTTAGTGTCACGATGGCAGCCAAGCCAATGAGAATGAGGATGGCTGGAGTCCAGGAATGGAATAAATCAAAGCTGTATCCAAAGAGGCTAGGACCAAAGGCGGCCAGAATATAACCACCAGTCTGGGCTAAGCCAGATAGCTGAGCGGTTTGCTCAGGAGTACTGGTTTTGAGCGAGAAAGTAACCATAAGGTAAGGGAAGAGGGCGCTGACGGACATACCAATTAGCAGATTGAGAATGAGCCAGTAGATAAAGGAATCTGTCTTGACCAGCAGCATGCCCAGACCAACCATACCAGTTACAGAAAAGAGAGCAATCATCCCCAAGCGTTTTTTAGCGGATAGACGCGTTGTCAGACTAGGTATCGTCATAGCCAAAGGAAGGCTGATAATTGAAAAGATAGAGGCTAAGAATCCAGTAGCATCATCGGAAAGTCCTGCCAACTGGCCAAGAGTCGGCAGCCAAGTGATAGCCGTATAAAAGAGTAAGGACTGCAGGCCACCGAAAACAATCAGAGCCCATACTCTAGGATTTGTTAGCAGGGAGCCCATTTGCTGTTCACGATTTTTACTAGTCAGCTTGTGATTGTGACGGCTGTTAGGAAGCCAAATCAAGCAGGCTAGTAAGCAGATGAGGGTCAGGACGAGAATCAATCCTTGCCAGCCAGCTAAGCGGACAATAGGCGCAGCCAAGGGAGACATGACTGAGATGGCCAGTCCCATAGAAGTAATATAGAGCGTGGTTAGAAATCCAATTTTCTCTGGCTGATTTGCCTGAATGACATTAGGCAGGAGCACATTTAAGACAGCGATGGAAGCCCCTAGCATGATTGTACCTGCGTAGAGTAGAGGCAGGTTAAAGATACGAATAAAAGAGCCCAGAGTCAGCACAATCATGGCTATTGTAAAGAGCTTTTCCAGACCGACCTTTTGAGCCAGGCGTGGGGAAAAGGCTGAGCAGAGGGCAAACATGATCAAGGGCAGGCTAGTCAGCAGTCCCAGAGAGTTGACGGGAACTTGCAGTCCCTTAGCAATATCGCCCAGCACAACAGGCAGCACTGCAAAAGGTGCCCGTAGGACAACCCCCACCATCAGAATACCTGGAAGTAAAAATTTCGAATGTGTCTTTTTCATAAAGTTAAGTTTCCTCCTATATAAGTATCAAAATAAAATCAGTCCATCAAATCCAGAAAATACTGGCTGATAACTGTTTCTGGCAATGTTTTCTTCTGCTGGAGCCACCAGCTGACCGTCTCCACAAAAGTAGAAGTCACATAATTTCTTAGAAAGGGCTCTGGCAGCTGAGATTTTTTCTGCAGGAGCTGTTCCTGAATCATCGGAAAGAGATAATTTTCCAGCTCAATCTTTAAGCGATTGGTGAAATAGATATTTTTCGAAAGCAGCAAGGTCGCAATCTTGTCCTGATTCTTTTGGAAATGCTTGAAAATATGGGCGGTTGCTTCAAAGAGATCCTTGCCGTCGTCACGTTCAAGAAAGGTATGCTGAAAGAGGTCTTGGCAAACCTCCTCTAGCAAGGCTTCCTTGGTATCGAAATGGGCATAAAAAGTCGACCGGCCAACGTCTGCCAGGTCGATGATTTCTTGCACGGTGATGCTTTCATAACTTTTTTGATGCAGCAGGCTGATAAAAGCTTGGTAAATAGCTGCGCGTGATTTCTTGACTCGTCTGTCCATAGTGTTTCGGAACAAAAGAGCAGGATTGTTCAATAACAGACAAAGCCCCTCAATTGCTTCTTGTTTCCTTTCTGAGAATAAGGGATAATAAAGATGAAGAAAACTGAACAAGGTGTTCCGTTTTGATTACATTATACTATAAATTTAGCCAAACTGAAAGGAGGCTGCCGTGAAATCTAGTAAAAATATGACTATTGCCTTTCTGTTAAACTTTTCCTTTGCCATTCTTGAGTTTATCTTTGGCTTCATGTTCAATTCCAGCGCTGTATTAGCCGACGCTGTGCACGACACAGGAGACGCGATGGCTATCGGACTCTCTACCCTTTTTGAAAAAATTTCTAATAAAAAAGAAGACAAGAAATACACTCTGGGCTACAAGCGCTACAGCCTTTTGGGAGCCTTGCTGACCTCGGTCATCTTGCTGGTCGGCTCGACCTTGGTGATTATCGAAAATGTACCCAAGGTCTTTGCGCCTGAAAAGGTCAATTATGACGGCATGCTGGTGCTGGGTATCTTTGCCATTATAGTCAATCTAGCAGCCAGCAAGGTAGTCGGCCATGGTCATGGACACAGTCATAATGAGTCTATTCTCAGTCTCCATTTCTTAGAGGACATTTTGGGTTGGGTAGCTGTTATCCTAGTCTCCATCGTTCTGCGCTTTACTGACTGGTATTTTCTTGACCCACTGCTCTCCCTGCTCATTGCGGGCTTCATCCTCAGCAAGGCCCTGCCTAAGTTCTGGGAAAACATCAAGATTTTTCTGGATCACATCCCAAGCGATATTGATTTGAGTCAGCTTTATCAGGAAATTCTAGCAGTTGAAAACGTTCAGGCTATTACCCAGCTCAATGTCTGGACCACAGACGGTTTAGAAAAATTTGCCATGATCCATATCTGTCTTGAAAATCCAGACCTGCTGGCCGAGACCCAAGCTACTATGCGTCAAGAACTGCAAGCTTACGGTATCACCAAAATCACTATCCAGACGGATAGTAGCTTGGAAGAGCATGAAGAGTGGTGTTTAGGTGGAGAGGGCGATTTAAAACCTCATACTTAAATTGTACCACTGTAAACTATACCTCTACAGTCCGATATTTCGGGCTGTTTTTTCGTTTTACAGTCTAATTTCCATCGCTTAACTGGTTCTATTTTTATGATTTTCTTCTTATTTAACATGTCTTTTTCCCTGTCTGAAAATTCTAGCCTTTTTGATTTTGTAGTTTTTCTATAAAAAAATAGACAAGCCGCGCACAATGTGCATTTTTAGATAGGTTTTACATCTAATAAAATGCAAATGCATTGACAATGCTTTTTCTTTAGCATATACTATTGGGTAGGAAGAAACAGGCAAAGCTTGCTAAGCCTTGTCCTGAAGCGCCTTTCCTAAGCATATCGACTACCGATTAGAAGAGGACAGATGCTGTCACACTGTCCATCTGAAGGTTGAAAAAGAAGCAGTAAAGGGGAAATTTCCTCAAAAAAATTTGCTTTTTTTATCCTCGAAGTAAAAAAAACGCTTTAAAAAAGTGTCAAAAAGCTTGATATAACAAGGTTTTGTCAAAATTAAACATTTTTTTAAATGCAGTCATTTTTTTCGAGGCAAACCTGTTGACAAGATGTCAATTATGTCATATACTGGGATAGGTAAATGTTTTTTAAAGCAAATAAAGCTTTTGTTCCTAGCATTTCCTACCACAATATGCATATCGGTAAAAAGAAAAACCATAAGATAAGAATTCTTATCTTATGGCAATGGCTGCTTGATGATTCGGGTTAAACCNACTTCACACACACACGGTTTAACCTGCATCTAAAAGCATGAGAAATTTTGCAAGAGAACTTGCTTTGTATAGTATTTAAGAACGCAAGAACAAATGTTTTTGGCATCTGCTTTTTTGCGCCCCTTTTGACAAATCTAAAACGCCCCTTATCAATCCTAGGATTGTTTTAAGGACTGTTTGCTAGGTTTATCAAATGGAGATACTGCTCAAAGCATCTAACTTAAAACATTAAGTTTGGTTCTATTGGTAAATTTTCCATGTACTAGCCTAACTTAAAAAGCTTAAAGAAACCTTAAAGGAAGCTTTAAGCGAGGGAGATTTTTTTAAGAAAGCTGTTATCTATTAACGCATAGAAAGAATTGAAGGATTTTTACAAAAAAATCACAGACAGGAGAAACAAATGGCACTAATCGCTATATTGGTTCAATTCAATCTGATAACGGCAGCTCAAAAAGAAGAAATTCTTCAAGATATGCCACAATCAAACATGCAGTTAGAGAGATATCTAATCAGCAAGGGCTATGTGACAGAAGAAGATATGCTGAAAGTCATGAGTTACTATTATCGTGTACCTCATGTCAATCTATCACAGTTTGTGATAGAAAAGGAAGCTGTCGAGAAGGTTTCAGAAAAAGTTGCTAAACGTCATGGATTGATTCCGATTGCCTTCACCGATGGAGAAGCGGATGAAGAACCGAAATTAATAGTTGCAATGGCAGACCCAAGCAATTATATCGCCCTAGATGACGTTAAAATCGTCTCTAAGATGGCGGTAGAACCTTATGTAACTTTTCGGGATGATATTGAGAAGTATATCGATCAATACTATTCTAAAGGAGAAGAAGCCCAACAGGCAGCGACCGAAATCGAAGGTTTTAATGTGGATGAAGAGATCATTGAAGAAGATCTCGAAATCAAAAACGCTCCGGTTGTACGTTTGATTGACTCGATTATCAGTCAGGCAATCAAGACGCGGACCAGCGATATCCATATTGAGCCCTTTGAAAAAGTTGTTCGTGTACGTTTCCGGGTTGACGGAACCTTGGTGGAAAACATGCAGTTGAAAGCCAATGCTCACTCAGCCATTGCGACACGGATTAAGATTATGAGTGGTCTGGACATCGCCGAGCGGCGGATTCCTCAGGATGGACGGATTGAAACAACCATCGACGGCAAAGAAGTCGACATGCGGGTTTCAGTCTTGCCTACTGTATTCGGTGAAAAAATCGTTATTCGGATTTTGAGCCGGAATGCAACTCTCCTCAGTAAAGAGGAGCTGGGATTCTCGCCAACCAATCAGAAGCTCTTTGAAGATATTCTTAAGGCGCCAGAAGGCATCATCTTGCTGACTGGTCCGACAGGAAGCGGAAAGACAACCACTCTCTACACAGCGCTCCGTGAGCTCAATGATGTAGGAAAAAATATCATCACTGTTGAAGATCCGGTTGAGTACCGATTGGAAGGAGTCAACCAAGTTCAGGTAAATAATAAAGCTGGACTGACCTTCGCGAGTGGTTTGAGAAGTATCCTGCGTCAGGACCCGGACATCGTTCTCTTGGGGGAAATTCGGGACGAAGAGACAGCTAGTATCGCGGTTCGGGCCGCTATCACTGGTCACGTCGTTCTCTCGACTATCCACACCAATGACACAGCTAGTACAGTCAACCGTTTGGTCGATATGGGTATCAAGCCTTATCTGGTCTCAACGGCGACTGTCGGTATTATCGCACAGCGCTTGATTAAGCGCATCTGTCCTAAGTGTAAGACTGAATATACTGTAGAAACAAATGAACATACAGGTATCGGTATTCACAAGGGAGACACCTTGTATCGCGGACGCGGCTGCAACTACTGTAGCGGTACGGGATACTATGGACGTATAGCTATCCACGAAATCATGGCAGTGACAAGGGAGATTAAATCACTAATTAATGATGGTGGAACAACGTCACAGCTTCGAGCAGAAGCTAAGAAAAATGGTATGCGAGACTTGGCGGAGGAGGCCATTGATATCGCAAAACAGGGGACTACAACGATTGAAGAAGCAATGAAGATTGCCTTTAGTCTAGAAGGGGAAGTTTAGGATGAATTTGGATGAGTTAATTAAGCAGGCGATTGAAGCGGGTGCATCAGATATCCACTTCACGGTTGGCGCTGAGCCAACCATGCGTCTGCACGGGAGGTTAACACAACTCAACAATACAATTTTGACCAACGAAGACACGGTTCGCTTCACCAAGCACATTTTAAATGAGAAGCAGATTGCTCATCTTTTAGAAGTCGGTGAAGTGGACTGTGCCTACGAGGTCGACAATGGCTATCGCTTGCGGGTCAATATCTTTAAGCAGAAAAACAACTGCGGGATTGCCTTGCGGGTCATTCCCAAGGATATTCCATCTATGGAATCTCTGGGATTGCCACCAGTTATCAAAAAGCTAGCTGAGAAACGCCGGGGTCTGATATTGGTTACCGGACCAACAGGAAGCGGAAAGTCAACGACCCTGGCAACCATGATCAACTACATGAACAGCTTGCGGGACGAGCACATCATCACGATTGAAGATCCGATCGAGTACATGCACACGCATAATAAGTGCTTGGTCAACCAGCGTGAGCTGGGAGCGGATACGCAGAGCTTCGGCAATGCCCTCCGCGGTGCACTTCGTCAGGACCCGGATGTCATCCTAGTCGGTGAGATGCGGGATAAGGAAACGATTGAAATCGCCCTGCGTGCGGCGGAAACAGGTCACTTAGTCCTGTCAACCCTCCACACGGTCGGTGCCGTAAACACCATGGACCGGATTATCGACGTATTTCCAGCCGAGCAGCAGGAGCAGATTCGTGTGCAGCTTTCCGCCGTTATGGAAGGGGTTGTATCGCAGCAGCTTATGCGTACAGCGACCGGCAAAGGTCGTGTAGCTGCCTTTGAAATCATGCTGGGAACACCCGCTATTCGCAACCTCATTCGCGAAGGGAAGACCCACCAGCTGCTAACGCCAATCCAAACGGGGGCTCAGCTAGGCATGATTACCATGGACACTTCGCTCATGGGACTCTATCGTCGCAATGTTATCGATCAGAGAACACTGCTGTCCTACTCAGTGGACCGCGCTCAAGTTGAAAAATCCCTAGGAATAGTGGGGTACTAGAGCATGACAATATATGTTTGTAAATACTTAGACACTCGGCAAGGGGTTGTCACACTAGAGGTAGATGCTCCTAACCGGACAGACGCCGTTAATCGGATCCGTCTCAAAGGTAAGCCGATTAGTGTCGAAGAAAAGGTCATGGGCTCTAAGGAAATCACCCTTTTCCAAAGCAAGAAGATCAAGCTCAAGGATATATCACTCTTCTGTAAGCAGATGTCGGTTATGTTAAACTCGGGTATCCCGCTCAACAATGCAGTAGATATCTTAGAGCAGCAGACAGATGCCAAAAACCTAAAGGCTAGCCTTAAGGTTATCAGTAAAGGCCTGAAGGAAGGGAATCAGCTGTCCAAGTCTCTGATCGAGCAAAACGGTCTCTTTCCTGACCTTTTAATCCGTATGGTGCAGGCTGGTGAAAAGACTGGTAAGCTGGACGAGGTACTGGAAAGAATGTCTGAGCACTATAATAAGGAGCTCAAGACCAGTCGCCAGATTCGCGGAGCTATGATCTATCCAGCGGTCCTTGCCTTTCTGGCAGTAGCTGCCACCTTGGTCTTGCTCTATGTCGTTATCCCTAACTTCTCGGGAATCTTTGAGCAGAGTGGCGTTGCTTTGCCTTTGCCGACACGTATCGTCTTGGCAGCTAGTAACTTCGTTCAATCTTACTGGTATATCCTCTTTGGAGGGGTTGGGCTTCTAGTCTTCCTATTCCTGCGTTATCGCAGTACAGAGGCAGGCCGCTATCAGCTGGACCAGCTCAAGCTCAAGATGCCAGTCGTCAAAGGACCGATGCAGAAGATTGTCACTGCTCGTTTCGCCAGCACCTTGGCTACTCTTACCAGTGCGGGTATCCCTCTGGTAGAGGCTATTGATTCAGCTGCCGCAACGACCAATAACGCTGTTGTTATTGACAAGCTGAGAATTGCCAATGAAGGTCTGCAAAAAGGGGAACGTCTGACGGGTATGCTGACCTCGACAGGTCTCTTCCCGCCTATGATGCTCTCGATGGTAAAGATCGGTGAGGAGTCTGGGTCTCTGGAGTCCATGCTCAATAAAACATCGGATTTTTATGAAGAAGAGCTGGAGGCAGCTATCAAGCAGTTACTCTCACTCTTGGAACCAGCCATGATCATCGTCATGGGGGTCATCATCGGGGGAATTGTTGCCTCTGTTATGTTGCCAATGTTTGAAATTGCTAATGCTGTTCAACAGGGCGCTGAAGCAAATCAATAACAGATTATTTACAGAAAAAGTTAGGATTCGCAGAGTAATTGCTCTGCACAAAAAGTTAGGAAAATCGTTCTGATGCTGGGAGTTTGTGGGGTCTCCCAGCTAGGAACAAAACAAATGCCTCTGTGGGCGAATATATTAAAATTTATGAAAAAGAAATAGGAGAACTATTCAAATGTTAAACAAATTGCAAAAGTTCCGTCAGGACTTGAAGAAAAAAGGTAAAGGNTTTACCTTGGTTGAGTTGATTGTCGTAATCATCATCATTGCTGTTTTGGCAGCAGTAGCNATNCCNGCTATCACAGGNTTCCAAGACAGTGCGCGTAAGAGCCGTATNGAAACAGAACACCGTCAGTTGGTATCAGCTATTCANTCTTATCTNGGTTCNCAAGTAGATCCTGAGANTGCTACAGCTCCGACACTTAATGATTTGAAGCCTTATATCTCTAAGAGCTCACAAGGNAGTGCAGAACTTGCTGATACTCTTGCTAAAGATGGAGCAAATAACGGCCCAGCTCACAAAATCGTAAATAACACATTGGTTTCTACCTACACTCCAAAAGGCGGCGGGAAAGCGAAAACGTGGACTTATGACTGGAAAGAAAATAGTAGTGCAAAAGCGGCTACACCAGCAGCAGGAAATCCATAGTCTTAATTTATCTAGAAACAATTTCCTAGATAATTAGGAACTACAGTTTCCATTGAGGGTGTTATCTCAAAGTCTAGTAAAACCCTACCTTTGGGATACTTATAACGAAATTAAATATAATAAGAAAAAAGAAATAGGAGAACATCAACGAATGCTGAATAGGCTGAAAAAGTTGCGTCAGGACTTGAAGAAAAAAGGTAAAGGTTTTACCTTGGTTGAGTTGATTGTGGTAATTATTATTATCGCAGTTCTCGCAGCAGTCGCTATTCCTTCTCTTGTTTCTTTCCAGGACACTGCTCGCAAGGCACGTATTCAGTCGGAACATCGTCAGCTAATCCAGGCTGTGCAGTCCTATATTGGCTCGCAAGTCGAACCAGAAACGGCTGATGTGCCAGACCTTGATGCACTCAAGCCTTATATAGCCAAGGAATCTCAGGGTTCAGGAGAGCTTTCTAAGACTCTCGCAGCGGATAATGGCAAGATTGCTCATGAGGTTAATAAGACGAGTCATAAGCTGATTTCGACTTATACGCCTGCTAGTGGTGGGAAGCCTATTACTTGGGAATTTGACTGGAGATCTAATAGCGCTAGCTAATAATAGAAAATTAGAGAAAATCTCTATTCCGACTGCCAAGGCAGTCGGATATTACCAAAGTAGTTGTCAGGTGATGACAACTATTTTGGCAATATCAAAAGAGAAAATTAGGAGATATTATCCATGAAAGGAAAAAAAAGACAAGGCTCAACCCTGCCTATGGTCATTGTGGCTATTGTGCTGCTGGTGGCCATTCTGGGGATTATGGCGTCTATTGTAGATACGGGGCAGATGCAAACCCAGCGTATGTATAGCTACCTTAAAGCCAAATATATAGCAACATCTGGCTCTCAGCTTGCTTGGGGGGCTTTAGGTGAGGGAGCGTCTTCTCCTCTCTATGCAGAGTTTAGCAGGCGGGCACAAGATAAGGAAGGAAGAATCCCTAAAGATCCTATTATCTCGACCCATACCTTCAAAGATGGAGGTAAAGCTGAGATTGAGATGAATGGATCCTTTGAGGGTGATGATCGTAGCCCTAGAAATTATGTTATAACCATTAAATCAAAGTCAACCTTGGCTAATAGTAAAGATTATTATGAGCATGTTGTAATCTTTAACTGGGAAACGCAAGGTATCCGTTCCGAAGAGGGTCACTTAATCTCGGCTAAATAGATGGATAAAAAAATTTAAATAGGAAAGAATGATGAAAAAAACACAAAAAGGTTTTACGCTGACTGAAATCATTATCGCCATCATCCTTACAAGTATGGTGGGACTTCTGATAGGTCTTGTATTTAACACAATGTTTTCAGGCCGCAATATAATCGAGCGGGAAGCTAGTATCCAATCAGAAATGCGAACTTCTATGCAATATGTGGATCGCACCATTGGTAAGGCGACCTCTGTTTTCGTTCTTGANGAGAGCAAATATGGCAAGGATGTCAGAAAAACAGAGGGCTGGAATTATATCGGATTATCCCCTGATGGGAAGAAAGTTATAAATTATATTTGGAATAAGACAACCAAGCGCTGGGACGAGTCAGTGTTAGGAACTAATTCCCTCTATGATATGCAACTGGACCTAGAATTTAAGGCTGACGAATCTTATCAGGATAATCGCTTGATTAACTACAATCTGACAGGTCAATATAAAAACTCTAAGAATAAACTCTCCATCGATACAGCAATCTCAGCTCTTAATACCAAGCAGGTTATATCTAAAGTAGCCAAAGGTAAGAAAGGGGTTGCCCTTGCTTATCGGAACGATCCTATTGAGGGTCAGGTAAATACAGCTGTTTCTTTCGTTTTTGATACTTCAGGTTCTATGGGTTATGGCCTGTGGAATCAGAAATTGGAACCAACAGATAGTAGAACCCGGATGAATATTTTGAAGACCAAAGCAAATCTTTTGGTTGATGACCTCAAGGAAATAGGGAACGTTAGTGTTAATTTGGTTCGGTTTTCTGGTGATGCAAGTTATATTCAAGAAGATTTTGTAGAGCTAGATAAGGACACAGATACAATTAAAACTAAGATTAAAGCCCTCCCTACAAGTTGGATTACTAACCCTGGAGATGGGCTTCGCTATGGCTTGGTAAGTCTTCAGAGAAATCCAGCCCAGCTAAAATATGTTGTCTTGCTGACTGACGGTATTCCAAATGCCTATACAGCCTCTCCTGACGGGATTGGGAAGTATGATCTGACAGCAAATTTCCCAACAAATGGTAAGCAAATTAAAGCTGATCAACCTGTTTCATTGACTACGGAATATGTGGGACAAGTGGCAAAGACCTTCGGCTCTNGTGTTAAGCGTATTAGTGTCATCGGCTTTTCAGGGAATGTAAAAGAAATAAAAGACGGACAAAAAATAGCTGATCAAATCAAAACAGTCGGAAAGGTAGACTCTACCTTTGTCATTGCGACTAATGAAGCTGCTTTAGAACAGACATTTGCAGACATAAAAAAGCAAATTCAACAAGATCTTTGGTTTGTGTCTGGTCCGTAGAAAGGAAGAGCGATGAAAAAAATGCGAAGAACCAGAGGTTTTACTCTAGTTGAGGTTTTGATAGCCCTCGTTTTGATAGGGGTCATTGCAGCAGGATTATTGACTTTCTTTTCTACTGGTTACCAGAATATTCTGGGCCAGCGGAATCAAAATGCTTTGAACTTTGACATTCAGGAAGATTTTGAAACCCGGTTAGCAAAAATTAAAAAAGATGGTGGAAGTGGCAACGATGTTGAAACTTTCACCTATCGTATAGGTAAAAACGGCCGGAGTAACAGCGTTAGCGTCAAGGGAACGACCCTGTCTTATAAGGATAATAAAGTCAAGAATATCCATCTCTTTGCCGCAAATAAAAAGGAAATACCCTTGGATATTCCTGAGGATTTGGTCGTTTCATTAAAAGACACAAGGCGTTACTATTATTATGCTGGTGAGACTGGTCCGGAAGGTCAAGCAGGATTCAAAGACAATAAACAGTCTACAAAGGCNAAGATTCATACCAGTTCTGCTTGGTTTCTGAGTGAGACCAGTATTAATTATAATAATAGTAAGATTGTTCCAGTAGGAACGTTGGGGCCTAATATAGAAAATACTGCTTTTGGTATAGTATTACCTAAGCTACCAGATGATTTTCAACAAATAAGTAGTAATGAGAAACCGATTGCTATCACAGATGAAATGCGCGGACGTTATCTAACCTTTGCAGCGAGAGGAATTAACTCATTTGGACGTGTAGGAAAATACCAAGAAGGTCCACAGAGAATTTGGGTTATGGGGCTTCCCAATCGAGGAATGAGACCTAATCTAGTACTTCATACAGATGCTGATTTAGCTCTGATGCGGAACTCTGATAACACCATTTCAGCGATACCAGCTGATGGGGTAGCGCATACTAATACTGTTGTGGCAAACTATGCGGAGACTAAAAAGAATGGAGTTTATGGAGCTGTTATTCCTGTTATCAACTATAAAGAACCAGCTATCAATCAGACCAGACAGCTAATCGCTCTTAACGACTCCAAAATTCAGTTTAGTAATCACGATTTCAATAAGGGTTATACGACCTCGATTTTAATTGGGAATCGTCAGCAGACAGGCTCGCTGTTAACCTATAAGTTAGATAATTCCTTGAACTGGACAGTTAGCTTGGAAGCTAATGGTAAAATTGCTATCGAGACAGTTGACAACACTAATGCTAATAACGGTGGTCGACAATATGCGAATGTCGTACTAGATTATACAAAGGATAATTCCATTCAGGTTCGCGCTTCTGTGACAAATAAGATTTTAACACTTGAAGTCTTCGTCAATGGTGCTTTAGTTCACACACATGAACTCTTCATGGAGCGTAATGGTGTGACTCATGATATTAGGAAAAGTCAGATTATATTTGGCGGAGAAACTTTTATAAATGAGTTTGCTGTCTATAACAAGAAGTTGACAGACAGCGAGATTAATATTCTTGCTGAGTATTTCAGCGACAAATACAGAGCGAAATAATTAGGGAAATAGTTTTTAGGAAAAATAAGGGAGATTAGGAGATTATGGCAAAAAATATGTTTTCGTCCAAGGGGCGCAGAAGAGCTCTGGACGAAGAAGATAATGAGAAAAAAGGCTCATTTTTAGGAAAATTAAATAAACCGCTCTTCTCATCAAAAGGGAAACATAAAGAACACTTATCTATTCAAGGAGTTCAGATCAAGTCAGATCGTCAAGAAGACTTTGACGATGAGGAAAAGTCAACAGCAAAAGGGAGCTTCTTAACCAAGCTCAACAAGCCGCTCTTTTCTAAGAATAGTGGCAGTGATGACATGCCTGCTAAGTCTGGAAATCGTTCACTCTTTGCTAAGAAAGGCAGTGGTGCAGCGAGCCAACCGGTTACTAGAATGCATGCACCTTACACTATGTTTGGCAAGCCAATCAAGGGCAATCTGATGGCCATTGACTTCACTGACGAATCAGTCTATCTGGTTGTTGCTAGACAGAAGCGCAATGAACTGGAGATTATCAAGATGGCATCTGCCAATCTGCCAGAAGGTGTTGTGCTGAACAGTGAGATTATCGACCCGATTACTCTCAAAAATATTATCAGCGACCTGATGGAGCAGCATGCTATCACTGCTAAGTACGCTTTCTTTGCTCTGGGCAATACCAATATTATCGCCCGTTCAGTTGATGTAGCAGCTAGTGTGCAGAATGATGAGGATATTGAGGGCTTGGTATCTTACGAGCTCCAGCAATATCTGGATATCGATCCGACTTCTTATGTTATCCAGTTCCAAGAGCAGGAGTCTAATTCAGCCTTTCCGCTTGATGAAGATACTCGCTCACTCATGGTCTATGCTGTGCCAAAAGGTGTGGTAGAGCAATACTTGGGCTTGGCTAATAATCTGAAGCTGACACCCTATGTCTTTGACCTTCAGTCTAATACCTTTGAAAAATGGCTGGAACGCGTTCAGGCGGTTAACAATCGTGCCAAGAAGCTGACCAAGGAAAATGTCGGCATGGTACATCTGAGCAAGAGCTTCATCGGTGTTTATCTCTACTCAGAAGGCAAGTTTGTGACCAGTAACTATCTCAACCGTGGTTACAAGGACATCCTGAGCTATGCAGACGATGCTAGTCTTTTGCAGAAGCTTCCAGCAGTTGCTTCAGATGATCTGGATACAGGTCTTTTGAAGCGTGCCTTGGATGAGTGGGTGGCCAATGCTAAGAACCACATTCTCAATACTGAAAACTTCTTTAGTGGTTCAACCGGCCTCAACATTGATAGTTTCTACGTCTTTGGTGACCAAGATATCTGCTGGCAGTTGGCAGCTATTCTGAAGCAGAACATGAATCGGGAATTCATCTCAATTGATAACGTAGATTATGAGAATGTACTGTGGGAAGGTTCTGCCGAGTTTAATGCGGAGTTCATTCCAGCTACAGCCATGTTGATTAGGAGAGCAAACTAATGCGGAGAGATTTAAACTACTTTTCAAAATATCATGTGGCGCCGGCTAAAACCAGTCCACTAAAACTTGCTGCTATTTCCGCTTTTGCTGGGATTGTAGCGATTATGATTGTGCTGATTGGCTTCTTCCAGTTTAGCGCTATGCACCTCCAAGGCGAGATTGACCGAGCGGAGCAGACGCTCAAGAGTCCAGAAATGGCTCAAGAGCTGAAGGCAGTTTCTGAGACTGAAGATAAGATTGTTACGGTCAAGAATGACGAACTTCTCTTTACCAGCCTAGAAGGCGACTTCCGCCGCCTGCACCGAGTAAACAAAGCCTTTATGGACTTCCTTAATAAAAACGTGACACGGAACCTGGTCTTTGACGATATCAAGATTAATAACGACAATGTAGAAATCAATGGTTCGTCTCAAGAGCATCTTTCTATCGCTAAGTTTGAGGAAGAGCTTCGTAAGTCTGAGAAGTTTAACCATATTTTTGTGGATAACATTACTCGCGAGGAAAAGGATAACAATACAGTGTACAAGTTTAACATTAAAATTTTGACGAAGGATGTAGATTTCAATGAAGAGCAAAAATGAGAAAGAAAAGAAAAAAATCCTGAGTAATTTAAATGAGCGTGACAAGAAGTTGTTGGCCTGTGTCGGAGGAGTAGCGGTCCTTGCTGGTGGAGGGTATCTGGTAACAAATTCTTATACACGGATGGCGCAGTTAGCTGAAGAGCATGCAACTATCTCGACAGAGTTGGAAGGCAAGAATGCTAAGATTAGTCAGAGGAAGTCTCTTACCAAGCAGCTCCAAACTTTGAATGCTAAGACTCTGGATCAGGCTAAGAAATACTATGGTACGACCAATCAAGGGGAGTTCATCTTCCTGATTGACAAGTTGGTCAACGAAAGCGGTATTAAATTCAAGTCTGTCAACTACACTGAGAGCACAGAGTTGGAACTCAAGCAGGAGGGATTGGCTGCGACTTCGTCCAATGGTCAAAACTCCAACTCTTCTGGAACGACTAGCAGTTCAAGTTCGAGTGAGACGTCTTCTTCATCTAGTACGACCTCTAGCTCGTCTGGTACATCGTCCTCATCTTCATCTAGCAGCAGCTCTTCATCAGACGCCAATACTGCAACAACAACTGCAGCTAATACAGCGACACCAGGGAACGGAACGACCAATAATACTAACATCACGCAGATGACAGCGGACATTGAGTTCGAAGGAACTTATACACAGGTTCTAAAATTGTTGGAATTGATTGATGGGAATCAACAAAAAATCGTTTCCAGCGAGCTGGAATTGGGTGGAAAGAAAAGCCTGTCTAGCACGGAGGAAAACAAAAACCCTGATCTAACCAGCGGTAAAATCAAGCTGCGTTTCTATCAGGTTAAAGACGTTGAGCGCTATGTGACCTTAGAGAGCAATGTCGATAAGACGCCGATTCAGTTTGCAAACTGGCAGTCTCCATTTGCGATTCCGACTTGGCAGGCAGGCTCTATATCTGTAACGACAGCTGGTGGCGGCACTGATGCAACTGGCAATAAGGGCAGTTTGGGGGCCGCAACAACCAATACAACTAGCAGCGCGAATACTAACAGCAGTACCAATCTGGCTCCGTCTTATCTGGAGCAGCTTAGCACTCAGTCTAGTCGGAACGATGGTCTGTCAGCTTATTACAATTCATCAACAATCTATCGCTTCGAGTCACCTCTTAAGTTGACTCAGTCAGGTAGTAGCAATCAGTATGATGTGACGGTTGATAACACGGACTTCCTTGAGGGTTCAGGTTCCAACGTGGTTAAGATTCCAGCAACAAAATCATCTACTATGTATGAAATGGAATTTGCAGCACCGTATGTATCCTTGAACAATAAGCCGGATGCTATCAGCTTCTCCCTGTCTCTGTCTAATCAATGGCAGGGCAAGATTGGCTTGATCGTCAAGAATGCCAGCGGTCAGAAGATTTATCTTCACGTCATTCGTCCTAACAGCTGGACTGGTTGGCGCGAAGTTAGTTTCGATCCTGAAAACATTCCAGGATTCAGCTATCCAATGACTATTGTGGGTTACTACTTTGAAACTCCTAGCGAAGGAAGCCCTGAGACGACTATGAAGCTGGATAACCTATCTGTGAATAACTTGGTAGTTAGCTAAAACACTTTGAAAAAATACCAAATAAGTCTATGGTTTAAAATTTCAAGAGCATGACTAAATTTTTCTTAAAAAAATGCTAAAAACCAAGTTATTAGACTAGTATTCACGGTGCATTTATAGTAAACTAAAACATAGAGATATTTGAAGTATAATACAAGCAAACTCAGAATAGACGCCCGAGTCTATTTTGGGTTTTAATGGAGTTTATGGAAAAACAAAATCAAGACTGGTTTTGCATTGAAAAAGTTTAATATCATTTAGAAAGTGGGGGGTGTCGAAAATATTCAAATGGCATATTTTTTACCTTTTGGAGCAGGGCTTATAGCGCTGCATACGATTAGCATTTTATTTGTTTCTAGGATTTCATTAATAAAGCGCCTTTTTCTCGTAGTATGGGTCATGCTATTTGCGATTGGTGCTCCATTCCTCTTTCAACAAGTTCCCGGCATAGCCTTTGTTGGACTCTGTGCCTTGGCCTTGGCTGTCTATATGGTGCTGCTCTTTTCACAGGAGCTAGCTCCGGTCAAGAAAAAAGCAACTGCTTCTACGCGAAGCAGAAGCCAGAAGCATGCTAAGAGCTCGCGGAAGAAAGTGCAAGCTAAGGAAGCAAGCTTGTCATCCGCTAGAGATTTGAACTTTTCCAATGCTTCAACCGGCAGGATGAGAAAGGAAAGTAAAGAAAGGGTTCAGGCTGAGGAAAGTCCGGTAAGGCAGAGAGTATCTGCTTCTGGTCGCACCCTAGCAGACCGTTCTATCAAAAAGGATATGACAAGATATGAGAAAGTCAAACCTCTCTACCCTGTTGATAATTTGGCTACAGCTCCTGCCTTTGGAGAATACGAGCCAAACAGTCAGCTAGCGGCAGCTGAGGTCGGCATGGTGGGTATGGAACATAGCTCACAAAAAGCCAATGATGAATTTTTGCAGTCTCTGCTTCATCACCGCAAGGGTTCTACCAAGATTAAGGTGGCCAACTCTCTGATTCAGCCTACGGAAGCAAATGCAGCCGGCAATCAAGGCTATACAGATATAGATGATCCAGCCTTTGAGACAGCTGTTCTGTCTAAGATTAGACCGATGTCCTATACTGAATCTAGCTATGGCAACTTCAGACCGCAAGCAGTTGAGGTAACAGGTGTTGTTTCTCAAGATGAGGAAGAATTTTTCACTGAGCAAGAACAAGCTCAGCAGCCAGTGGCAGAAGAAGTAGGAGGCAGCAGCCTGGAAGATGTTTTTGCTGCTACGGGAGATATCAAACCAGTTAGAGCAGAAGAGTCAAAAGCAGCAAACAGCTTAGAATCTCTCTTCTTTGCTGAGGAGAAAGCTGAGTCAGAGGCTCAGATGGACTCAGTCTTCAGCCAAGCTAGTGCAGAGCCAGAGTTTTCTGCTGCTGAAGAGTCTATGGTTAGTCGTGATCGCGCTGATATTCAGGGCTATCAAGACATTCTCAGCCAGATTCAGCATGATTTGCTGGGATCTGAAGAGGAAGATTTGACTGCTGAAGTGGCAGAAACTTGGGAGGAAGAAAGCAACTTCGAACCTGCAGCTGAAACGTTTGAATTTGAAGAAGCTGCTGAACCAGCAGTTGTTCAATCAGTTTCTGAAGACACTCTTTGGACACAGGCTGAGCCTGTTCAAGAAGCAGTTGCAGATGAAACAGAAGAAGACTTGCTCAAGGGAATTACAGACATCCTCAAAGCTGAGGAGGTACAAATCAAGGCTTCTTCAGTCGCTCCAGCTGCAGATGAGACTGAAGAAGATTTGCTTCAGAAAATCACTGACATCCTCAAGGCTGAGGAAGCAGCAGAAGCACAACCAGCTGCAACAACTGCGGGAGATAAAGAAGTCTATTTCCAATTCCTTCTACTGGAAAGTCAGGAATTATTGGCTTCTAATGCAGTTCAAGAAGCTGAGAGCTACCTGAAAGAGATTGTCCAAGGCAGCTCAGATCAAAATCTTCGTCAAGAAGCGTTCAACATGCTGGACAAAATCGGGAAAAATTAATACTATATAAACATACAATTGATAGTAATCAATTAGAAGGGTTTTAGGGGAAATTATGAAAAGTTGTAAAACAATCACAGGGACCGTTGTCATTGAGATTGAAAAAGGGATGGGACTGGGTGAAGTCCATGAAGTCTTTGTCGATGAGGGGGTCAATCTGACTTTTGTCATTAAGTCAAAGCAGTCTGAACAGCCTTTTGCCTTGCTGTCTAGCAAGAACATCCAAGGCATCGGTGACTTTGCGGTCATGGTAGAAAACAGCTCAGTCTTTCAAGAGCTGCAAGAAGCTGACCTGAAAGTATTGAATGACAAACAGGGCAGTATCTTTGACGAAATCGTCATTACAATTGATGGAAACAAGGTGGGAACTGTTGTTGACTATCATATTGACGAGAAGAATGAAATTGGCTACTTGGTGGTTAATTCTGAAGATGCCAGCGAGGAAATTCAGATTCCTAAATCACGCATCTTGATGATTGGTAAAGAGTATATCATCCTCAATGATGAAAAAAAGGCAGCTCCTCATCTTGAAGCAGATGTAGAGATGGGCCGTCTGGCTGCAGCAGATCTGCTCCATGAGACTGAAGCTGCAAAACCAGCTAAAAAAATTGAAGAAGTAGTTGCTGAAGCACCTGTATTCGAGCCAGTTGTAGATGAAAAAGTAGATGTAAAAGAAGAAGCTGCGACAGATTTGACAGAGGCTTTGGCTGCTGTAGGTCTGGGTGCTGCTGCTCCTGACTTGGAGTTTTCTGAAGCAGTCGTAGAGACAGCAGAAGAGCCAGAAGTTCAAGACTTGGTACAAGAAATGATAGCTCCAGCTGAAGAAGAAGTTGAAGAAACAGATGCAGCGCTGAGTCTAGATGCTGCTTTGGAAGAAGTATTGGCAGTTCCTGCTGAGGAAGTAGAATCAACAGTCAGCACAGCGCCAGTTGCTGAGGAAGACTCTGCAGCAAAAAAAGCTGTTAACGACTTTATCGATCAGCAAAAACGTCTTCTGGTAGGCAAAACACTGCAAAAAGATCTTGTTAATGCAGATGGAGGAGTTATCCTGAATGCCGGAGATACTGTTTCAGATGACATCATTGATTTTCTTCGCCGTATCGACCGTAAATTCCTTATCCGCTTAGCTGAATGCGTAGTATAAGGTTGGGATGAGATTCATGTCAAGAAGAAAAAGAAAGGTTTCATCAAAATATCAAAAACTACTTCCAGCAGCGACACTTGCTGCCTTTCTGCTGGGTAGTTTATTTTATGTCATTTTTGTCTTTAATCCAACGATTGACCTGAGTATCAATGGCCGTCCCTCTATGAAGGTACGCTCTCGAAGCGAAGCTGAGATTGAAGTTTACAGAGAACTGCCCTATAAGGCTACATTTCAGCTGACTACGGGGCAACACTTCTCTGTAGATATGCGCTTTTTAGGACTGAGCTATTTCACAGAAGAAGAGCTTAAGCGGCTGGATAATATCTCGGCCAAGACAGTCTGGGATAAGTTTACACCGTTTTTCGATACCAAGGAAAATCTACAGATTTCCATCTATCCTAACCGTCTTTTTTGGCTTAGACCTTTAAACGATGTCTTAGCTGCCCATCCTGATGTTCTCAGTCAGCTTCCAACGACAAATCATCTGGTTATGGACGGCGAGTCTAATGTAAAGGTGGGAGATAAGTCTAATGGCTATAAGATTGACCCTGCTGCTTTTATCCAAGCATCTGAGGAGATTGCTAAGACTGGTAAATTTGATGATGTCAAGGTTGAGAGCACGCCTGTCGAAGCAGAAGATCAGAGTGAGCTTCTGAGTCAATATACGCACTTTATTGAGCGTAAGGAAGTACCACTACCGACTAACGCTGCCCAAGCTCAAAACATGAAAACAGCTTTTTACAAGCTGCAGAATGTTTACTTGGCTCCTGGCGAGACCAAGTCAATCTCAGAGTTGCTGGGCGCTTTGAATGCAGAGTCCGGCTACCTGCCAGTCAAGGGCAAGGATAATAAAGAAGTTTACGGTCAGGGTGCTGAGCAGATTGTAGATGCCATTCAGCAGCTCGCCTTTTCACGGACCAATGTTATTTCCTATCGAGGACAGTATTTCAACATCGGAACGCCTGCTGAAGGTTTGACCGAATTGACCATTCAAAACAATACAGAAGCAGATATGGTATTTTCATTAAGTTTGGAGGAGGGGCAAGTATCCATTATTTTGGCATCTAAGTGATACTCAAGGGAAGTCTAAGTTTGACATCTTCACCTGAGATTTTCAAAGAGTATAAAAAGGGAAAAATTATGATTGCAAGTTTAGTATTTATATTAGGTGTCGTATTTGGGAGCTTTTTCAATGTCGTCATCTACCGTGTGCCACTAGAAAAGAGCATTGCCAAAGGTCGGTCTATGTGTCCGTCCTGCGGTCATGTCTTGACTTCGGTGGAACTGATTCCGGTTGTGTCGATTATCATGCAGGGCTTTAAATGCAAGCACTGCAAGGAGCCGATTTCACCGCGCTATCTCATTGTGGAGCTCCTGACGGGTATGCTCTGGCTGGCCTCTTATCTGATCTTTCAAGATCAGGGGCCATGGATGGTTGTTTCAGCCTGTCTTTTGGTGTCGCTTTGCCTCATTATCGGTTATATTGATTTTGATACTCAGTACATCTCGGACTCGGTTCTGCTGGTCTTCTGGCTGGGCCGCATGGCTGTTGCGTTTTTTACCAATGAATTCAATTGGGAACTGCTCCTTTCGCTGCTAGTCGGCGCTGGTCTCTACTCTCTCATTTATTTTGGGGCCAAGGCTTATTACAAGAAAGAGGCTTTCGGGATGGGTGATATTCTTTACTTAGCTGCTCTGAGCAGTTGGTTTAGCCCCTTGAATACGCTGATTTTGGGATATGGTTCTTTCTTTGTAGCTGGAGCGATTCTCTTAATCGCAACCATCTTTAAGAAATTCAAATTTAAGTTGAAAGAAGAAGTCCCTTTTGGTCCTGCTATGAGTATCATGGCGGTCATCCTATATTTCTGGGGAGGAATCTAGGAAACTAAAAGCGACAATAGAAATGGATAAAAAAATGTTTAGGAAGAAAAAAGTTATCATAGCATTAGCGACAGCTACTGTTCTTTCAGGCAGTGTACTGCCTGTCAGCCACCTAGCGGCAAATGAAAAGGCCAGTCTGGATCCGTCTTTAGTGCAGGTATCAGATCAGTTTCAGGCCAAGAAAACAGGAGCAGTCGTCTTTTCAGAAGATGTAACAGTGCCAAGCACAGTGTCAGCCGATTTCATTGATAGTCGTCTGGCTGGCACGCCGATGGCTGGATTGGGAAAAGCTTTCAAAAAAGCAGAGAAAGATCATGGAGTTAATGCAATTTTTCTCGTAGGGCTGGCTATTCACGAATCGGATTACGGCCGCAGTCAGATTGCTCAGGCCAAGCACAACTTGTTTGGTTTCATGGCTTATGACTCCAGTCCTTTTTCCAGTGCAGGAAATTTCGCAACATTTGACGATGGTATAGATACCGTTGCCCGCTATCTTAGCGAGCACTATCTCAAGCCTGGCGGTCAGTTCTACAATGGTAAGAGCATGGCTGCTATCAATGTAAGATACGCATCTGACAAAACTTGGTCAAACAAGATTATGATTCGTATTCGAAATTTTTTGAAAAAAGGTTAAGGAGGCTGGGACAATTGTGTCTCAGCTTGCTTTATTATAGAAAGAATTTCTTTTGGTGAGGCGACTGATGGAGTTTTTGCTGCTCTCTGGGGCTCTAAAAATTCCTAATCATCCTCTCGGGACTAAAAAATAAAAAAATTGCTTCTGTGATATCTACATCGTCTTTTCTGGCGAAAAATGACTTAATTAGGGGATTTATGAAAAAAAAGTTTGACGTAAGCGATGTGTTAAAGGAAGCCTGGGGACTGACTGTCGATTACTTTTTTGTATGGACAGCAGGGCTTGCTATCATTCAACTGCCATTTTTTATTCTGGGGCTGTTAATTCTATTTTTTTCTCCATGGACTTCTACATTTCTTCCAAGTATAATTCTGTTTGGATTTCTGTGTGCATTTGTGATTGCTTATATCCATAAGTTTTCCTTGACCATGGTTCGTAATCCGCAGATGGTGCGAAGAAACTTCTGGAGGGCTGTTGGCTACAGTATTTCTGATGGCTTTTTTGGGCGTTTGCTTTCTATGTCTATTTACGTCTTCATCTTTTTCTTGGCTATGTTACTTCTTTTTGTATACTTGTATCATATGTGGGTGCCTGGTTCAAATGTTCGGGAAATCTGGCATGCTTTGGCTATTTGGGCTGTAAATAATCGAGAAAAAATGACAAGTATACTCTTTCTGATGTTTTTGATAGCACCAATGTTTAACTTGTTGTTCCATTTATTTTACAGTTATTTTATCGTCTCTCACTTCTTCTTGTTGCCCTATATTATTCAGGATACCAACTCCTCTGATAACCTCTTGCGTCCTCTGTCAGCCTTTGGCAGCTTGGGTAAGTCCTTTTCTCGTATGAATGGTCAGAGGGGGCGTTACTTACTGGTAGAGCTTGTCTTAAAGCTTATTCCTGTAGTATTGGGTCTAATAGAAGTTTTGAGTTTACTTTTTGGCGATGGCGTGTCTAATGTTGTGGGAATGAT
Source organism: Streptococcus sanguinis (assembly GCF_003943655.1). Lineage (GTDB taxonomy): Bacteria > Bacillota > Bacilli > Lactobacillales > Streptococcaceae > Streptococcus > Streptococcus sanguinis_F. Next base: position 42,262 of record NZ_RJMM01000009.1, read on the forward strand.
TGTTAGTATGATAAATGGCTTTTTGCTGATTTATGCCTTGGCAGCCCGTTCGGTTATGGCTGACATCCTGATGTCTTATGATCGGGAAATAGTTAATTTTGGAGATTAATATTTATGAAAAAATTAGAAAGGGTTTTAGGATTTAGGATAATGAACGATGAATGATGTAAAAGTAACAAGGGTTTTCAGAGAAGCTTGGATTTTTGTTACAGAATATTATTTTGTCTGGCTGAAAGGCCTTTTGCTGGTCGGAATCCCGCTTGCAGTGCTGGGCTGGTTTCTTTTTCCGCTGGTTTCGAGTTGGTCTTACCGGTCCATTTTAGTCTTGACTTGTTTGGCATTTATAATTGCCTTCGGTTTTGCTTACGTCAATAAATTTGCCTTGACAGTGATACGAAATCCGCAGATGGTTAAGCTCTATTTTGGCTATGCAGTTTGGTACAGTATCTCAGATGGCTTGCTTACCCGCCTCTTTTATTCCTTCATTGTCAGTGCAGTCCAAGTCCTGATTCTGTACATGGGTTGGTCGGCAATTGGCATCAATCTTGGGGTGGCTAGTCTCTTTGCCTTTTATCGGAGGGCAGTAAGTCCAGAGGCCATTGTGATTTTCCAGTTTCTCTTTCCTTTCTTGTTCATGGTCTTTTATCTGCTCTTCACTTATCTGGTTGATTCCCACTTCTTTTTGCTGTCCTATATCATTCAGGATACTAGCTCCAGAGACAATCTGGCCAAGCCGCTTTCTTTTTATGGCTGTTTGAGAAAGTCAGTCCTGTTGATGAAGGAGCGCAGGGGTCGCTATGTTCTGCTCAGCTTTTTTCTAGCTTCTTTTGGTGGGTTGATTGGCCTGGGTACTCATCTCCTGATGGATCTGATAAGGCAGTATATTGGTCCCTTGCTGGGGGAACTGGATGATTTACTTGGCCTGATCCAGATGATTCCTGTCCTAGTTTTCAGTAGCTTTTACTGTGTATTTGTTCTGGTTGTTAGGACAGTTTTTGCCGATACTCTGATGGAAAATGATGTAGAAGTGGTGGATTTTGGTGATTAGTTTAGGAAGTTGCAAGACCAGACAATACTTGATAGAAACAAGAGGAAGGATATGAAATCAGTAACAAGAATTTTAATAACAGCTTTGGTGTTAACTGGGATTGGCTTTATCCCCCTGCCTTATCAAGTGGAGACCTTGAGACCGGCTTTGAATGCCAAAGACTTTGTCCAAGTTCAAGGAGGAACTAGTCAAGGAAAAGGTCAAATCTATGTCATGGCTGTCGGTGTTTCCGATGCCCGGGTGTTCAGTCTCTTTTTGACTTTGCTGCCTAATTACAGGCTAGAAACAGAGTATGTCTCTGTACCTGAAAACTATTTCGATAAGGAGAAGGGACGGGAAGAGCGAGAGAACAGCACTATGGGGTCTTCCCATCTCAATGCCTTGCAGGTAGCTTATCAAGCATCCGGTCATACTGTTGAGATTAGACATAAAGAGATTTTTGTGGATGCTGTCAGCCAAGAGACGCCGTTAGCTCAGGAGCTGCAGAAAGGCGATGTGATTTTAAAGATTGACAATCAGACTTACACTAGCCCATACGACATCGTTGATCAGATGGAACAGCGGCCAGTCGGCGATGTGGTATCAATTGAGTACAGTCGAAATGGTGTAATCGGTTTGGCTAGCGGTCCTGTGATTGTGGATGAGACAACTGGTAAGCCTGGTTTAGGGATTGCATTGGGTTCTAAAGCCAGTGTTGCCATGAATCCTCTGACGGAGTTTAAGAGCAACGGTGTAGCAGGTCCTTCTGGTGGACTCATGTTCAGTCTGGAGCTGTACAATCAGCTCGTGTCTGAAGACATTACCAAAGGAAAAGCTATTGCTGGTACTGGAACGATTGACCACAAGGGAAATGTTGGCCGGATTGGCGGGATAGAGATGAAGGTCATGGCTGCCGATAAGGCAGGTGCTGAGATTTTCTTTGTTCCTGATGATACCATTGACGCTGATATTGCCCAGTACAATCCCAAGCTGCGCTCTAACTACCATGAGGCACTTCGTGCTTCTATCAAAATCAAGAGTAAAATGAAAATCGTCCCTGTCAAAACCTTCAACGAAGCTTTGAACTATCTCAGAGAGATGGAATAAGAGACTTTACTACTCTATGAATAGTCAATAGAAACACAAGCTNTTGCTAGTTATTTATCTGGCGAGGGCTTTTATTATAGAATTTTTTCAAATAATTGCCACCTTGGCACATAAATTCTTGCTTTCCAAATTGAAGTGTGATATGTTTATAACATAAAGAGTGTTAAATATTTATAACATAAGGAAAGGAGTCTATCATGAAAAAAAGTCAAAAAACGGGTGGCCTCATTACAATGATTGCCGCAGCTCTTTTTATTGATTTTACTGTTTTATTTGGTTCTAATCTTAGTTGGGGTCCCAAGTTGATTATTCTCGGTATTTCAGTATTAGGTCAGATTGTAGCTATTTGGGGCTGGCTGCACATGAAACCATGGCCTCATAAGAGTCAGAAAGGTAAGGGAAAGACTATTTTTGACTTGTCTGCTAAGCTTTACACGATGCTTTTGTTTGCAGCAACCATTTTTTATACAGTAGGAATTTGGGTTGCGACCCCAAGCGAAGGATCCAGTATTAAGGAATGGATTTTGGGAGTCGGCCTCGTTATTGAAGCGATTGTATTTGGTTTTTTCTCTTTGAAAAATGTCAAGGAAACTCCAGACGAACGCTTCTATGCTAATCTAGCTAAGGCAGCTAGCTTGATGTTTGTTTTTATACTAGGCGCACTGATAATCCTAGCAGTTATCATTGGGTACATGGGTTCTCTCACTCTTTACATGGGCCAGTTCTTTATTAGCATAGCTGCCTTGATTTGCATCTTTGCGGTTGTCTATCTTATTTTGGAACGGAGAGGATAACCATGGCCAAAGAAAGCAAGATTATCACTAATCTCAAATCTGTTCGTGAGTCCATGGGCATGACCCAGCAGGAGTTAGCCGACCGCATCGGCATGCGGCGCGAGACAATTCTGCACTTGGAAAATAACCGTTACAATCCTTCGCTGGAAATGGCTCTCAAAATTGCTCAAGTTTTTAATCTGAAAGTAGAAGATCTCTTTGAACTCAGACAGAAAGAGGAGGCATAATTCTTTTCGAGACCTGCTAGTGACATAAACCAGAATACTCTAGGCAGTTTGCTGCTTAGAGTATTCAATTTGTATATGAATCATCGTTTTTATCTTTTTCCAAAAAATGCTATAATATGAGCAAGTATGTAGAGTATAGAGGTATTAGGTTGGAAAATTGTGTTTATATCATTTCGGGTCCTCCAGGTGTTGGAAAAAGCAGTGTCAGTAAAGAATTAGCCTATTCTTTTGACAAGAGTGCTGTGATAGAAGGCGACATGATTTATTTAATGGTTAAAAGCGGCTTAGTAGCACCTTGGGAAGACGATGGCTACTACATGGATTTATTCTGGGACAATATCATTAGTCTTACCAGCAATTTACTTAATAGAAGCATGACTATCATCATAGACTATGTCATATTCGAGGAACAAATCAAAAAAATTACAGATTTTTTAAAGGCCAGACAAACAAGATTAAAATACTGTGTATTGCTGGCAGAAGAAGAAAAGCTTAAAGAAAGGGACCTATTCAGAAATGAAATAGAAAGAACGGGTGACTTATCAATCAAATCTAGAAAAGAGTTTCTAGCTAAAAATATTACTCAGGAGCATTTCCTTTATACGGATCAGTTAGATATCAGAGAAACTGTGAATCTCATAAAAACAGAAGATCGATTTTTTGTTTAAGAACGAATAAAAGAAAAAAAGCCTTTGAAATACTGATTTCAAAGGCTTTTCTTTATCTCAATTATTTAACTTCTGTAAACACAACGTGCTTGCGAAGTTTTGGTGAGTATTTCTTCAATTGAAGACGGTCTGGTGTGTTGCGTTTGTTTTTAGAAGTAAGGTACAAGCGTTCACCAGATTCTTTGTGTTCAAGTGTGATATTTACGCGCATGGTAGCTCCCTTCTATTATTCTTCTGCAGCAGCTTTGGCAATCTTACGGCCCTTGTAGTATCCTTTAAGGGATACACGGTGAGAGCGTGAGTAATCACCAGTAGTTTCGTCAAAAGTTACAGTTGGAGCTGTCACTTTGTAGTGAGTGCGGCGTTTGTTTTTCTTCGCTTTGGAAGTGCGACGTGCAGGTACTGCCATTGTTTGTTTCTCCTTTTAGATTGTGAATTCGATTCAATTTGATGATTTTCATCAACTTTAACAGTATAACAAAACTTTTTTGTAAAGTAAAGTTACTTGACAGATTTTTTTCTTCTTTTTGCTTGATAGGAAAAAGTTTCAAATTCGCCTCTATATTTTTCCCAATCTTCTGAAAATTTAAAAATTTTCCTCTGTAAAATATAGCCTAAGTGTGGTATAATAAAGCACAAAGATTACTGTAATGAAAGGGAAAGCTATGACAGATAAGGATATTCGTCACAGAAGTAAGATTTATGACAGTATGGTTAAATCTCCTAACCGTGCCATGCTTCGCGCGACGGGGATGACTGATAAAGATTTTGAAACGCCTATTGTTGGGGTGATTTCCACTTGGGCGGAAAATACACCTTGTAACATCCATTTGCATGACTTGGGCAAGCTAGCCAAGGAAGGCATTAAAGCAGAGGGCGCTTGGCCTGTTCAGTACGGGACTATTACGGTTGCAGACGGGATTGCCATGGGGACGCCAGGGATGCGCTTCTCTCTGACCTCACGCGACATCATCGCAGATTCCATCGAGGCTGCAATGGGTGGGCATAACGTGGATGCTTTTGTAGCTATCGGGGGCTGTGATAAAAATATGCCTGGCTCCATGATTGCCATTGCTAACATGGATATTCCTGCTGTCTTTGCCTACGGCGGAACGATTGCACCGGGGAATCTGGACGGCAAGGACATTGATTTGGTTTCTGTCTTTGAAGGAATCGGGAAATGGAACCATGGTGACTTGACAGCTGAGGAAGTGCGGCGCATTGAGTGTAATGCCTGCCCTGGTCCTGGTGGCTGTGGCGGTATGTATACGGCCAATACTATGGCGACGGCTATTGAAGTTCTAGGCATGAGTCTGCCAGGATCATCTTCTCACCCTGCTGAGTCCAAAGACAAGCAAGAGGATATCGAAGCAGCTGGTCGTGCTGTTGTAAAAATGCTGAAAATGGGGCTGAAGCCGTCTGATATTTTGACACGTGAAGCCTTTGAAGATGCAATCACAGTTACCATGGCTCTGGGTGGCTCGACCAATGCTACTCTGCACTTGCTGGCCATGGCGCATGCGGCCAATGTTGAGCTGACGCTTGATGACTTCAATGTCATTCAAGAGAAGGTACCACATTTGGCTGACTTGAAACCGTCCGGTCAGTATGTCTTCCAAGACCTTTATGAGGTTGGTGGAGTGCCGGCTGTGATGAAATATCTCTTGGCGAACGGCTTCCTGCATGGTGACCGCATTACTTGTACAGGTAAGACTGTGGCAGAGAATCTGGCAGAATTTGCTGATCTGACACCAGGTCAAAAGGTCATTATGCCGCTTGAAAATCCAAAACGTGCGGACGGTCCACTCATTATCTTGCATGGTAATCTGGCTCCAGATGGTGCTGTTGCTAAGGTTTCTGGTGTTAAAGTACGCCGTCACGTCGGACCAGCCAAGGTCTTTGACTCAGAAGAAGCCGCTATTGATGCGGTACTGGCTGATGAAGTAGTTGATGGCGATGTGGTTGTAGTTCGCTATGTTGGACCAAAAGGTGGCCCTGGTATGCCAGAAATGCTGTCACTTTCGTCTATCATTGTAGGGAAAGGCCAAGGGGACAAGGTGGCCCTTCTTACAGACGGTCGCTTCTCAGGTGGTACTTACGGCTTGGTTGTTGGACATATTGCTCCAGAAGCCCAGGATGGTGGCCCGATTGCCTATCTTCGTACAGGCGATATGGTCACGGTTGACCAAGACACCAAGGAAATTTCCATGGCGGTCTCTGATGAAGAGCTGGCGAAACGTAAGGCAGAAACGACTATTCCACCGCTTTATAGTCGCGGGGTACTTGGTAAATATGCTCACATGGTATCCTCTGCCGCTAAAGGTGCTGTTACTGACTTCTGGAAACCAGAAGAAACAGGTAAGAAATAGCCTATATATGACAAAAGAACCCGCTAGTTTTTCTAGCGGGTTTGATATTTTTATTTTAAATACTGATAAGTTAATTATCTTCTTATCTAGGACTGATTCCCAAAGCAATGCGGCCGAAGCGACTGATACGAGTGATTTTCCAAGCAGGAGACCAAGTAACCTCGACAGAGGCACTTTCAATCTCATCGATTTTCTTAAGAGAGTCCATAATGGCGATGGGCAGGCTCTCAGCACAGTCACAGGCTGTATCGGTAAAGGTCATAACAACCTTGCAGTGGCCATTTTCGTCTAAGTTAATTTCATAAATCAACCCTAAGTTATAGACATCCAGCTCTACATCCGGATCGTAAATACGCTCGAGCTTTTCCACCAATTTATCCTGAATTGCAGCTGCTCGGTCATTGATTTTGATATCGTCTCTCATGGCTATCCCCTTCTATCTGAGTTGAATTGTTTTTATTTTCTCACAATTCAGACTTTTTTTCAAGCTATTTTGGAACATGAAAACGGATTTAGTTCTTCCAAACGAAAAATCCCTTTCGGGCTCCTCAAAATGGCGGACTTATGATAGAATATAAGTACTAAAGAAGGCGGAGGTCAGAAGATGAAATTACAAAAACCTAAAGGAACTCAGGACATTCTTCCTCAGGAATCAGCCAAGTGGCAGTATTTAGAAGACTTTGCCCGCAAGACATTTAAAAAATACAATTACGGCGAAATCCGCACGCCGATTTTTGAGCACTATGAGGTCATCAGCCGCTCGGTCGGGGATACGACAGACATCGTGACTAAGGAAATGTATGACTTCTATGACAAGGGCGACCGTCATATCACGCTGCGTCCAGAGGGGACAGCGCCAGTGGTGCGTTCTTATGTGGAGAATAAGCTTTTTGCTCCGGAAGTTCAAAAGCCTGTTAAAGTCTATTATATGGGATCTATGTTCCGCTATGAGCGGCCTCAGGCTGGCCGTCTGCGGGAGTTTCACCAGATTGGTGCAGAGTGTTTTGGCTCTAGTAATCCTGCTACAGATGTAGAAATGATTGCCATGGCGGCTCAATTTTTCAAGGATATTGGTATTACTAATGTCAGCTTGGAGCTTAACTCGCTGGGGAATCCTGAGAGCAGAGCTGCTTACCGTCAGGCCTTGATTGATTATCTTACCCCACTGAAGCCTAGCCTTTCAGCAGATAGCCAACGTCGCTTGGAGGAGAATCCGCTGCGCGTGCTGGATTCTAAGGAGTCAGAGGATAAGGCGGCAGTAGAAGGTGCACCGTCCATTCTGGATTATCTCGATGAGGAGAGCAGTACCTACTTTGCGGCTGTTCGCTCCATGCTGGAGACCTTGCAGATTCCTTATGTCATCAATACCAACATGGTCCGTGGTTTGGACTACTATAATCACACAATTTTCGAGTTTACGACAGAGGTGGCTGGCAGTCAACTGACCATTTGTGCTGGCGGCCGTTATGATGGGCTGGTTGCTTACTTTGGTGGTCCAGAGACGCCAGGTGTTGGCTTTGGTATGGGCTTAGAACGCCTACTTCTCGTGCTTGACAAGCAAGGAGTAGAGCTGCCGATTGAAACCGCTCTAGATGTTTATGTAGCTGTTTTAGGAGCAGGTGCCAATGGCAGAGCTTTGGAGTTAGTGCAGGCTCTCCGCGCACAAGGGTTTGCGGCAGAGAGGGATTATCTCGACCGCAAGCTCAAGGCTCAGTTCAAATCAGCGGATATCTTTAGAGCCAAAACTCTTATCACCTTGGGTGAAAGCGAATTGGAGAGCGGTCAGGTGACTGTTAAGAACAATCATAATCGTGAGGAGATTATTGTTAGCCTAGACCAAATCCAAGAAAACTATCAGCTTATTTTTGAGAAATTGGNGTTTTAAAGGCTTGATCCTAACAATTGAAAATGCTATAGTATCAGGCGTTTGAGCGAATTTGGTTGACAACATGTCAATATATTTTCTAAAAAAATATCTTTAAAAGCTTGAAACATAAAGTGATTATTGATATAATGTACCCGTTATATAAATTTGCTAAAGGAGAGACAACTATGTCACAAATTAAATTAACTCCAGAAGATCTTCGGACTTCTGCGCAAAAATATACTCGTGGTTCTGAAGATGTTAGTCAAGTTCTTAGCAGCTTAAAACATGAACAAGAAGTTATCAGAGGAAACTGGGATGGTTCTGCTTTTCGTAGCTTTGATGCACAATTTGAAGCACTATCTCCAAAGATTGAAGAATTTGCACACTTGCTTCAAGATATTAATGCTCAGTTGCTTAAAGTTGCTGACATTGTTGAAGAAACAGATGAAAATATTGCTTCACAAATTCACTAATTTTGTTATAACGGCTTTAGGAAGGCAAGAGCCTTCCTATTTTTGTAAAGATTAAAAATGAAAAAATGGCAGTTTCTTTCATGTTTGATAAGAAAATCGCTGCAATGTAAAGGCAAGCTCTGACAATCTGAATCAATATCTGAATTAGACTGTTAGAGCTGTTTGTGTCTTTCTGTGTGCTTTTTTATGTAACAATAAACTAAAAAAATTTAAAAAGAAAAAGAAATTTACATCCATGGGAAATAAAAAATTACTTAAGTATATAGGAAACGTTGTTTTGGTTATTGCCTTGCTGGCTGCAGTAGTGACGCTGAATGTCGCAGTGCAAAAGAATACAAGCACTGCTAGGGACAGCAAGATTCGCACTGACCAAAAGACTAAACTAAATGTTGCGGTTGTCAATGAGGATCGGGCTGTCAAGGTTGACAAGAAAGAGTACAATCTTGGTGCTAGCTATGTCAAGAATCTGGAACGAGATGACTCTCAAAACTGGTATATTGTGACGCGTGGAGCTGCGGATACTGGTCTTGAAAATGGCAAATATCAACTGGTCGTAACAATTCCAAGTGACTTTTCAGAGAAGGTGTTAGATGTTAATGCTATCAGCGCAGATCGGACAATCGTTACTTATAAGGTCAATGCTGCTGGAAATCAGCAGATTGAAAATGAAGCTAATAATCTGGCTAAGGATATTATCGCAGATCTGAATAGCCAGTTGGTTGATATGTATATGGCAAGCATCTTGAGCAATCTATATACAGCTCAGCAAAATGTGCAGGCTAGTTCAGAGGTGCAAATTACCAATATTGGCAATTATCGAACCAACTTGTTGGAGTCTGCTATTGGCTCTAAGAATATCTTCCCAACGTTGGTTAGTATGTCTGCCTCATCTGTCGAAGCCAATAACTCTCTGAAGACGACTCTGGAAACTTATGCTAAGGCTTTCGATGACTTAGATAATTCTCAGGCCACTTATGGAAAGAATTTTGATAGCCTTCTCAAACAGCGGGCGGATGACCAAATCAACTATGCTGCTTTTNTGAAGCAACTGATGGAAATGGATGAAAAAGTTGTCCATGATGATACTCAAAAACTCTACGCTAAGTTAGAAGAAACACAAAAAAATTTCACTAAACAGCTTGGCCAGACCGATGAAGTAAAAGATGTTGATGCTGATAATGTTAGTAAGCAATTAGCGGATTTGGAATCTGCTTTGGAAACAGAACGTGGTCAATTAGATGTCCATAAACAGCAGATTAAGGACTTTGTTGATAATAAATTAAGGACCTACTATGGTGTTGAAGAAGGTAAGCCTATTGCTCTTAGCGCAGTTTTTGGAGATGCTTTAACAAGCTATGAAAATTCCTTAAAAACCCAAATAGCCGAAGCAGTAGCTGCTTTGCCAGCTTATCTGCCATCAGAGATAAAATTTGGTTTGACTATTCCTGTTCCTGACAATTCAATCATTTCTCCGTTTGGAACACCACAAGGAGAGGGGGGGGCTAAGTTAGAAGAACTAGCAGCAGTTGCAGAAAAAGCGGCTAGCTCTACAACCGGCCCAGTTAGTAGCCAGGTTGGAAAGGCTACTTTGTCGGTCACTCCACCAACAGGNGTAACAATTAAAACTATTACATACAATGGTGAAGCAGTAACCAATGGGCAAGAAATTAATTTAGCTGAAGGCGCTAATTTTAATGTGCAGTTCAATGTAGTTAATGATGCTGCAGCCACTTCAGTTGACAGCGCAATTGATATTTCTCTGAATGGTATTAAGGTTGCAAGTGCGCCGGTGAATGTAGAGGATGCACAAAAAGCTGCAGCGGCATATGGAGCTAAAGTACAGGAGATTTCTTCTGCCTATCAACACGTTATGTATTTAATTCAAGCTTATAATTCTTTTGATGAGTTAAAAAATAAAGATATGTCTGAATCTTTATCGAAGCTTTTAGTACAGGCGGTTGAATCTAATCTGGGTGCTTATGAAAATAGTTTGTCTGATAGTAAAGATGGCAAGCCTGAGAATAGTGTCAAAGGGAAGTTGGATAATACGATTACCAGTCTGAAAAGTAAGATTGAAGATATCAAAGGAACTAACGCTAAACTCGCAACAGAAATCGGAGAACAGCTCAACCTTTATGAAAACCTACAAACTAGAATGACAGATATTTCAAAAGCTCAGGCTTCTTCTACAGAAGCGTTGGCTAAAACTGACACCGATTTGTCATCTCTGAATTCAGAATTCTCATCCTTGCTGTCTTCGACTTCTGGCGTTAAGTCTTCTTCACAGACCAATGTGCAAGCAGCTGATAGTGTCAACCAGATCTTCAGCAGTTTCAATCGTGAGCTGGAAAATGCACAAGGGACGACAGAGAAACTGTCTGCGAATGCTGAGAGCTTGATGGGGCAATTCAATAAGGAATTGGAAGATAATGGCAACTTTGTGGAGTCCTTTGTTAAGGTTCTTAACAATGCCTATGAGAACGGTGTTCCTAATGAAGTATTGCTGGACTTCTTATCGAATCCAGTTGCTCAATCTTCTTCATCTGTCAAAGCGACTGTCAATGTTTATCGTCCATTCACATGGATTCTCTTGTTGGAGATTGTCAGTCTCTTTACGGCCTATCTCTTTGCAACACAGAACATTGTACGCAAGGTTAAAGACCGCTTTAAGCTTAATAAACTACAAGATACAGATATTACGACTGTGGGCATCCTAGGCTTCCTGTCTCTGACGATTGGGCTAGTTATCGGGATTGTATCTAGCATGCAGCTTCACATCGGCAAGGAATATGTACCATCTTGGGTCTTGCTGATTGTAGTTGCTAGCTTTGTCTTGATTCAGGGGCAGTATTTGATCCTCAAGCACTTGCGCGTGATGGGTATGGGCTTAGCCTTCTTCATGATTATTAGCTTTGTCTACCTGTCTAATGCTATTGGTACAACGGCTAGTTTGACTGGCTTCCCAGCCTTTATCAAGAGCTTGAATGCCTTGTCTGTGCTAGAAGGCATGCTGTCAGGTTACTTTGACGGCAAGACCGCTGGTTTCTTTGCCATATTTGGTCTGATTGTCTTGCTGGCTCTGCTGGTTGCAGCTAATATCTTTGTCAAGACTAGAACATTAAAAACTGAGGAAGTTTAAAAGAGTATGAAAAGAATTCTGTTTTTATTCCTACTCCTAAGTTCGTTTGCGGTGACAGTTGTCGCCGCAGATGAGCTAAAGGATAATCGTCTGCAGATAGATAATTCGCGGATTGAAAAAGAGCAAGAACTGAACTTTGGTGCACAATCGGAAGGCACCAAGTCTCTTTTCGTTGCTGAGAATCAGGAAAAAATTCAGGAAATGAAGCAGTATCAAAATAAACAGTTGGCCACAGAAGCGGGACAACTGTTTTCTGCTATACAGGGGCCGACGGATATTTACCATTCCAAGGAGCTTTTTCAGCCGGGAACGGAAAAATTGTCCAAGTTGCAGACGAGTTTGAAAAGCGATGAAGAGAGCAGCTGGGATGATTTTCTGCCAGGAGTAGTCTACTTTGTAGCAGCCATACTCTTGGTCAGTATGACTGTCTTTGTCAGCTATCGTATCAGTAAGGGAGAAGTATAAGATGGAAGGACATATCAATATCACCCTCCGTTTGCGGGATAAGGACGTGGATATTCGCATTCCTAAGCGGATTGAGGTCCGTCGCTTCATTCGGGAGATTGATCAGATTTTCAATATCGAAGGAAAGCGCCATAAGTATCAGCTGCGGATTATTAACAAGGGGTTGATACTGGACGAGGGCAAGGTTTTGGCTGATTATCCAGTCACAACGGGAGATTTAGTAGAGATTGAGGAGATTTAAGGTGACTGAGGAAAAATTTGTATTTGCTGAACAAGAGTTTATCTATGAAAAAAATGACAAGAATTGGAGCCTAACGCTGAAGCGGTCGGATGTGGCAACGCAGGATTTGCGGGAGCTCTTGCTTTTGGACCTGCACCATCCACTTTTCTTGGAGCAGGAGACTAAGGCCGACCATGATAGTGTCTATTTCACCTATCAGATTGAGCCTTTGGGGCTGTCCAAGGAAGAGATTGAAAAGCGCACGATTTCTGAGCGGATTCGTCTGGCTCTTAATGTGTTTGCTCTAGAAGCTGCACTGGAGTTGCCAGTGACTTTTTTGCTGCATCCTAGTAATCTCTTTATTACCAAGGATGCGCAGGCGAAGATAGCCTACCGCGGTGTTCCAGGTATCATGACACCTCAGTCTATTTCTCGGGAGGACTTCTTGCGTCAGGCTAAGTGCTTTGCGGTGACGCTCTTTGCAGATCTGGACTTTATGGAGCTTTACAAGGGCTCATTAGAGCTAGAAAATCTGCCGGATTTCCTAGTGGAGCTGCGTGAGGCTGACAGTCTGGAAGATGCGGTTGCAGTTTTAGAAAAATCCTATCAGGAAAAGGTTGCAGAAGAAGCAGAGAAGCAGACACTGGTCTCCAAGCGCCAGCATAAGATTTTCAAACTGGCGACCATCTGGCTGACAGCAGCTGTTGTGATTTTGACCATTCCTTTGATTTACTTGATTTTCATACAAAATCCTTTCAAGGAAAAGTTGCTACAGGCGGATACTGCCTTTATCAAAGTGGACTACAGCAAGGTCATCGATGAGCTGGAAGGAATCTCTCCTAAGAGCCTACCGAATACACAGAAATATGAACTGGCCTACTCTTATATCCAGGGGCTAGAGTTTTCCGATGATCAGCGTAAGGTCATCCTGAACAATGTCACACTAAAATCAGATGATTTGTATCTCAATTACTGGATTCAAGTTGGACGTAATGATTTTGAAGATGCTTTGGACACGGCCAAACGGATTAATGACTCAGATCTGATCATCTATGCCTTGACGCAGGAGATGAAAAAGGTGCGTGAGGACGATAGTTTGTCTGGTAAGGATCGGGAGACTAAGCTTGAGTCCTTGGAAGGCGAGTATAAGAAATACTGGGATAGCCGCAAGGAGCTTCTAACTGGTGATTCTGGCTCAAGCGCTTCTAGCGAGGAAGGTTCCTCAGGAGCAAACTCTTCCTCTAGCAGTGAAGCGTCATCTAGCAGTAGCGCGAAGGAGTAAGTATGGGCAAGACAATCATCATCTATACAGACCATCTGCGCTATGAGCTGCAGCTGACAGAGGATAAGAAAGTTCTCCTAGCAGCGAGTGAGAAGGCTCAGCTTTACCTGCCTCATCAGGAGACTCCTATCCAGATTCAGCTAGCTGAAGGTCAAGTCTTTTATCAGATGGGGGAAGAAACGGGCGTTGTAACTGACGGTATGGCCTTGGGTAATCTCACCTTGTATCAATCTGATTCAGAACCGGCTGTTTATGACCTGCTGGACAGAAAAGAGTTGCTCATCAGCGACCAGAAGGGAGCAGCTATCAGTCTGGAAGCGCCTTTGGAGTTACTCTTGAAGCGAACGAATGATTCTTGGCTTTTGACTAAGATGCGAGGTCAAGTTTACCTCAATCACGTTGAGTGGACGGGAGACCAAATCCAGCTGGAAGCCGGCGACGAGCTGAGCTTGGAAGGTATTTGTCTCAAGGTCTATCCAGAAGAAATCTGGGTGACTGGTCCAGCTACGGTCAGTTCTAACCTCACCTTGCGGGGGGCTTCTCGCCATGGTTTCTATCCAGACTATCCAGACTATCACCGCTCACCGCGGATTATCTATCGGAGTTCAGAGGACAAGATTCAGATTGCTCCGCCAAGCAAGGAGCCTCAAAAGCCTAATGATGAGCTCTTGAGACTGATTGTGCCACCACTTCTCATGGTTGGGGTGACGGTCTTAATCACACTGGTTCAGCCGCGGGGGATTTATATCCTAGTAACGGTTACCATGTCCATTGCCAGTGCTATCTTTTCGGTGCGCGGTTTCTTCAAAAATCGCAAGAAGTTCAAGGAAGACAAGAAGGAGCGCATCGATCTTTATCACCTCTATTTAAAAGACAAGGCTATTGAGCTGAATAAGCTGGAGCGTGAGCAGCGTGATGGGATGCTTTACCATTTCCCAAACATTAACGAACTGACGGGTTTGGTGACAGACTACAGCCACCGCATCTACGAGAAAACACCGCTGCACTTTGACTTTCTTTACTATCGCTTGGGACTTGGCCAGGTGCCAACCTCCTATAAGCTGACCTACGGTCAAGAGGAGCGAAGCGGCAAGAAAGATGCGCTGGAAGAGGAGGGCTATGCTCTCTACACTCGGCATAAGAAAATTCCCGATCTTCCTATCGTGGCTAATCTCAGCCATGGACCGGTCGGCTATATCGGTCCGCGCAATCTGGTCCTGGAACAGCTCCAGCTCTTGGTCATGCAGTTAGCGGTCTTTCACTCATACCACGATGTGCAGGTGATTACCATCATGCCAGAGGAGGAGCGTGACCAGTGGGATTGGCTGCGTTGGCTGCCGCATGCGACTCTGCAAGAGCTGAATGTCCGTGGCTTTGTCTATAACCAACGGACGCACGATCAGGTTCTAAACAGCCTGAACCAAATCCTGAAACTACGCAAGGCTCAGAAGGAAGAAGCGACCCGGCAGGAGACGACACTCTACAGTCCTCACTATGTGGTATTGGTCACAGATGAAAAGCTGATTCTCGACCATATCATCATGGAGTTCTTTACTGAGGATCCGACGGACCTAGGCTGCTCACTCATCTTCGTGCAGGATGTCATGAGCTCTCTGTCTGAAAATATCAAGACGGTTGTCAATATCAAGGACCGCAACACTGGTCAGTTGGTCATGGAAGAGGGAATCCTCAGAGAGATTGACTTCCGACTGGATCATTTCCCAGAAGGCTATGACAAGGAACGAATCGCTCGGACTTTGGCGCCGCTCAATCACTTACAGAATCTCAAGAGCTCAATCCCTGATACTGTCACCTTTATGGAGATGTATGGGGCAGAGACCTTCTCTGATCTGCAAGTCTTGCAGAAATGGCAACAGAATGCGCCTTATAAGAGCTTGGCAGTGCCTATCGGCCTGCGGGGTAAGGAAGACCTAGTCTACCTCAACCTGCATGAAAAAGCTCACGGACCGCACGGGCTGATTGCCGGGACAACCGGATCCGGGAAGTCGGAAACCATCCAGTCCTATATCCTGAGTCTGGCTGTCAACTTCCACCCACACGATGTGGCCTTTCTCCTCATCGACTACAAGGGTGGGGGAATGGCTAACCTCTTCAAGAACCTGCCTCATCTCTTGGGAACCATTACCAACTTGGACGGGGCCCAATCCATGCGGGCATTGGCTTCCATCAATGCGGAGATTCACCGTCGGGAGCGGCTCTTTAGAGAGTTTGAAGTCAATCATATCAACCAATATCAAAAGAAATTTAAAAACGGGGAAGCAACTGAACCCCTGCCCCATCTCTTCCTCATCTCGGATGAGTTCGCAGAGCTCAAGGTTAACCAGCCTGACTTTATCAAGGAGCTGGTATCCATCGCTCGGGTCGGTCGTTCCCTCGGGGTCCACTTGATCCTGGCTACTCAGAAGCCCTCTGGGGTGGTGGATGACCAGATCTGGTCCAACTCCCGCTTTAAGCTGGCGCTCAAGGTGGCAGACCGGACGGACTCGATGGAAATGCTTAAGACGCCAGATGCGGCAGAGATTACCCAGACCGGTCGGGCCTATCTGCAGGTCGGCAATAATGAAGTCTATGAACTCTTCCAGTCAGCCTGGTCAGGGGCAGACTACCAGCCGGATAAGGATGAGATGGGAATTGAAGACCATACCATCTACCTAATCAATGACCTGGGTCAATACGAAGTGCTCAATCAAGACCTGTCAGGTCTTGACCTAGCCGAGGATATCAAGGAAGTACCGACAGAGCTGGAGGCCATTGTCAGCCAGATCCAACTGCTGACAGAGAGCCAGCAGATCCCACCGGTACCACAGCCTTGGCTGCCGCCGCTTAAAGAAAGAATCTATTCAACAGATTTGCGAAAAGGAAATTTCAAAGAATTTTGGTCACATACGAATCGCTCTTTAAAAGCAGTGATTGGTTATGTAGATATACCAAGCCAACAAGCTCAATACACATTAGAACATGATTTTAATGAAGATGGGAATATTGCTCTTTTTGGTGGTCCTTTAACAGGTAAGTCTACTTTTATTCAAACTTTGACGATGGATTTGGCTCGTCAGTTTACACCTAGTCAGGTGAATTTCTATTTATTGGATTTTGGGACAAATGGACTTTTACCGCTTCGTCAATTACCCCATGTGGCTGATACGATTATGATTGACGATCAGGAGAAAATTACAAAGTTAATAAATCGCATAAAAGGAGAAATTCGATACAGAAAAGCTCTTTTGCGTAAACACATGGTAGCCAATGTCAATCTTTATCAAGAAATCAGTGGGCATCAAATACCAAAGCTATTCTTCATGTTAGATGGTTATGATGCTATCAAGGAATCTCCACAGGTTATGGAATTAGAAGATGCTTTTCAAATTATCTCTCGTGAAGGTCTGAGTCTAGGAATATATCTGGTCATTACCGCTGGTCGCATAGGGGTTGTCAAAGCTGCTCTATTAGCTAGTATCAAAACTCGTATTTCTTTGAAATTAACGGATGATATAGATACTCGAAGTTTAATTGGTCGTACTCAGTTAATAATTGAAGATAAGCCTGGACGGGCAATGATAAAGCTTGATGAACCAGAAATTTTCCAAGTTGCTTTGCCAACCAAAGGAGATGACGCGTTTGAAGTAATTGAGCAAATTAGCTCTGAAGCAGGAATGATGTCAGAACAGTGGGAAGGAAGTCTACCTAAACCAATTCCGATTGTTCCAGAAGAATTGAGCTTCGATACTTTCGCGAAAACAATAAGCGTTCAAAAGGCTTTGAAAGAAAATAATCTACCACTAGGTTTAGACTTTGTCAATGTTGAAAGTGTACACATTCCTCTGAAAGGCTTTAAACATCTTCTGTATATAGCTAATGATGATGAACATTTGGAGAATATTACACGCCATCTCTTAGAAATATTTACCAAGCTCATTCCAAATAAGAAAGTCATGTTTATGGATGTAGACGATGAGTATGATGGTCAATTTGACTTATTTGCCCGTATCTCTGAACCAGAAACTCTTGAGGACATGGCAAATCAGCTTATGCTTGAGTTGGAGGATCGTAAAAAAGGTGAGACTGGACACGACTTTATCATCTTTATCCCTAATTTAGAGAAATTTGTTCAGGCAAGTGGCCTGACAGGCGAACAAGTATCAGCACTCTACCAAGAGGGATGGAAATACAATATGCATTTTGTTGTTGGTAGTTCTTATTCTTATATTAGCAATAATGCTATTGGCAGCCCTGCTCGTCAGGTTAAGGCATATAATCAACACTATCTTTTGGGAATGCGCTTAACAGATCAAACAATATTAGAAAAGCCTTATAACAGCAAGGAACCTTATTTAAATAAGGATGAGGTTTATTTATATGGACGTCCATCCAGCGTTAAACTTAAAATTACAATATAAAGGAGAACACTATGTCAGTAGGAACAACTCAGGGAGTAGGTATTCAATCTGATCCGACAGCTGTTCAAAACTATGCAAATGGAATTGTCTCAGCTTATCATTCAGTAGGAAAAGAAACTGCTACAAAGGATTCTATCAGCCAATATGCTGCTTCTGGAACTATTAGTAGTCATATTGACAACGAAGTTAGTGCAAGTGAGCAAGCAGCACAGCAATCTATTGACTTCATTCAGGTTTTACATGGTATTCATGCAGAGTTTCAAACAACAGATGCAAAGATTGCCAATTATATTAACAGAAATACAGGGCCAGTCGAGTCAGGAACTGCTGGTAGTAATTCAGGAAAGAAGAAAAATAAGCAGTTATTTAGTGAGGGAACTAATTAATAATTGTTCAACTAGAAAGGAACATATATGGTAAAGGTAAATTACGCTAGCCTACAGACACAGTCTTCCACGATGTCGTCTGCCTCACAGTCACGTGTAGCAGGCTTCAATCAGTTAATTAGTGCCTTTGACAGCTTCGGCGGCAGCGGCGGTGAGCTGATAGGAACAGGCTATGATGCAGCCCGTGCATATGCGACAAGTGTCATGAGTCCTTATTATAAAGGGTGTATTCTCTACTCTGAAGCAGTTGCGGATGCAGCGAACACACTGGCGGATAGTTATGCGGCTAAGTGTGGAGCTGAGAATTTAGATGAGGAACAGCTGCAAGCGGAGATTGATAGTGCAACGAGAGGTTGTATGGGGCTCAGCGCTTCGATTTCTGGTCTTCAATCTAAATCTAAACCAGCTGCAGGAGATGCGGAAAGAATTGGTCGCTTACAAGAACAGCTTACAGCAGCGGAAAACCAACTGACTGCTGCTCAGAAAAAACTGGATAATCTGAGGGCATTCAGTGCGGAGTCTCCAAGTGCCTGTGCCTCGGCAGATGGTTATCAGGGCTTGGTTTCTAAGGCTATGTCAGGTATTTCAGTCTCCTTTGGCGGTGGTGGCTTTGCTTTGCCGGAAGACTTATCTTGGGTGAGTGATGTTGATCAGGGCTGGGCAGATCGGGAGATAGCCTTGGAGAACAACTATTTATCAGCACTGGATAAGGTATATAGTGGCGAATCTCTGACTGAAGCGGAGCTGACAGCGATAGAGCGATATGCGGCAGCCTATCCAGACCGGGTGGATGCTTCTGCTTTAGAGTACGTACAGCAAGCACGTCAGGTCAAGGCAGAGGAGATGAAATATCGCTCTATCATTGACAAGGTGGATGCAGGGAAATCTTTGACAGATGAGGAAACTAAATTTTTTGAAGAATATAAGAAAAACCATCCAGATGTTCAAGTGAACAGTGATTCAGTGACTAAGGAAATAGGTGAGAAAAATAAATATAGTGCTGCACTAGAAAAATTAAATAATAATAAAGAATTAACCGCTGCAGATGTAAAAGCGATTGAAAAATATTTAAATTCTCATTCTGACGTATCTTTGAGTGATGGGGATAGAAAAAGGTTTGAAGCTGCAAAAGTTACTGTTAATTATAAACAGGTTCTTTCAAAAGCAAAGAAAGAGGGAACATCAGCTGTTTATACTGAAAAAGAAATCCTAGCTCTCAGAGCCTACTATCAAAGCCATCCTGATGAAAAAGTACCGGATTATTTAGCAGAATCTTTGAATCATTTTAATACTACAGGATTAGCTGAAGGGATGGATGTTTCCTTTAACCTTGCAGATGGTTATATTCAATTCACTGGGGGAATTATAGAAACTGCAGAAACAGTTAATGCAATTGGTAATGGAGCATGGACTGGTAACAAAACTTGGGATAAAATAAAAAGCCTCAATGAGGCTGTGGGAAATTCTGATAATATGAAATTATTAGATAAAGCGGATGACCTTGTGAACGTGGCTGATGATGCCGGAAGACTTACGAAGCTAGGTGGGAGTGTTAGCAATCATTTAGGTAAAATGGGTGTTATTGGTTCGCTGGCTTCGGGTGTATCGACTTATCTAGAGCGAAAAGATAAGTATGGTGATGAGGTTGCTCTGCAAGATGCGGCAGCCCATACTGGAATTACTGCAACTTCAACTATTATCGGTTCTGTCATTGGCTCAGCCATACCAATTCCTGTTGTTGGAACGCTTATCGGAGCTTATGCTGGAACAGTAATAGGGAATGCGCTTTCTACAATGTATGATGAATCAAGACATGAGAAACTTGAGTTATCAGACCTTACTGATGGCAGTATATTTAAACTATGGTGATTTAATATGAGAAAAATAATTTTTATTGGACAGAGCGGTGATGAAGCCGTCTACTATAACACGCGAACAAAAGAGGCTTTGGCAGCCGATAAGAGTGTCTTGTTAAATACGGAAGGGGCTAGGAAGACCAATAAGGCCATTATTCCTTTGATGTTGGTTTTCATTTTCTTAGGTTTGATAGGGGGAATGGTAGCTATACCAGTTTTTTCCGGTTTTCGATACAGCAGCTGGATGGTTCCGCCTTATATCGCTGCCCAGTTCTTTGTCTGCTTTGGCTTTATATGGATGATGGAAGAGGCCTTGTATAAAGAAGTGAAGCAGGTTCAGGGGGCAAGTTCTCAACAGTTTGCGAAAGCCGTTGATTCAAATCTGTTTTGGGAAAATTTTAGCAAGAAAAAAGCGACGTTTGGGAAGATGATAGTTTTTCTAATAATACAGTTACTAATTATATTTTTAGCATTTATAGGAATTGCTACCATACCAAATATTGTAAATTCATTTATAAGGCAGGAGAAATTTGATGCACAAATTTTATTTTCATTATTGATAGGTCTCTTTCCTGCCTTGTTGTACCTTTTCTTATTCCAAAACAACCCCATCCGCTGGTTGTTAGCCGTGCGGAAGTATGAGCAAGGGAAAGTGGTATTTGTAGAAGAAAAGGAGAAGCAACATGAGTGAAATATTATTACCATTGGGAACAGTGGTTAAACTAAAAGATCAAACAGAACTAATTATTATCGGCAGGGGTTCGCTAGTAGAGCAAAATCAAGAACCTGTATATTTTGAGTATACAAGTGTTCTTGTACCAACTGGTTATCAGCAACCCGATCAGCTTTATTTCTTTAATCATAGTGATATCCGTGAAGTCGTATTTATGGGATATAAGAATGATGCGGAGCTTGATTTTGAAGCTAATTTTTATCAGCTAGTTAAAAAGTCTGGTTTTAAAAAAGGAGTTACAGAGCCATAAGTTTGTTTTGATAATTTAATGATTATTTTAAAAACTATACTTCTGTTTATTACAAAGTATAGTTTTTGATTATTTAATTTTAAGAGGTTATAATGAAAAAAGAAAAATCGAAACAAGATCAGCTGGATGATTTACATCGTCGCCAGTATGAACTGCAACATAAAATAGATGATTTGGATGTTGAATATCGTCAGTTTAAGGTGACGCGGGAAGATGTGATGTCTTCACAAGGCAGCGCCCTATTTCACTTTAAGAACTTGTTGGACCTAGGGGTGACTTCGTCTCATTCTGCTTTCTACCATTATCTTTTAGATGATATTGAGTCTACTACACGGACGCTGGAAGTTGACTTTGAGGAAGAAGACAAAGCGATTAAGAAACGTTACCAAGCTTATCAAACGCAGTTAACTGCTCTGCATGATCAGCGTAAAAAGTTGGAGCGGGATAAGCAATAAATTGATAAATTTTTAGCTAAAAATTTCAGCAATCTAAATTCACTAACAGAAAGGAAGAATATGGTAAAGGTAAATTACGCTAGCCTACAGACACAATCTTCTACGATGTCGTCTGCCTCACAGTCACGTGTAGCAGGCTTCAATCAGTTGATTAGTGCCTTTGACAGCTTTGGCGGCAGCGGTGGTGAGCTGATAGGAACAGGCTATGATGCAGCCCGTGCATATGCGACAAGTGTCATGAGTCCTTATTATAAAGGGTGCATTCTCTACTCTGAGGCAGTTGCGGATGCGGCGAACACACTGGCGGATAGTTATGCGGCCAAGTGTGGAGCTGAGAATTTAGATGAGGAACAGCTGCAAGCGGAGATTCACCATGCAACATCGGCTTGCATTGGTTTAGGTAATTCGATCGTTAGGCTAGAGTCTGTTAAGCAAACAGAAGCTATCAAAACTAGACTTAATAATCTTAGAAATCAATACGATGCTGCTCAGAGTCAATTGACTGTAGCCCAGGAGAAACTGGACAAGCTGTTAGCTTTCAGCGCAGAGTCACCAAGCGCCTGCGCGTCAGCAGATGGTTATCAGGGCTTGGTTTCTCAGGCGATGTCAGGTATTTCAGTCTCCTTTGGTGGTGGTGGCTTTGCTTTGCCAGAAGACTTATCTTGGGTGAGTACTGTTGAACAGGGTTGGGCTGATCGAGAGATAGCAATGGAGAACAACTATCTATCAGCGCTGGAGAAAGTAAAAACTGGCGAACCTCTGACTGAAGCGGAGCTGACAGCGATAGAGCGATATGCGGCGGCCTATCCAGAACGAGTGGATGCTTCTGTTTTAGAGTACGTACAGCAAGCACGCCAGGTCAAGGCAGAGGAGATGAAAATCCGAGGCTTGATTGATAAGGTGGATGCAGGGAAGTCTTTGACAGATGAGGAAACAAAGACACTTCAAGACTATCAGTCAAATCACCCAGATAGTAATTTGCTGGAGAATGTCAAGTATGCGCTAGATCGAAATGATACGAAGCAAAAAGAGCAAAAAAATATTGATGATGAGTCTAAAGAGATCATTTCAAAAGCAGAGAAGGCTTACAAAAATGGTGAGATTGATGATAAGACTTTCCAATCAATTAAATCAGGAATTATTAATTTCGGGGCGTCATATGTCAAAGAGCTTCTTCAAACTAAACTAACAGATAAAGCAGTTGAAGCCTTCACTAAATCCGCAATAGAATGGTTTACCCACAATATAAATGCAACTCAAATTGGGCGTTCAGCAGCTTTAGTCGGTGGAGGTACGGTGACAATTGCAACTGATTTTAATCCTATATGGGCGCAGCTAGCTAGAGGTGCCGTTAAAAATGGAGTAAAATATGGCATTCCAATTGTTGGTGCCTTGGTTGATTTTGGTATGCAAAAAGCTAGCGGTGAGAGTACAGGCGATGCCTTGATTAAAACAGGGGGCCATGTGGTAGCTGGATTGGCTGGTGCAAAGGTTGGTGCCGTGGTTGGAACATTTATTGGTGGTCCTGTTGGAACTGCTATTGGTGGAGCAGTTGGTTTTGGTCTATCTGTTGCAGGTAGCATGTTATTTGATGCTATCTATGATAATAAAGACAAAATAGCGACTGGCATTGCGGACATTGGGCAGAGAGCCACACAAGCGGTTGAAGATACCGTTGGTAAAGTAGGGGATGCCATATCAGGTTTCGGTAAAATGTTGGGGAGTGTCTTTAGCTTTGGATGATTGTGAATTGAACAAAATTTTTCAAAACAGGTGCTCTAATTAGATTATTAATATTAAAAAATGATTGCTGTGGATGAGTCGATTAAATCGCTATCTGATAGGAATTATTTTAGTAGTAATTATTGAAGGTTTATTTTCATTTATCAATTTTTGGTTAGAATAAGGAGTAATTTCCTAAAATGAATAAGTCGATATATGGAAATTTTTCATTATTATTAGATGTTTTTGTTCGGATTGTTGAATTCTTAATGCTCTCAGATTATATTCTTTGGAACCCATAGAAAGTGTTGTTAGATGATTTTAAAAAAGAAAGATATACTTGTACAATTAGGACAGTATCAGAAAGGCCAAATACTCTTTTATAATAAAAAGACAAAATCCTTGTTAGCCATGGATGAAAAGGCCTCTTATCGCTCGATGGGCCAATTAACTCTTGCCAATAGTTACGTGGTTGGATATGCTATTTTAGCATTTATCAGTGGACTTTTCACCCTACAAAATGTTTTTTTAAAATTGCTTTTATTATTACTTTGTCAATGTGTCATGAGCTATTATGCTTACAAACTGCAAAACTTACAGATGAAAGAAGCTACTTTTTACGCTGTTGATATTACTAT
>NZ_RJMM01000010.1 GCF_003943655.1 Streptococcus sanguinis
CTACATAACTAGTCATACTAAAAAAACCTACATAACTAGTCATACTAAAAAAACTGAACAAATCTGCTCAGTTTTCTAATTGATAAATATAAGACAAAGATTATACCTAATTTATACGAATATATAATCCGTTATTTTCTACATCATACCGCCCATCATGCTTGGATCCATAGCTGGAGCTGGGCTAGCTGGTTCTGGTTGATTAGCCACCACTGCTTCGGTTGTCAAGATAAGACTGGCAACAGAAGCGGCATTTTGCAAGGCTGAACGGGTCACCTTAACTGGGTCAATGATTCCTGTCTCAATCATGTTAACCCATTCGCCAGTCGCTGCATTGAAACCTGTACCAGCTTCAGAGTTTTTCAGACGGTCAATGACAATTGAACCTTCAAAGCCTGCATTCAGAGCGATTTGACGAACAGGCTCTTCCAAGGCGCGAAGAACAATGTTACGTCCAGTCCCTTCATCCCCTGCCAACTCAAGATCTGCAACAGCGTCCAGTACGTTGATATAGGCCGTACCACCACCAGAGACGATTCCTTCTTCTACCGCTGCACGGGTTGCATTAAGGGCATCTTCTATGCGGAGTTTCATTTCTTTAAGTTCTGTTTCGGTTGCAGCTCCAACCTTAATCACAGCTACACCACCGGACAATTTAGCCAGACGTTCTTGCAGTTTTTCACGGTCAAACTCAGAAGTGCTGCTTTCAATCTGTGACTTAATGACTGCCACACGGTTGGCAATAGCTTCAGGATTTCCTGAGCCTTCCACAATCACAGTGCTGTCCTTATCAACAGTGACTTTAGAAGCTTGTCCAAGCGCTTCAATCGTAGCATCTTTGAGCTCTAGGCCAAGATCATCTGTAATCACTGTACCGCCCGTCAAGATAGCGATGTCTTCCAACATAGCCTTACGACGATCGCCAAAGCCTGGTGCCTTGACAGCTACGACATTAAAGGTTCCGCGAATCTTGTTAAGAACCAGCGTTGGCAGAGCTTCTCCGTCCACATCATCTGCAACAATCAAAAGCGGACGGTTGGTTTTCAAGATATTTTCCAATAATGGCAGAATCTCTTGAATGTTAGAAATTTTCTTGTCAGTAATCAAGATGTAAGGATTGTCCAGTTCGGCTACCATTTTTTCATTGTCGGTTACCATATACTGAGACAAGTAGCCGCGGTCAAACTGCATCCCCTCAACTACATCCAGCTCAGTTTCCATTCCTTTGGACTCTTCGATAGTAATGACACCGTCATTTCCAACTTTTTCCATAGCTTCAGAGATATATTCACCGACTTTCTCGCTGCGAGAAGATACGGCAGCAACCTGAGCAATAGCTTCCTTGTTAGAAACTGGAACTGAGTTAGATTTCAGAGCTTCAACAGCTGTTGCAACGGCTGCTTCAATACCGCGGCGGATACCGATTGGATTAGCACCAGCTGTAACATTTTTAATCCCCTCGCGGACGATAGCCTGTGTCAAAACAGTTGCTGTAGTTGTTCCGTCACCAGCGATATCGTTGGTCTTTGAAGCAACTTCTGAAACCAGCTTAGCGCCCATGTTTTCAAAATGGTCTTCCAGTTCGATTTCCTTGGCAATGGTTACACCGTCATTGGTGATAAGCGGTGAGCCAAAGGATTTTTCCAAAACGACATTGCGGCCTTTAGGACCCAAAGTTACCTTGACAGTATTCGCCAAGATGTCAACTCCACGAACCATACTGCTTCTTGCATCTGCTGAAAATTTAATATCTTTTGCCATTTTATCATTCCTCTCTTCTACTCTTACTCGACAACTGCTAGGATATTGGCTTCACTGACTAAGAGATAAGCTTCATCTCCGTCCTTGACTTCCACGCCTGCATGGCTTTCTACGAGAACCTTGTCCCCTTCCTTAACGCTCAGGGCTACCAGCTCACCGTTCAAAGTACGAATGCCTTGACCGACTGCGACAACTTCTGCTGTCTTAGTCGCTGCTTGGCCGTTGCCTGTAATGACAAATCCGCCAACTTTCTGCTCTTTTTCTTCTACTTTCAAGACCACACGGTCTCCTAATGGTTTTAACATAGTTTTCCTCCAAAGATTGAATTTTTAGCACTCTAAACTATAGAGTGCTAATCTATAGTTATTATTTTATCACTTGGTCAGAAATAGTCAAGAAAAAAACCGGCTAGATGAAAGAAAAATTTTATTTTTTTGATTTACTTGCTCCCAAAGTCAAAGAAATAAAAAACAAGTCCGAGCTAAAATTCTCTCAGACTTGTCTTTAGGGGGAATGTCTATCTTGCAAGTTTTAGTTTTGCTTCAAAATCATCAATCACTTTTTGCAGATTTAGGCGTCCTCTATAGATACCATAGCCAAACAAAAGCATGGCTAAGATACCAAGTAGAGCTAGGACGATTCCTGCAATAAGTGCTAGGAGATTGGTCTCATGAAAGAGATAAATCAGAACAAGACCGATGCTGGCAATGGCAAAGAAGAGACTGAACCAGCGTCCTAGATTTTCAATCATATGCTTCTGGTAGTGAATTTCTGTTTCATAGCCTTGAATCAATTCTTGTTCTGTCATGATCTTCTCCGTTCTTTCTTTTACTCTGCTCAAACAAATTTATATTAGACTAGCAGCAAATCGGACTTACTGCCAGCCTAAAATTGAGCGAGAATTAGTATTTAAGTTGAGGGTCAAAGATGCCAAGCGCTACACCAATCAAAGCAATGACAACCAAGAGGAGCATAACGAGGTTTGGTGATACTTTTTTCTTGGCCATCAGCCACCAACAAAGCGTGATAAAGCCAGCTGTTAAGAGACCTGGATAAACACCATCAATCTTTTCTTGCAACTTCAGGAAAGCTTCGCCATCAGCATTTTTCAGCTCTAATGAAGTCGTTACAGATACCCAAGTTGCAGCAACTGCCCCGATAACCATACCACCAATGACACTGATTGCCTTACGAAGCGCCTGTCCTTTAGGTCCTACAAGGAATTCTACCGCCTTGTCCCCTAATTCATAGCCTTTGAAGTAGGCAAAGCGCATACCGCCATAGATGAGAACATTCCAGACAAGGATGTAGAAGAGAGCGCCGATAGGATTTCCACCTTTAGAGAGTCCAAGGGCAATCCCCAGCAGAACTGGAATCAAAGTTCCAACAACCAAAGAGTCACCGATACCTGCGATAGGTCCCATGAGACCGGCACGCATACCATTGATAGTTTCGCCGTCAACAGCGTCACCATTGGCACGCGCTTCTTCCAAACCAGCTGTAATCCCCACTACCAAAGCTCCAAGCTGAGGTTCTGTGTTGAAGAAAGCTGTATAGGTCTGCATAGCTTCTTTCTGCTCAGCTTTGTCTTTGTAGAGTTCTTCCACGATTGGCAGCATAGAGGTCAAGTAGCCGAAAGTCTGCATGTGCTCTTGAGAGAAGCAAGTCAAATGACCATAGTACCAATGGTGGAATGATTTCGCTAAAGTCTTTTTAGTTATTTTCTTTCTTTCAGCCATCTTAGATATCCTCCTCATCGTCATCAAAATCAGCTCCACCAGCCGGCGCGGTTACTCGAGCTGATTTGATTACTTCCAATTCATAGTAAATTACTGCAAAAATCAATGAAACAACTGCACTGGCAACCAAATTAAGACCAAGTGACTTAGCCAAGGTGAAGCCCACAAAGAATGGGATAAAGTCAGCAGCCTTGGTAACGATTTGTTTCAAGAGAATGGCAATACCGACACATGGGAGAAGAGCTCCGACTGTAAAGAGGGATTTCATGATGAAGCCATCCATTGGCAGGTGGGTTTTCATCAGTTCAACCATATTCGGACCAAACTTCGTGATGATCATGGTTGGAAGGAAAGAGAAGACAAAGTGGGAAATCCAAGGATAGACCCAGTCAACAGCGTAAAGCTTTTTGAATTCGCCTTTTTCAACAGCTTTCCAACCAATATGTTGCCAAAGCAAGTTTGTAGTAGCTGTTCCATAGAAGAGAACTGTACCGATAGTACCAACTGCTGCTCCGATTGGTGCAGCTGCTGCAGCGATAGCAGATTCAGACGTGATTCCTTTAGAGTGAACAAACAAGATTGCGAGAGGAATCCCAATGTAAGAGATCGCCCGCACGTCAGCGGAAACTGTACCACCTGGTGTTACCAGAGCGATATAGAGGACCTGAAGGGCTACCCCAACCATAATCCCTGTTTTTAAATCTCCAAGAATCAAGCCACTAATCAAGCCTCCGACCAGAGGACGTCCCAGAGTGTAGTTACCAATACTAGAACCACCCATACCAGGCATAGAAGCTAAACTAGCAAAAAGACCCAGTAAAGCGGCTTGCAGCCAAGAAATTGTCATAATAGACTCTCCTTTTCATTATTGTAATTAAAAACCAAATTTAGACTTGAAATCGCTCCAGTAACCGATGGAAACATCTGGTAAGAGCTGGAATTTGACTTTGTAGCCAGCTTTTTCGATCGCCTCAATCGCTTCTGCTTCTTCTTGTGTGATGGACTGGTTGTTACCCAGCTTAACAGCCCCCGGACGGTCATTAGCAGGACCGACGATGATTTCCTTAACATCCCCAGGTACAAAACCTTGGTCCACTAATATTTCCTTCATGTCCACAGGATTTTTTGTAATGAGGAAATAGCGACTGTCTGACTCTGTGACCTTGCCTGATTTTTCCTTGAAGGCTTCCTTGGTCCAAACAAAAGTCTTCTTATCAGAAGCTCCTTTATAGGCCTGAATCAAAACCTTGTTCCCTGCCGCAGCATTATTAACTGCAATAAGGCCATCACATGGGTATTCCTTAGCCCAGCGAGTGACTGTTTGACCGTGGATCATGCGGTCGTCAATCCGTACAAATGATACTGTCATCTTTAAAATCTCCTTTTATCTTTTATAATGTATAGCGGAAGCACTAAATGTCATCTTCATCTTCGTCAGCTGCATCGCTTACGACTTCAAATTCCTGCAAAGCAGCTGTAGCCTCGGAAAGGATGGCCTGAGCCAGCTCTTTTCCGTCCAAGATGTCTTTCATAACCAAGCCAGTCAGTCCCATGGTCAGGTTCAAACCGCCCAAGATAACTGCTGAGTCAAGCTTACCCATGTCAGCTAAGACGCTAGCTGCTGTCGTCAGAGGACTGCCTCCTACAATATCAGCCAGAACTAAGACACTGTCATCAGCGCTTAAGCCAGACAAGGCCTGAGTAAAATCAACTGCAAAATCATCAACTGACTTGCCCTCCTGAAGACCGACCGCAATCACCTGATCCGTCTTGTCTCCGGCAAACATCTTCAAGGAACTCTGTACGCCTGCAGCCAGTCCCCCATGGCTGACCAGTACAAGGTATTTCATCTTTCCTGCCTCCTTTATCCTTCAATTTCTTAGCCAAGTCAGGCTTTAGATGACGAAGGATTTATTGATGATTTTATTGTACAGAATATGGAACCGGTTTCATATTGTCAAATGTCACTTTGCCCAGATGACATTTGTTAGGAAAAATATGACATTTGTCATATTGGTCTAGTCAACTGTGCTTTTTTCTGGCTTAATTAGAAATAAAAAAGAAAGCAGATTATTTTCCGCTTTCTATTTCTCTTTGAATGCTCGGTAGGGCACTGTCAATCTCTTGATTCTGCATAGCATTTTGAATCAGATAGTCCATCCGGTCCATCGTATGACGGTCTACTTCTAGACTGATGTCAATGATAGAGCGATTCATCATGTGGTCTAGCCTCTCAGAAGTCAAGGAATCCAAGCCAAAATCATCAGCCTGTAAGATTTCTCTAGATTGCTGGCTTTTCACTATAGATGGCAAGACCGAGGTCCCTTGCGATTTCTCAAATAGAGCCTGTTGGCTTTCTTTGTCCTGTGATAACAAGAGCATAAATTCCCAAGCTAACTTTTCTTGCTTGGTATTGGAAGACATGGCAAAGAGCGAGGTCTTGACCTGTGTTCCCATCACCTGGCTATTGGCTGTCGGCATCGGGATACAGGTCCAAGAAAAGCTAGAATACTTGGCAACATGGTAAGGGTAGGGCTTGTAGGTCCGATACTGGGCCAAACTCATGGGGTAGAAGGCCACCCGCCCCTCATCAAAATCATTAGAAGTCACCTTATAGTGCTGGCTGAGCATATCTAGCTTGCTCATAAAGGCCAAGGCTTGGTGCATCTCTGAACTGTCTACATTGATACCGGATTTATCGGTAAGATGGCCGCCATAAGCTACCAGAGCTTGCTGCCAAGTGTAATCTGTTATACCGTACTGGTCCACCATACCATCACCATTAGTATCCTTTGTCACTTTCTTGCAAATCTCATAGAAATCCGCCAGGGTCCAACCTGACTCAGGAATGCTAATTCCTTCTTTTTCAAGCAGGTCTTTATTGACACACATCATGATAGGATTGCTCTCAACTGGAAGAGCATAGCTGACCCCCTGATATTGCCCAGCTTCATAAGCCACCGGATAAAAGGCTGTTCGTTCATCATCCGTTAGGAGGGTATCCAAGGATTTGAGCGCGCCAGTCGAAGCCAACATGCTAAAGTCGTTTTCCGGTACCGTAAAGAGATCTGGCTGTTCGCCTCTCAGGACTTGCTCTGCCAGCCAGTCAGCGTAATCATCCTTGGGAATACCGCTTTCGTAGACGACCTTGACATGAGGATGCGTCTTTTCAAATTTTTTAATCAGGCTGTCCAAGACCTTGTTTTCGCGGCTGTTAGGCACATCCCAGCTAGAGCCAGCATAGACCCCGATACGAAGGACTTTTTCCTGAGCTGAAGCCCAAAAGACAAAAGCCAGAGCAACAGATATGATCAGGACAACCAGTAGGGCCAAATGTCTCAATCTCCACTTCATTTGTCGCTTTCCTTACTAAAATCTCTCTGGGTGACTCCGGTCTGCACAGCCCAGATAGCCAGCTGGGTTCGGTCACGCAAGTTGAGCTTGGCTAGGATGCCTGACAGGTAATTTCGGACTGTCCCTTCTGATAGAAAGAGCTTGGCTGCAATTTCTTTATTAGAAATCCCAAAGCCAATCTGCTGGATAATCTTCCACTCCGTCCGGCTCATGTCCTCTATATTTTCTTCCGTCACTGTGATAGCAAAGTTGGACTGAGCCATCTGTGAAAAGATTTTGAAGACCTTGGTGGCAATATTGGGATTGATCATAGCTCCGCCTCGATAGACTGTCTGAATAGCTTCGTGAAGTTCTTCTGTCGAAACCCCTTTGAGAATATAACCAGACGCACCGTATTTGAGAGCGGAGAAGATAAATTCATCGTCATCAAAGGTCGTCAGAATGATAATCTTAACATCTGGATACTGCTCCTTGACAGCCTTGGTACAGAGAACACCGTCCATGACTGGCATGCGAATATCCATCAAAATCACATCTGGGCGCACCCGATGAAGCTTTTCCAGCACTTCCTTGCCGTCTCCGACTGTCCCGACAACCTCAATATCTGCGTGGGCAGACAGGATGATTTGCAGAGACTCGCGAATCAAGGCCTGATCGTCTGCTATTAAAACCTTAATCATGTCTTCCTCCTATTTTTGGGATTTCGATATGCGTGTAGAAACCGTCCCGATTTTCAAATCGGACGCTTCCGCCAATAATCATTAGGCGCTCCTGCATCTGCTTGAGGCCATAGCCATAGTGGAGTTCATCAAAACCAACACCATCATCCTGAATGGTCATTACATAGGACTCTTCCTCCAGCAACTCAATCCAGATAGTCTTGGCATGCCCATGGCGGACAGAGTTGGTAATAGACTCCTGAATCACCCGGAAGACAATGTCTTCCTTGGCGATATCCAAGTCAATATTATCCCATTCGTAACGGAGATGAATCTCCAAATTGGAGATGGCTTCATACTCACGGATAATCTTAATCAGAGCTTCCTTCAAAGTGTTATTTTCCAGAGCTCCCGGCCGCATTTTATTGAGCGAGCCTCGGACATCACGGATACCGTCTCGAACGACGACTGAGACATTATTGAGCTGCTCCTTAGCCCGATTGGTATCAATATCAACCAAGACCTTGACCGCATCAATACCCGCTGAAATTCCCGTTAGGGCATGGCCCAATGTATCGTGAATCTCTCTGGCAATCCGCTTCCGCTCTCGGTCTTCTGCTATTTTTTCAGACAAGGCCAGATAAGAGTTCAACTCGCGATTGGCCTGAGAAGCCATGCGCAGCTCTTCCTCAATCCGATGACGCTCTGTAATAGCCGACAAGATATAGAAGAGCAAGGAAATCATAAAGACAACGATATTGAGGGAGTAGAGAAAGTTCTTGCCAAAAAGCAGCAACAACCGGACGGACTCTGGGTAAAACCGAATATAGGTATCTAGAGAAGGCAACTTGATAAAGAGCGACATGAGGTCATAGTTGGACAAGAGCAGCATGCCAAAGCTCAAAATAATGAAAGAAAACCAGTACTTCTTGTCCTTGGAAGAATTGAACTCCTTAGAGCCATAGAAAATATCCGCAAACACCAAGAGGATCAAGCCATTGTAGGACGAGTGCAAGACGGAAAAGATGACCAGCATGAGCAGGATTTCAATAATAGTCGCCTTGTCATAGACGGACAGCTGATTGGGGTGGCGCTCGCGATAGTACATGACTAAAAGCAAACTACCATAGAGGCTAATTGATACCCAGAAAATCAAGCTGGGAGAGCCCGGAATAGCATCCAAACGCTCCAAAAGCGAGTGACTGAAGCCCTTAGCAGCTACATAGTTGGTCGCAAAGAGATAGATGGACGCATTATAGACAATGGCAACCAGATTGATGACCATCAAGGCTATTTTGCTGTAAAATATACTTTTTTGAGGTCTCATTATTGCCACCCTGTAACTGTGTATTGACTGATATTATCTCTATTAACCAGATGAACTGGAATCAGGTATTGGCTGTCGTAGGATTTCCCCTCCTGCATCAGCTCAATTACCTGTGCCACCTTGCGTCCCATCTGAATGGGCGATTGGGCTACGGTTCCCTCTATATCGCTAGTCGTAGCCAGAAAGTTTTTGATATCTGGTGAACCATCCACGCCATAGATTGAGATTTTCTTATCAAGGCCTTGATTTTTAATAGCAGCCAAGGCCCCGATGGCTGCCCGGTCATTAAGCGCCATAACCACATTAAAGTCCAAACCTTCGTCTAGAGCCCCTTTGACTTGTGGCATGGTTTCCTCAGTCTGGCCTAGTGTTTCTTTCTGGGAAACAATCTTGTAGCTGGGCTGATTTTCAATCGTATCAATAAATCCCTGAATCCGATCCATGGCAGAGACGGCATTGCGGTGCTCTAGAAGGAGAATATTGGCAGAAGGCAGACGCTTCATCATGTCCTGGGCAATCAGGACGCCTGCTTGGTAGTTATCAGACACAATGGTCGTATCCACTTTTACATCCTGACTGATAGGCGCATCCACTACGATGATTTTAATCCCAGCTTTCTTAGCCTTTTGAAGAGAGGAAATGATACTTGGACTATTGCTTTTCACCGGATTGATAACAATGACATCAACATTTTCTCGGATAAAAAAGTCAATCTGCTGGCTCTGCTTGCCCTCATCCAGCTCAGGATCCCGAACGTAGAGCCTGCTGCCCTGCTGGTTGGTTTTCTTCTCCAGCTCCGCATTTAAGGTCTTGTAAAAGTCATTGTTCATGGTCATGTAAGTCACCCCAATCTTGACCTGCTTCTCATCTGGCAGAACGCCCTTGAAATAAACAAAAAGCAAACCCAAGATAAGCAGAATGAAAAGCGGCCAGAGAGCCTTCTTTTGATAATGCCGTATCCGTCTTTTGACCTTAGCTGATACCATTTTTCACCTCCTACGCCGCAAGCACCTTTATGAAACATATAGGATTATTATATTACAAAGCCACCAAAAAGCAAAATCTTTCCAGAAATAGCCATAATAAAAGAGGCGAGACAGAATCTAAAAAATTCATGATTTTTGATTCTTGGTCCCACCTCAGTAATCATAATTAAACTTTTATAAGCTTGATAGAAAGAGACTTTCAGTCAAACAGAGCTTGCATCCTGCAAAACTGAATAATGATTTTTTTAGAGCTGGGTCATTTCCCACTCTTTGCTTCTTGCTTAAAAGGGAAGTTCCTCTTCTTCCAATACTAAATCTGCCAAATCAGCTCCGCTGTTATTTTCACGCAGAGCGCGCTGAGCCCGACTTTCCAGCAGCTGGAAGCTATGACAAAGCACCTCTGTCACATAATGAGTGGCCCCCTCCTTTTCATAGCGACGAGTCCGCAACTCACCATCCAGAGAAATCAAGCTGCCCTTACTTGCATAGCTGGCTAAAGTCTCAGCTAGGCGCCCCCAGACAACCACATTTACAAAATCCGCCTCACGCTCACCGTTCTGAGATTTATAAGGGCGATTAACCGCGACCGTTGCGCGGGCCACAGATTTTTCATTCGCAGTCTTGTGCAGTTCAGGCGTAGCCGTCAGTCGGCCGATTACAATTACTTTATTATACATTTTATATCCTCCTAACTTATCATTCGTAATAGGAGGCAAAAAGTGAAAAAAAATATGGTATAGTATAGATAAAAAGGAAAGTTGCAGTTTCTGCCCCTTTCCTACTAGATTTGTATAATGGAGGCTCCGATGACCATTAAACATTCGCCTGTGAAAAATATTCTTTTTATTCTGATTTCTCTGTGGTTCGGAGGTTTTTCCGCCTTGGCTGCCGTAGACTACCTGACTAGCTCCAACCCCTACAAAGACACCAGTTTCTTTTTCCTTAGTCTAATGGTTGCTGCTTTCTTCTTACTGCTCCTTATCTTTGCTATTTGCAGACTAACCATTCATGCGACTATCCTCTCCTTTGACCACGAATATGTAACCTACCATTATAGCGGACTCTTATCAGCTGCCACCTACTGCATTCCTATGCAGCAGATTAGTCATGCTCGCTACAGTCGAGACAGTCAAGAATCCGAGATTAGTCTTTGGATGGAGGAGGGCTTCCATGACTTTGCAGCCTTTAACCATCCCCGCCACAAAATTTATGCCTATCCTGACAGCCAGCTCATCGGTATTGTTTTCAAGAGAAAGCGCCTCAAAGTATTGGAAGACCACGGCCTCAACAGCCTTATCTACCAATACAAATACAGCTCTCCGAGCCAGAGCCCCACAGCCACTCCTCAGTCGACAACCGATTCGCAAAGTAATAGCGACAGCGTCTTCTTTTGAGAAAACGCGGGCACGAGACATAAGTTTCTAACAAAAAAGCTCAGAAATTCTGAGCTTTTTATGATGTTGAATCCTTATTTTTATCCCTGCCAATGTTTGGCTGGGTCAAAGGCGGTTCCAACTAGTTCGCTATCGGCTAATTCAATGATGCCGCGTTTTTGAGGCGCATTAGGTAACTGAAGTTCCCGTGGGCTGCACATCATACCAAAACTCTTTTCGCCTCGAAGTTCTCCTGGGAAAATCAAATTCCCTTTAGGCATCATGGCACCTGGCAGAGCTACAATTGTTTTGAGGCCAACCTTAGCATTGGGAGCACCGGCCACGATTTGAACAGTCTTATCAGCAGCTACCTGCACTTGGCAGATATTCAGGTGGTCACTATCTGGATGAGCTACCATATCAACGATTTCTCCAACCACAAACTTTGGCTGGCTGTCATTAACCAAGTCCGCTGGGAAGCCTGCCTTGCTCAACTCCTGATTGAGAATGGCCACTTGCTCATCTGTCAAAAAGACCTGTCCGCGCTCTGCAATTTCAAAAAGGTCTGACTGCTCAAAAATATTCCAAGCTACTGTCTGGCCATTGTCTTCACGGTAAACACGCGCCACTCGTCCCTTGCGCTCAGCTGCCAGTTTAGCTCCTTGATTGTCCGCAACAATAACCATCAGCACATCACCGACATATTCTTTATTATAGGTAAAAATCATTTTACGCTCCCTTTTTCTCTTATACTAGCTAAAAATTCATTGATTTGACCCTTGGTCTTGCGTTCACGATTGACCAGACGGCCAATCTCCTGTCCCTTTTCCAGCACTACTAAGCTGGGAATCCCGTAAATGTCCCACTCTTTGGCCAGATCCAGATAGGCATCACGGTCCACTTGGATAAAGCGATAGTCAGGATTTTCCCCTTCTATCTCTGGCAGAAAAGGTTTGATAAATCGGCAATCTCCGCACCAGTCAGCCGTGAAAAAGAAGACAGTCTTCTCCCCATCATTGACATAAGAAGCCAATTCCTCTATATTTACAGGAACAATCATACTTCTTCCTCGTAGCTTAGCTGACCATTTTCATAGACAAAGGTGAAATGACGGTCGTCCTCTAAGACCAGACCTCCAACCAAGCGGTCATCTGTGGACTCATAGAGCTTGACATAGAGACAGGAAATACTACCCTGACTGGAAAAGAAATCTCGCACAAGCTCGACGATTTCCTCCCGATTACGCAGTCTTTTCTGTTCCTGTACGACTTTGGCTGCCCCAAAAGCCAGCGCTCCAGCCCCCAAAAGGGCGGTTGTGGTTAAAATGATTTTTTTAGCTTTCATGTAGAATATTTTAACACAAAAGAGCAGAGGCGACAAACAATATTCCAGATTTTCCTGGGAGAAGCTGGATTCTTGAATGGGCAGTCCTGTTGATTCAGGCAAGCTATAAGATTTCCCTACTCATTTACCGCAAAAAGTGATAAAATAGGGGGCAGAAAGAAGGTAAGTTTATGACAACATTATTTTCAAAAATCAAGGAAGTAACAGAACTTTCTGCCATTTCAGGTCACGAGGCACCTGTTCGTAGCTACCTGCGGGATAAAATCACTCCCCATGTCGATGAGGTCGTCACTGATGGTCTGGGCGGCATCTTTGGGATACGCCATGCAGAAGCTGAAAATGCTCCCCGTTTGTTGGTAGCGGCCCACATGGATGAGGTTGGCTTTATGGTCAGCGAGATTAAGCCGGACGGGACCTTCCGCGTGGTGGAAATCGGCGGCTGGAACCCCCTGGTCGTTAGCAGCCAACGCTTCAAACTCTTTACCCGTGAAGGTCGGGAAATCCCACTTATCTCAGGCTCTGTCCCTCCTCATCTGACACGCGGATCTGGCGGACCAGTTATGCCACAAATTGCTGATATCGTCTTTGACGGAGGCTTTGCGGATAAGGCAGAAGCTGAAAGCTACGGCATCCGTCCAGGAGACACGATCGTGCCAGACAGCTCTGCTATTCTCACAGCTAACGGTAAAAATATCATCTCCAAAGCCTGGGATAACCGCTACGGCGTCCTTATGGTCAGCGAATTGGCTCAAGCCTTGTCTGGTCGAAAACTAGGCAACCAACTCTATGTAGGTGCCAATGTTCAAGAAGAGGTTGGCCTGCGTGGTGCTCATGCTTCAACAACAAAATTTGCTCCTGAGGTCTTTCTGGCTGTGGATTGCTCCCCAGCGGGCGACATCTATGGCGGTCAAGGAGCCATCGGCGATGGAACGCTGATTCGCTTCTTTGATCCTGGTCATCTCATGCTGCCAGCTATGAAGGACTTCCTCTTGACAACTGCTGAGGAAGCCGGCATCAAGTATCAATACTACTGCGGCAAGGGCGGAACGGACGCTGGTGCTGCCCATCTCCAAAGCGGCGGTGTCCCATCTACTACCATTGGTGTCTGTGCCCGCTACATTCATTCTCACCAAACTCTCTATGCCATGGACGATTTCTTGCAAGCCCAAGCTTTCCTGCAAGCTTTGGTCAAAAAACTGGATCGCTCAACGGTGGACACGATTACCAACTATTAATTTCAAAAGGCAGCCCGTTCTTCATTCGGGCTGCTATCTCTTTTGTCTGATACTTTCCCTTTCAACTTTCCAATTTGAAGAAAATTTTGTTATAATGCTTAGCAGAGGTGAAAATATACATGAAAAAAATTGCTTTTGATTCTGAGAAATACTTAAACCTGCAGCGCGACCATATCTTGGAACGCATTAATCAATTTGAGGGCAAACTTTACATGGAATTCGGTGGTAAAATGCTGGAAGACTTCCATGCTGCCCGTGTCCTGCCAGGCTATGAGCCGGACAATAAAATCAGATTGCTCAAAGAGCTCAAGGACCAAGTAGAGATTGTCATTGCTATCAATGCTAACAACATTGAGCACTCTAAGGCGCGTGGCGATTTGGGCATTTCCTATGACCAGGAAGTTCTGCGACTAATCGATACCTTTAACGAGCTGGATATTTATGTAGGCTCAGTGGTCATCACCCAGTATTCCGGCCAGCCGGCAGCTGACCTCTTCCGTAGCCAGCTGGAAAAGAATGGCATCGCCTCCTACATCCACTACCCGATCAAGGGCTATCCGACTGACATGGACTATATCATCTCACCTGAAGGTATGGGGAAAAACGACTACATCAAAACCAGCCGTAATCTAGTCGTTGTTACCGCACCTGGTCCTGGTTCTGGTAAATTAGCTACTTGCCTATCCAATATGTATCACGACCAAATCAATGGCATCAAATCAGGCTACGCCAAGTTTGAAACCTTCCCAGTTTGGAATCTTCCCCTGCACCATCCGGTCAATCTAGCCTATGAGGCAGCGACGGCAGACCTCGACGATGTCAACATGATTGATCCTTTCCATCTGCAAACTTATGGCAAGACTACAGTCAACTACAACCGTGATATTGAAATTTTCCCAGTCCTTAAGCGCATGCTGGAGCGCATCCTAGGCAAATCACCTTATGCTTCTCCAACGGATATGGGCGTCAACATGGTCGGTTTTGCCATTGTAGACAACGATGCGGCTATCGAGGCATCTCAACAGGAAATCATCCGTCGTTACTACCAGACTATTCTGGACTTCAAGGCGGAGCGCGTTTCTGAATCTGCTGTCAAGAAAATCGAACTCTTGATGAACGACTTGGGCATTACACCGCTGGATCGTAAGGTAACAGTTGCTGCGCGTGCCAAGGCTGAAAGCACTGGCGAGCCAGCTCTGGCCTTGGAATTGCCAAGCGGTGAAATCGTAACCGGTAAAACCTCTGAACTATTTGGTCCTACGGCAGCTGTATTGATTAATGCCATTAAGAAATTAGCCAATATTGCCAAAGAGACCAAGCTGATTGAGCCTGAGTATGTCAAGCCAATCCAAGGCCTGAAAATCAATCATCTGGGCAGCCGCAATCCGCGTCTTCACTCCAATGAAATCTTGATTGCTCTAGCTATCACGGCCATGGAAAATCAAGATGCGGCAAATGCCATGCAACAACTCGGCAATCTCAAGGGCAGCGAGGCCCACTCCACTGTCACTCTGACAGATGAAGACAAAAACGTCCTGCGTAAGTTGGGCATCCATGTAACCATGGACCCCGTTTACCAGTATGATCGACTCTATAGAAAATAAAAACAAGCTCTGTTAAAAGCTTGTTGAGGAAGCTGGCTCTGCCAGCTTTTTTTGTTAATAACGCTTAGACAAGAGAAAGCGCAAAAGATAGTAAAGCCCCAAAACCAGAATAATGTTCAAGGTCAGAAACTGATTGAGACTTAAGATGATTGGGAAAATCATGGACAGGACACTCAAGCACGCTGCCAGCAGCAAAAGGATATTGAAAAGCAAAGTACGAGTCTTTTCGTCAATCATGCGATTGCGCTCATCAGTCACCTGAATGTAGAGCTTATCAAAATTTTCTTCCCGTCTTAAGGCCAGATTATACCGAATGGTCATCAAAGAAAGCCCCAGCAGTATGCCGACCATGACTCCTTCCTGCTGATCATCCAGAGAATGAAAATGGCTCCAGGCCAGTCCTACCAAGATGATAAAGATTAAGATACGCCCCACGATAACTTTCCTTTGAAGTTTTTTCCGAAATTCTTGTTTCGTTAGTGTTTCCATATCAGCCTCCTATTTTTCATACGCTTGAAAAATTTTCAAGATCACTACAATTAGAATAATTCCCACAAAAGGCAGGATTTCCTTAGGGATAAAATTGGTGGTGAAATGGAAATAAGATAAGCCAACCACCACCAAAATAGCCAATAGCCATTTACACAAATAAGTCCATTTCATGATTCATCCTCCTCAAAGAGAAAAACTTCTTCAATCCTTAAATTGAAAAAGGATGCAATCTTATGAGCCAAAAGCAGCGAAGCATTGTAGCGCCCCTTTTCCAAAGAAATAATCGTTTGTCTCGTGACCTCTAGCTTCTCAGCCAACTCCTCCTGGCTGAGCTTTTTTCTTTTTCGTAATTCTTGAATTCGATTTTCCAAGGCTGCCTCCTTTTCATAATGTAAAACAAACTTTACTTTTCAAATATAGTATAGCCTCCTTTACATCTTTTGTCAAGAAGAAAGCGGCAAAAAAGAGGCTGGGACAAAAGTCCTAGCCTCTCAATTGTCTTTGGATTGTCGAGCAAGACGCAGTGGTTGAGTGGGCTCTATTACGCTGATTTCATCAGCTTTTACAGCCCTACTCAACTGTGCGGAGGCGGGACGACGAAATCGAATTCTAACGAATTACCGATTTCTGTCCCACTCTCTTTTATCATCTTTATTGATTTCCTTTGTTATTTGCCTTTTAAAGCTACAGTCAACTCGACACAGGCTCCTCCTTGGTCTGGATTGAGCAGGGTCAGACGACCACCGTGCAAGAGAGCTACCTGCTTAGAAAAGGCTAAGCCGATACCATGATGGGGATTAGCTGAATTGCGGCTTTGGTCACTCTGGTAAAAGAGCCGTTCCGCTCCCAGCAGCATCTCCTCTGAAAATGAAGGGCCGTTGTTCCAGATAGCAAAAACCAACTGGTCCTGCTGAACTGATACCGTTAGCTTGACTTCCTTTTGATCCTGGTCAGCATGTTCAAGTGCATTTAGTAAGATATTGAGCAAAGCTCGCTTGAGATAGTCCAAATGAATCGACAAAATCAGACTAAGCTCACAATCTTCTTGGAGAGAAAAACGATAGCTTCCCTGTTTGCTGAACAGTGCCCAGTCGTCCTGGAGATTAGCCAAAAAGTCCCCTAAGGAAAGCTGACTGAACTGATTAGAATCAATCTGAAAAGTCTTAGCGTAATCAATCAAAGAGCCACAATACTCTTCCATCTTGTGACTGGCCTGCAAAATCTCAGCAGCATATTCTGCCTGTGGATAGCCCAACTGCGCCAATTCCAAGAGCTCAGCATTCCCCTTAATCACAGTTAGGGGCGTCTTCAAATCGTGCGATGTCGCTGATAGCTGTAAAATCAACTCCTGATTATGCTGCTGCTCTCTTTCTAGAAGACGAGCATTATCTTGGTGGCTGCTCCGTAAATCGCTGTAGACTTCTAGCATTTCCTCAATCCGAAAAAGCTGACTTTGATTTTCTTCTAAAAGCTTCTCGCTCTTTAGCATTTTTATTTCCCTGTCGATTTTTCGGAGCAATTTCAAAATATGATAAAAAGTAATCAGCAGCAAGCTCCCTGCCCAAAAGAACAAGGTGAAAAGAACGTGATTACTTCCTTGCGTAAATTCATAGCCTATAAGTACAAAAATCAAAACATGAAAGAAGACGATTTTTAAACTGGTTGTCCAGACTAGGCTTTTGAAATTTCGGGTTCTAATTGCCATCTATAGCCTACTCCTCTCACTGTTGCGATTGCTTGCAGCCCTTCTTGTTTGCATTTTTGGCGAATCTGATATACGTATTCTGAAATAGAGCGAAGCTGTGTTTCTGAGCTTTCTGGGTAAAGCAAGGTATGCAGGCGTTCAGCTGAAAAGGTCTGCTTGGGATTGCTAGCTAGTAAATGTAGCAACTTAAACTCTCGCTCTGAAAATTTCAAGACTTTACCAAAACAGGCAACTTCATAGCGCTCTGGATAAAATTGACAAGAAGTAATTTCAGAATAGCGCTCCTCACGTCTTTCCTCCCGACGAAGATGAGCTCTGACACGCGCCAGCAATTCTTTGGTCCCAAAAGGTTTGACAATATAGTCATCTGCCCCACGAAAGAGCCCTTCCACCTTGTCCGCCTCCAACTCCTTAGCCGTCAGAAAGATGATGGGACACGAAAGATGAGGACGAATGTAGGAGCACAGCTCAAAACCATTAACAGGCTCCATCATCACATCTAGCAAAATCAAGTCATATCCGACAAAATTCGTCAGCTCTAGCTCTTCTATCCGATCAAGCGTCGTCACATCATAAGCATCGAGCTCTAGGACGTTTTTCACCAGCTTCAAAATGCTCCGGTCGTCATCAACCACCAAAATACGATACTGTCTCATAATTTCCATTATAGCATACCTCTAGCGAACATCTCGTTTCAAGCTTAAGAATATAGCAGAGCTCCAAACCAAAGCTAGCCAGAACAGCTGTATCCCCAGACCTGATAAATCTATTGAATGCTGAAGCCCTTCATACTCAAAGAGATTTAGGGTAGCCAGATCGGGCAGGTATTTTGCTTCCTTGATGAACGTTGCCAACAAACGACTGAGACCAATCAAGAGAGGAAAGAGCACCGACACCGGCACAACCCAAGATTGAAATAGAAAAGCGAGGCCGGCAGTTAAAAAAGCCAGAAAAAGATTGCTGAGAAGACCAAAAGAGCTGTAATAAAGGAATTTCCCCAATAAGGACCAGCTAAAGTCTAGGTTAAAACGAGCCAGCATAACAAGGAAACAGCTGCCTATCATGACACTGTAGAGAGCCAAGAGCAGCAAGGCCAGAAAAAGGAATTTCCCAGCCAACCAAGCCTTTCTATTTGATACGGCTAGAAAATTCGTTCGCATCCCAGACTTGACAAACTCCTGGGCAAAATAGAGCGAAGTAAAGATGACGATGACAGGCTGCGCCAGATAGAGGGCATGTAAAGCCTCACTCAGAGCCTTTGTCTGGCCAACTACTGTCTGACTATAGTCAAGATTCATCAGAAAAAAAGGAACGACTACCAGAGCCACCAAGGCGGCACCAAGAGCGAAATAGTAAGAACGGAACTTAATCCATTCACTTCTAAGTAGAGCTTTTATCATCAGTATCGCCCTCCTAAATCCGTCTTCAAAAAGCGCAGAGAGGTCATGCCGCCGATGACTAGTAACCATACGCCAAGTATCAACAGTCCTTGTAAGGGATTGTTGGCATATTGGGAAGTTGGCGTTGCCGCAAACAACTCTCCTGCTGGTTGTGGCAGATAAGCTCCCCAACTCGTGTGAGCTGCCAGGTAGTTTCCTAGATTATAGATCTGTGGCACGAGAAAAAGCAGAGGAACTAGCATGGTCCGAGCCAATAAACCTAACAAAAATGAAAGGATTCCTAATAGGGTTAGAGATAAGGTTTTCCACAAAATCAGACTCCAAGCAGCCTGATTGAGCAGAATCGGATTAAGCCCTTCCTTTCCTAAAGCCAGATGCATGACCATATAACTACAGTAGATTGATAAAAAGCTACTGGCAAGAGAAAAGCAAGCAAAGGTCATGAGTTTCCCCACAAGCAACTTCAGGCGGTTATTACAGGTCAAAAGACTGGTTCTCAAGCTATGAGACTGAAATTCCATAGCTCCCAAAATTCCAGCTAAAATGACCAAAACCATGCCTGCCATAGAGGCACCATTGAGGCCTAGATATTCCAGCGGGTCAATGGCTTCTGCCAGGCCGGGAACCGTCTCAGGCGTGGCATCCAAGCCGACAGATAAATACTGTCGACCCTCCAGCCAGGATACGGCAGGCACCAAGAGCAGCATGAAGGCCATACTCACTTTGAAAGCCTTGGTTGAGCGAATTTTCAACCATTCTGAATGCAATAAAGACATCGTTTCTTTCATCTTAAACCTCCT
The DNA here is from genome assembly GCF_003943655.1 of Streptococcus sanguinis. Lineage (GTDB taxonomy): Bacteria > Bacillota > Bacilli > Lactobacillales > Streptococcaceae > Streptococcus > Streptococcus sanguinis_F. The sequence goes on from NZ_RJMM01000010.1 coordinate 19,780, forward strand.
CTGTCAAATCAAAGAAGATCTCTTCTAGACTGTCTGAATCTTCCAGCACCTCTTCCAATCGTCCCTGCTCAATAATTCGCCCATGATGAATCAAGACTACATCATCTGTCACCATTTGCACCTCTGATAGGATATGAGAAGATAGAAGTACCGTTTTCCCTAAATCAGCCTGCTGACGGATGAACTTTCTAAACCACTTAATCCCACTTGGATCCAGGCCATTAGTCGGCTCATCTAATATAAGAAACTGAGGATCACCCAGCAAAGCTGCGGCCAAACCTAACCGCTGACCTTCTCCCAAAGACAGGCTTGACAAGAGGTCCTTCCTCTTATGAGCGATTCCAGTCATCTCCAAAACCTCATCGATCCGAGACTTGGGAATAGCATTACTCGCCGCAATAATCCTCAGGTGGTCATAAACCTTTCGATTTGGCAGACCGCCAATGCCGTCAAAGGCTGCACCTACCGTTCTGAGCGGATAGGTCATTGACTGATAGGTTTGCCCATCAAAAGTCGCCGTCCCTGCTGTCGCCCGATCTAACCCCAAGAGAATCCTCAAGGTCGAGCTTTTACCAGCACCATTTGGGCCCAGAAAGGCTGTAATCCGCCCGCTTCTAGCTGTAAAAGAAATATCTTCTAAAATCTGCTTGCTGCCATGCTTTTTGCAGACTCCTTCTATTTTCACCATATGTTCCATATTGAACTCCTTTTGATTTTTCTTTAGTATACAGGGGCAAGTTCAGAGAAAGTTCAGACAATAAAAAAACTTGCCTTGCGACAAGTTTCTTTTCTCATTTTTCAACCGCATCCCAGAGCTGGCGGATGCTTTTTTTCTGCACGGGATCGACAAAGTGTGGAGCGATTTCCACCAGAGATTGCAAGACAAAAGCCCGCTCAGCCACATAAGGATGAGGAACAATCAAGTTTGGACTGTATAACTCTTCTTGTCCTATGTAAAGAATATCCAGATCAATCACACGGGGTCCCCATTTGATTTCCCGCACGCGCCCTAAATCCGCTTCGATAGCTAACAGCGTCTGCATTAACTCCTCCGGATTGAGCCAAGTCTCAATTTCAACAACTTGATTGAGAAACGAATCCTGCTCAACCCCACCCCAAGGCTCCGTCTCGATACGACTTGATGCCTTCAAAACTCTTATATTTTGCTCTGCCATTTTTTCCAGAGCAGCATCCAGATTGGCAGTTGGGATGCCTTGGTTGCTGCCCAGAGCGATAAAGACTTTCCGCTTTTGACGCACCAGCTTGACTGAGCAGGTCTCTAAAGGCAGCGGCACGGGTGCCCAAGGCTTCTTGACCTCCAAGCTGACCTTCTGCACCAAAGGATGAGTCAGAAAAATCCGATCAATCAGCTTGTAAGCCAGCGTTTCAATCAAGTCTTCCTTGCTTTCCTGACACCAGTAGGTCAAATCCTGAGCCAATTCTCCATAGTGGATAGAAGCTGTCAGGTCGCCTGTTTTGGCAGCCCGAGTCATATCATAGTCCAAAATCAGATCCAGCACAAAACGCTGGCCCAATTCCTTCTCTGCTCCAAACAGACCGTGATAAGCATATACTTCCAAATCCTTTATGCGCAGCTGATCCATTCTCTTGTCCTTTCTGATTCAAGTTTCTGGATTTCATCCTTAATAAAACTATTTGGCCTTTCCTGACATGCTCCACCACTGATAAGATCAATGTCCCATCAGCTTGTAAGCTTCATTTTTCAGATCCTTATCCGTCGCTAAAACGCCACGCGCTGCTGTAGTAACCGTTGCAGTGCCAGGCTTTCTGACTCCTCGCATATTCATACACATATGCTCAGCTTCCACCCAGACCAAGGCCCCTTGAGCACCCAGATAGTCCATCAAGGCCTCAGCAATCTCTACGGTCAATCGCTCTTGAATCTGCGGTTTCTTGGCATAGACCTCTACCGTTCGGGCCAGCTTGGACAAGCCTGCTACCCGACCATTAGGCACATAGGCGATGTGAACCTTCCCGTAAAATGGCAGGAAGTGGTGCTCACACATGGAATGAAAGAAAATATCCTTCTCCACTACCATATTATTGTCAATGATTTCAAAAGACTTGGCCAGATGCTCCTCAGCAGTCTCACCCAGGCCAGCAAAGATTTCCTGGTACATTTTAGCAATGCGCTGTGGCGTCTCCTGCAAACCTTCGCGGCTTCCGTCTTCTCCAACCGCCTCAATAATCTGGGCAACAGCTGCTTCAATTTTCTTCGTGTCCATATACGCTCCTATGTTCATTTTTATTTTTTGATAACTGACTTGACTGAGAAGGACGCTCAGCAAAGTCTAACTTGCGATTCTCAAGGATTGATTTTCTAACCTGAGCTAGAAAATAAAGAGAACCCGTAATCAGCAAAAGCTCATCTGACTCATGCTCTACTGCTAAATAATCTGCTAAATAATCCGGCCATTCTTTGTAAGACAGGCTTTGCTGCTCAGCCAAGGCTTGCATACTCTCTTTAGAAAAACTCCGCGGATCGGCAAAGGCTGTCAAGCTTATAGCTGCTTTGGGAATCTTTTGCAGGAGCTCCACCATATCATTCAAGGCTTTGGTTTGGATACAAGCAAATAAAATGTGCTTCTTATAAGTCGGATAATGCTGGTTCAGTGTCGCAGCTAGCGACCGCAGGGCATGGGGATTATGGGCTCCATCCAGAAGAATAAGCGGCTGATCCAATATTCTTTCCAAACGCCCAGGCCATACAGCAGCAAGCAAAGCACTCTCAACCTCTGCTTTTGTCAATAAGGGCAGCGACTGCAGCTGACAGTATAGGTCGCACAAGTGCAGAGCTAGTCCAGCATTATCTGCCTGATGCAGTCCCATCAGAGCTGTTTGATACGAGTCTTTGGCCCGATAGGCATTCGAAAAGGAAAAGCTCTCCTCCGCCTTCTCTGACACTTGATGTTCCACTTGATAGTCTTGAGACCAAGAAAAGAGCGGAGCATCTTTTTCAGCAGCCTTTTGCTTGACTACTGCCAGAGCCTCTGGCTCCAACCTACCGGTCACAATGGGAACTCCAGGCTTGATAATGCCAGCTTTCTGCTGGGCAATAGCCTCTAGACTGTCACCCAGCAGGGCCACATGATCCAAACCAACTGTCGTGATAGCAGTCAGTAAGGGCTGGCAGACATTGGTACTATCCAAAAGCCCACCCATGCCGACCTCGATAATAGCCACATCCACCTGCTGCTGGACAAAGTAATCATAAGCTAGGGCAGTTACAATTTCAAACTCAGTCACTCCCTGTAAACTAGAGTCAGCCGCATGCTGGGCCAAAAGCTCTTGGTAAATAGAAAGTAATCTCTGAAGGTCTTGGTCGGAGATCTCATTGCCATTAATGGCAATCTGCTCATTGTAGCTGACCAGATAAGGAGAGGTAAAGGTGCCAACACGCAGGTCTCGCACCTCCAAAAGTTGGCGCAGATGGGCAATGGTTGAACCCTTGCCATTCGTCCCGGCGATATGAATGACTGGCAGCTGCAAATGCGGATTGCCCCGCAACTCCAGCAAAAGCTCCATCCGCTCCAAGCCAAAATGGGGACTGGCTGTCCGATAGGCTTCCAGCCAACTTAAATCAGGTAATTCTTGTTTTTTCATCTTACTTATACTGACCTAGATTGAGATCTTCTGTCTGCTGCGCTAGACGAATCGCATCGCCAACGGCAGCAGCCATCCGGTGCTTAGCCACTTCGTGCACTCTGACAACTTCAACGCCTCTGCTAGCCGCAAGGCTAGTCAGATGGGCTGAAGCTGTATCACGGTTTTCGAAGCCTTCCTGAGTCTCAGGATTGACCTCAAAGTCGTTTTCTTCTAAGATACTAACGAGAAACCGCTTACGAGAAACCCCAAGAAAAATAGGGAAACCAGCCTGATGGAGACTATCCAGCTCCTGCAAAAGGAGAAGATTCTCCCGCTTGGTCAAACCGAAACCAATCCCTGGATCCAGCATGATATTATCACGCGAAAGGCCAGCATTTTCGGCCACCTTCAAAGATTTCTCAAAACACTTCCACATCAGTTCTGTAATCGGCAGCTCTGCAAAAAGAGACAACTCTTCCTTTGTGAAGGCTGGACCAAAGCCAAATTCTGGGAAAATTTTTGAGCTGGCATGTTGAGGACGAGCCATCACTGGATTAAACATGACAATGACTGACGCGCCATATTCCGCAGCTGTCTCTGCCATCTTTTCATCGCCCAAGAGACCCGTAATATCGTTGATGATATCTGCACCCGCAGCCAATGCCGCTGCAGCCACTTCTGACTTCCAAGTGTCTACAGAAATCACAATATCACTTTCCCGACGAATAGCTTCAATAACTGGCACCACCCGCTCTATCTCTTCTTGAATAGCCACAAAATGACTGCCTGGCCGAGGCCGAGTAGACTCACCACCAATATCCAGCATGTGAGCTCCCTCAGCAATCAGCTTTCTAGCCTGAGCCAATGCCGTCTCAACCGTATTGTAGCGCCCACCATCTGAAAAGGAATCTGGCGTCGCATTGATAATGCCACAGAGGCCCGTTCGGCCATCTGGAGCAATTGCTTTTAGATTCACCATTTGACTTTCATCTCATTTCTATCGGCTGCCCTGCTCTTCAACAAAAAAGACACACTCATCTAGTGTACCGCAAAGCTCTCAGCAGATGCAGCATCCAGTCCTATGAACTGCACTCGACTTCACAAGAAGACCTTATCCAGCCCCTTGTTTCATTTACCATTTTACCATAATTCTTCTATTTGACAAAACACTTTCTAAAAGCAAAAGGGTAAAAGGCTGAGAATAATCATATTTCTGAGAATATGGGCCAGCATAGACAGCTCCAAACGCTGAAAATAAGGCCTGAGGAGATGGGCAAAGACTAGTCCCAAAACTAGATGGGACAGAAAACACAGAGTTTCCTGAGGATTTTTCGCAAGGGAAAAGCAGAGCAAACCTAGTGCAATCCCCCAGCTCTTCCGATAGCGAAGAGAGAAGTCACTGTCAACAAATTTCGGTGCTGCAGGGGATAAGACGGCGATGTCAATCCCCAAAAGCAAAAGAGAAGACGACAGAAAACTCTCCGTCAGCATCTGCTCCACCGCCTGACCTGACTGCACCTCCTTACCACACAGCAGAAGAACCCCCGCAGCATTGACCAAAATCATCAAAAAATACAAGAAAAGCAAGTGTCGACAATTGCTTGACTGACGCAGAGAACCTTTGATTTCCTGCAGCTCTCTGGCAAAATAAAAGGCACAACAAAAAAGCAACCCCAGCAAGCCCACCATAAAAAGCAGATTAGCCTGACTAAAGACCAAGCGATGAGGCATTGGATGAAGCATGAGCAGCAGTCCCGTCTGAGACAACATAGCCAGTAGTAACAATTGAATGATTTTCTCTAGTTTCAGCATATTCTCTCCATTCTTCTCTTATCATTATAGAAGAAGTAAGAGCAAGCTGGTAGAAATCCCCTCAAATGTCCTAATTTGTGCCTCAAATGACAAAAAAAGCAGGTATTCTCTGCTTTCCTACTTGTTCACCAAACCTGTCAGTATCATAATGAGTACTGCAACTCCATTTCTTAGCATGTGTGCTAAAATAGACATTTCCAAACGCTTAAATATGTAAGCAACAGCAGCTAAAACAGCACCCATACCTGCATATATAACAAAACTGCCGATATTGGTCGGACCATGAAAAAGACCGAAAAGAATGACTCCTACAACCAAGCCCCAAACATAATGCTTGGTAAAAATTTTCTGAGGAATCAAACCGCGAAAGACTACTTCCTCCAAGATAGGAGCCTGAATCACAGCTCCTACTACTAATAAAATCTTGGGTACATGCTGAAATAATGCATTCAAGGCATCCTGATTAGCAGTAGAAATAGCCTGACCTTCCAGCAGCATGATAATTGCTCCCAGCATGTTGACGCCAATCATGACAACATTAGAAACAGCTAACCAGCCAAACGAAGACCATTTGAAGAAGCTAAAGTCAAGGCTCAGTAGTTCTTCTTGCTTAGCCATTCTCAGAACAAAAAAGACAATCAAAAAATATACAACCAGCACAAAGATAGTCTGTCCAGCTGAAAAACTCTTCTCAGAAGCAGTCATATGTCGGATAAATATAAATGGTATCTGGCTGAGAAATAAGACAAACAGAGTCAGTAGGATGTACTCTAATTTTTTTAGAATTGCTTTCATATCTTTCTCCTTTTCCTTCCTAGTATAGCTCAATTTTCTCTTTTTGTATAGACAATTCTTGACTGCAAGCATTTTGTATATTACGTATTGAGAGCCAATACTGATAGTGACTATGAGAACGAATCGCTCAATGTTTTCAAGGCCAGCAACCAAGAAAATCCTTTCTTAAAGCATATAAAAAGCCCAGTCAAACTGAGCTTTTGGATTTATTGATTTTTGAAACGTTCGACATCACGCGCGATGACCAATTCTTCGTCAGTCGGGATAACCAAGACTTTGACCTTGGCATCAGGACTGGAAATCACGCCTTCTGCACCACGCACATTCTTTTCTGGGTCTACGTTACAGCCAAACCAAGAAATACCATTAATAACCAGTTCACGAATGGTCACAGAATTTTCACCGATTCCTGCAGTAAAGATGATAGCATCAGCTCCATTCAAAACAGCAAGATACTGACCAATGTATTTTTGAATCCGATCGACAAAAATATCGTTGGCTAATTGAGCCTTGGCATCACCTGCCCGCATCGCCTCATGGATATCACGCATATCACTTGACTTCTCAGAAACTCCCAGCAAGCCAGATTCACGATTCAAAACGCGGCTAATATCTTCCGGAGTATTAAAGTCATCTGTGTATTGCATCAGGTAAGGAATGATAGCTGGGTCGATATCCCCTGTACGCGTTCCCATCATGACACCGCCAAGTGGTGTGAATCCCATAGATGTATCTACAGAAACGCCCTTGTCAACTGCTGTGATAGAAGCTCCGTTACCTATATGGCAAGTGATAAGCTTGAGTTCTTCAATCGGACGACCCAAAACTTTCGCAGCTTCCTTGGCTACATACTCATGGCTGGTACCGTGAGCTCCGTACTTGCGGACCTTGTTTTCAGTGTAATATTTAGTCGGAATCGGATAGCGATAAGCTTTTTCCGGCATAGTTGTATGGAAAGAGGTGTCAAAGACTACCACGCTGGTAATGTCTGGCAGAATTTCTCTAAAAGCACGGATGCCTGCAGCATTGGCTGGATTATGCAATGGAGCCAGAAGAGACAACTCCTCTACCTTTTGAATCACTTCTTCATCAACAAGGGCTGAATCCTTAAAGTATTCACCGCCAGCCACAACACGATGGCCCACACCGGTAATCTCATCATAAGATTCAATGATATTAAAGCGTTTCAAATCATCCAGCAAAATTTTTACGGCCTGCGTGTGATCTTCAATATCAAGAACCTGCTTCTCTGACCGACCATCAAATTTCACTGTTGAAATAGAATCCTTGAGACCAATCCGTTCCAGCAAGCCCTTAGCCAAGACCTTTTCTTCTGGCATCTGATAGAGTTGCCATTTTAAGCTTGAGCTTCCTGCATTAATAGAAATTGTTTTCGACATTTCTTCACCTCTTTAAGCGTTTTCAAAATCATTATATCAAAATTTTGTTTGAATTTCACTATCTTTGTACCAGTTTTGAAAACTTTGGCGGAATTTAAACATTTCATCATGATCCTGCAAATCCCGCAGAGGATAGATAAAAGGCTGAACGTTGTTAGCTTCTTGCTTCCTCAAGACAAAAAGAGTTTTGGCATGCTTGCTGCTTGAGAAAATAGACTCTGGCAAAGTTATCATCGCGATAAACTGAGCCTTAGCTAGGAGCCATTTTTTCAGCAAAGGAGCTTGAGCGCTGGTCAAGAGGTCATTCGGCGCTAGAAATATGGCATAACCACCTGGCTTCAGATATTTGAGCGACTGCTCCATCAGGAGATGATGGGCATAGGTATGCTCATCCCGGCTAGCCACCTCATAGCGGGAGGCGATACTATCGTCTGGATAATAACCGACCGGTAAATCACTGATAATGATATCACTCTCTTTCAGAACCTGAGGCCGAACTGCATCCCCCTGAGCAAAGTGAGCCTTAGAGTTCATAACCTCCGCAATGCTGGCAGAAAGGTCAATTAATAAATCATCTAGTTCCAGACCCAGATAGTCAATCTTCTTTTGGGTATGATTGAGAATAGTCTCAGCCAAATTTCCAGTTCCGCTGCCGATTTCTAATACATCAGCTTCCTCTCCGTGAGCTAGCTGATCCAATAAGAAAGTAATCAGAAAACCAATTGTATCAGGAGTGAACTGATGATTGACCTGCATGGGCTCCGTCTGGGCAGCCTTCATCAGAATAAACTGATAGGCTCTCCGCCATTCTTCTTTGGTCAAATGCAGAGCACGGATTTTTTCATCGTTGGTCAGAACTTCTTGTAAATCAGTATCCCCATCTAGGTAAATGCCGTTCTGCTCAATCAGAGCATCGTAAAAATTGGTCGCCAGAGCGTTTTGGATATTCTGGACGTTTTCGAGAATCAGAGTATAAGCTTGTTCTATCTTTTCAAAATTCATGGAATCCTCCGTTCATCCTATCATACCAAAAATAAGGCCCCATTCCAAGATATATAAAATTACAAAGATTTTACAGTTATATTAGTCCGACTTACCAGCTTCGTCCAAAATCGCTTTCTCTTTTTTGTCAGTTGCTTTTTTGTCTTCCTTTGCTTTACCCTCATCTTTCTTAGAAGTACTAAAAGTAAAGGAATAGGAATGACCGCTGCTGAGCTGACTGCTGATTTCAAGATTCTTCCCTTGCCTGCGGTAGACAGCCTTGCCCTGCTCAAACTCCATCTCACCGCTATCATCCTTGGCTGTAGCTTTTGTCAGAACTGCCATTGCATAAGCTTCTGTCCTTTCCATGTTGAAAAGCTGCAAACGCTGACTGCTGACTTGACGGTTGAGATAAAACTGCAGGAGCAGGCTAAAGACAGCGGCCATCAGCAGCGCATACAGTAAAATACCAGCCTCAACTTTCTTCTTCCACACGATAGATGAACTCCCTCTCTAAACCTTTTTCAAAGCGAAAATGAAGATGGACAAGCTTACCTTCCTGACGGACGTCAGCTGCTTCTAAACCATAAATCATGGGCTGGTAGCCGCGACCGCTCTTATCTGTTTTACGGAAATCATCTCCCTTGGATTTACCCAAGGCCAAGTCCCTGCCATCTTGTCTGATGTAGATTTTATTGTCTTCAACCTTATCAAATTGACTTCGCGAAAGCTCCGTCTCCAGTTGGTCGGCAAACAAAAGCCACTCTTGCTGCTGATTATTTTCCTGCTGATGAAGTTCTGAGGAAAGCAGCTGAGTCATGGCCTGAAAGACCAATATTCCACCACTAAGGACCAGCAAGGCTACTAAGGTCTCTAAGAGAGTAAAGGCCTTGACTTTAAGGTTTTTGGACACGAATGACTACCTCCCCTTCGTGATAGATCAGTAGCTGCTTGTCTGTCTTCAGCTGGCGCACAGTAATTCCATTGGTATGAAGCTCTTCTTGTCCTGTCTGCAGAGCCATGTGAGCTACCCGAAGCACCTCTTCCTTCTGCAGAAGGACCCGCTGTTCCTTACGAGACCGGCTAATCTGTCCCAAAAGCAAACTGGCAATAGCCGCAAAAACTGCCATGGCCACTAGAGCTTCCAGCAGAATGCTAGCTTGAAGCTGTCGTCTTTTTAAACTTGCCATTCCCCATGTAAAGTTGGTAAACAACTGTCCTATCCTCCGTCTGAAAAGTAATTTTACTGAGCGATGAGTTCCCGCCAGCCCGGTCAAACTGAATGACCTGCTGCTCATGTTCCTGCAAAGTTTGTGGAAAGTCCAGCTCTTGATAGCCATTGGAAATCTGCCGTCCTGAAATCTTGAGAGACAGTTTCTCATGGCCGGCTAGACTTAGCCTCTGCGTCTCCTGATAGAGCCTCTCAAACTCTAAAAAGAAGAGTTGCTCTTGAACCTGATTGAAGCCAGCCCTTACCGAGCCAGATAAGCCCAGTAAGAGAAAACTAACAACAAAAAGAACCAGGAGACTTTCCAGCAGTGTAAAAGCCTTAATTGGCAACCGCTTGAGTTTCGCCACTGTGTTTCCCATAGTAAGCCTTATAAGAATCTGCCTGTTTCTGGCTGATATTCCCTGCGCTGACTAGCTTGCTCAGGCTAGCCTTTTCATTGGTATTCTTCAGTTCATACAGCTCCGCCTGGCTTTCTACTACCTTGACCACCGCTGCCGTTCCTGTATCTGAAACAGCATCTTTTTGCTTGGTCAGATTAGGCACAAAGAGCAGCAAGAGTACGCTGATAACCAGCAAGACAATCAGCATTTCCACAAGGGTGAATGCTTGAACTTTTAAGGTATTAAGTTTTTTCATTACAAATGAACCTCCATATTCTGATAAATGGGCAAGAGCATTGCCGCATAAAGTAAAACAATCACTAAGGCAACAAAAATAAATACTAGGGGCTGAATGAAATTCATGGCTCGGTTGATACGTAGGAAAAATTCCTCCCAAGTCTTTTCAGCATAGACTTCCAGCTCACTACCTAGCTTGGACTTGACCTCGCCGTACTCAATCATCAAGGACAATTCCTTTTTAAAGAAAGGATAGCTCGCCACCTTGTCCGCATAGCCTTGTCCAGCTTGCAAAGCGGCAGCCATGTCTGCTCCGATTTCTTTAAAGAGCTGGGAAGGCTGATCCTGCATAATCGCAAAAATCTGACTCAATTCCAGGCCCTGACCAATCATATTTCCCCATTCACGAGCATAATAAGCGGTCAAGTAAGCCTGTACTAAACGCCCAAAAAAGGGCAGAGCTGCTAGTTTGCTGAAAAAACGAATCTTGGATGACTTTCGATAGTAAAAGAGAGCCACTAAAACCAAGATAGCTAAAGTAAGACTGCTCCACAAAAAGATCTGAGGCAGATGATTAATCAACCGGGTAGCTAGATTCTGGCTGTCTAATTGAGGTAGAAGATAGTTGCGCAATCCCAGCATGATAAGGACCAAAAAGCCCAGCAGCATGAGAGGATAGGTCCCTACCTCTATCAATTTTTTCTTAACCTTGGACAGATTTTCCAGATAGGTCTCAATCTTGCCCAGACTAAGTGTCAGATTGCCATGTAGCTCAGATAAGGACAGCTGGGTTACAACGCTGTCGGAAAATCCCAGTCGACTGACAATCTCTGAAAAGGACTGACCAGCTGACAAGCCTGCCCGCATTTCAGTGACATATACTTCCTCCAGCAAGGCACTTCGCCTCAGAAAGTCTACAATCTCTGCTAAGTGAAAACCGCTGCTAAAGAGATTATGAAAGAGCTCAATAATCTTTTTCTGCTTAGGCGTAGACAATTTTTTCGGTCTGCCTTTGCTCAGCACTGATATGTCCTTCTGCAAAAAGCTGATCAATCTGCTGATTCCAGACTTCGGCTTCGTGCTCTTGATAGTTTTGACTGACAAAATCAACGACACCTCCTCCCCCAATTAAACGCTGGTAACAAACACCTTGCAGCACCATTCTTAGCTCATCCTCACTAACGCCCAATTCCAAAAGCCGCTCATAGACACCGCGAACACTCTTGGCATGAATCGTTGAAAAGACCGTAGCTCCGGTCAAACTTGCCCGAACCACTGCCCTAGCTGTCTCTCGATCACGGATTTCCCCGATAATCAAGAGATCCGGACGATGTCGCAGAGACAGCTTAATCAGACTGTCATAAGTCATGCCAATGGTTTCGTTCAGTTGCAGCTGCAGCATAGCCTCTTGCTTAATCTCAACCGGATCTTCAATCGACATAACCTGCTGATCAGAAAATTTAAGCTGAGCCAAATGGTACATCAAGGTCGTCTTGCCACTGCCGACTGGTCCTGAGAAAAGATAGAGACCGCGAGCCTGAATTTTCTTTCGCAGCTCCGGCAATTGCTCAAACCAAAAGCGCAGCTCCCTGTCTTCGTCATGAAGGAGTCGGATAACCAGGCTTTCAAAACCACGGTAATCCCCAACTGTCGACAGCCGGATTGAAACCTTGGCTTCCTCGCAGTCATAATCGCAAGACCCAAGCTGACTGCGGCGCTTCTCTCCAACATTCATACCTGCGACAAACTTAAAGTGGCTGATAACAGCTGACAGAAGCTCAAAATCGTAAGTCCTTATAAAACGACGTTCATCACCGATTCTCATATAAAGCTCATAGCAAGTAGTCTTAGGAATGAGGTAAATATCCTGCGCCCCCTCTTGCCGAGCCTGCCTAATCATTTCTTTTGCAATTTCTTGAACCATACATCCTCCTCACCTTACTATTCGCAAAAAATCCAGAAAAAGAAAAAACAGCGGAAGAAACTTAACTTCTAATAAGTTAGGTCTCTTCTGCTGCTCTATTATCAGATTTGCAAAATATATTCTATCGATTTAAAGAGGCTTAGCATTTTTTAGTTTGACTGAGCAAGCTCGGTGCTTTTCAAGGCCGTTTTGCTTAGTATAGCCCGGCCGATACTTGCTCTTAGGAATCTTGCAGTCATTCTCCAGCAAAAACAGAGAGTGGTACTGCTGAACATTCTCATCGCACTCCTCGCACCAGCGCTGATCCTCCGGATCCCAAAAAATTGTCATTAAATCACTACGGCTCTTATACAAAGGTGACTGCTCTTCCATTTGCAGCCAGCGGCTTTTATAATACTTAAGGGCTTCATAATAATCATCGAACTGCTTCTTTGCAACGATATCCTCTTCCCAGCCATCCAGGAACCACCACGGTTCATAGTCCCCGTACATCTCAATTACACAATACATACTCGTCCTCTCTTTGTACCGTATATTATATATGAATTCTTTGACGAACAAAACTATTTTGCTCAAAATCAGAAAACAAGAACTTTATTGGAACAGAGACAAGCATATCACTCTTCATAATATGAAGATTAACATCATGGATAGTGTTCTTAACCATGCGAACAAATAGTGTCGGACCATTTGAACATATGACAGACTTCTCAACATCTAGAAACTGAGTAAGTCCTGATTTAACATAAACACAGGCTTTCTATTTTAACGGTTTGTGAAATAAACCTCAATCTTTTTATTCAAAAAAGGTGAGACAAATGTCATTTTGTCCCACCCTATTGTCTGCATCATCTTAAGCAAAATTTTCATCTTGCTTGTTTCTGCATTATAAAGTTTCTAAAGCAATCATTGTGGTCACAGCTGCGTCATAGTAATTGTCTGACGGCAAACCTTGCATGAAGAGATATTTATTCTGCTGCACCAATTTGCGGAATTCAATGTTGTTATTAGCTGCATAGAATACTGGAGCAGTAAAGCTGCCAGCCTGATTGCTATTGAGAGCCTTCCCTTTCAGGTTGTAGCCCGCATAAATCTTTTCTTGATTAAGGAAGAAGCTCAACATCTTCTTCAGCATTTTTTGACTTTTTTCATCCTTGCTTTGAGCCAGGTTGTAAGGAAGTCGGCAGGCATTATAAGAATAATAGCCATCATTTGCAGACTCAACTGTATCAGCATCAGCTGCCCGAACTTTGTCGCCTTCAACCCAGATAAAGTCTGGTATCAAACCAGTCTTATTATCAGCACTGATTGCTTCAAGTTTGCTGAGCATGTTATCCCGGATTGTCAGCCACTGCTTATCCTTTGTCAACTCATAGAAAGCTTGGAACTGCTGCGGCAACGTATCAGAAGTCCGCATGAGATTATAAAATTTCGATTCTGCATTTGCCCAGTTCCCAACCGTCAAAACACCGTTGCTTTCATTATAGTTATATGCCAAGACATCTTTCAGAATAGCCTGAGCCTGAGCTTGGTATTCTTTAGCCTTGTCTGGCCACTGCTTAGCTGCCTGAATCAAAGCATAGGCAATGTAAAGATCGCCGTCTGTAGCATTGTTTTCGTCTTCATGATTGCTCTTACCATCCTTAATCGTCTGCTTCCAAGACATAAGCTGGGTATCTTTCAGACGATGAGCTAGATAATATTGGTAGAGCTTTTCAAAATCAGCCAAACTAGCATCACCTTGCTTAGCTGCATCCACAGCAATCACCATGCCATAACCCTGTGCCTCAGACAGCACAACATCTTCAGTCTTACTGTTTGTCGTCCTGATATAAGACAATTTGTCCTTGGTTACGACATATTCTTTAGACCATTGGCTGTATATTTTCTTTTTAATATTAGGAGTACTGCCCATGCGGGTGTACAAGAGGATACTAGCCAAGACAGCCAGAATTATCACAAACCAAATAAATCTTAATCTTGTTCTTTTCACACTTTCTCCTAACCTGCAAATCGTTTTGTTTTAACCCACTTGGTTTCTTTCCGCTTCAAAATCTTGTCCAAGATAACAGATCCTACTGCATCTAAAGAAACAACGATAAAGAGCTGAGAGTAAGTCAAATAGGACACAAGGGCCAGCCAAATCTGTTTGGTGGTCGCCTGTCCAAACTGAGAAGCTAGGGCGATATTGATCTGCAAAAGATAAAGCAAAATCATCAGAAGCCAGTTAAAGAGCATCAGCTGGACGATATAGATATTCTGAGCATCAAAAGCGAAAGGAATCCGCACATCCGGTATAAAGAGCTGGGTAATCATTGCCGCTACATTGGCAAAGAAAACCAAGTCAGATAAGACAATCGCCAAATTAAACCAGAAGAAGATACAAGAATAATTGAACACTTCCAGTTTCACGCGCCAGTTACCGCCGCTAAAAAGATGCTTGAAGTTGTCAATAACCACCTCATAGTTCCCCTTAGCCCAGCGCTTACGCTGCAAGTAGTAGGACTTGAGGGTTTCTGGTTCTTGCTGGAAAGCCTCTGAGTTATAAGCCAAGGCAATCAACTTGCCGCTCTGCATAATCTTAAAGGAAATTTCCGTGTCCTCTGTCAAGGCACCATTTTTCCAACCACCAATACTCTTAACAAACTCAGTGTTAATCAAGAAGTTTGTACCTGGAATCCGTCCAATTTTGAAGAGATGCCACATACCTACGTGGTAAACACGCTGAGTTACAACGATTTCTTGGTTGATACAGCGAGTCAGGAAGTTCTGGTTGGCATTCCGAGTCTTATTGCGTCCAAAGGAAGCAACGTGACGTTCTGGATCTTCTAAGACTTTCTTGACTAGGAAGTAAAGAGCATTCTTTTCTGGCATGGCATCCGCATCATAGACACAGATATATTCGCCCTTGGCCATCTTCAGGGCATCATTCAGCACCCCTGCCTTACCTCCCGTACCTGTACGGTCTGTAATTATAACATTGCGTCCAGCATACTCAGGCATCGCCTGTACTTTCAGCATTTCCTGATAGGTATCGTCCGAGCAGTTGTCCGCAAAGAGCAGAACTTCCACTCGGTCATGAGGATAATCCAAGTCCAGAATGGCCTTAGTCGTCTGAGCGATAACCACATCTTCATTGTGGGCAGGAACAACGACTGTAACCATAGGATAATGCTCCAAGGGACTGGTATCCACATTGAAGTCACTGCGCTTCATCCAGAAATGCACGGAAGAGCATAGAATAACCAAAGCCCAAGCCAGAGACATCCAGATGGAGAACAGGGTGATAATCATAATAAGCTGACTAATCATGACGAGTCACCGCCCTAAAATTTTTATTAACCCGATTGTAAATAACCAGATAATAGATGAAGAGGACAAAAAAACTAATAGCAAAAAAGATACTTAGCACCATAGAGATGATAAAAAATACTTCTGTTAAAGACATGTGTTTACCTCCTAGTATTCTACGATAATGTCGGTTTCAAGCTGACGCTCCAGATTGCTCAAAGCGTCGTCAAAATTATGGAATTTATCAATGTTTTGAGCATTCAGTTTTAAGCTGCCAGACTGAAACTGAATTTCTTGGTCAGTTTTTTTATTTTCAAAGCGCATTGTCGTCAAATCGGCACGCACTTTCTCTTGGAAATATTCCTTGACTTCCTGATCCAGATCTTCTACCAGAACTAGAAAGTTACCATTTGATACATAGTAAACAGTTTCTACATTCTGGAAGTCCCAGTTGAGCAGCCGTAAAATTCTCTTGAGCATCCGCTTGTACTCCCGAGAGTGAATTTGATAAAAATGATGATTGTGTGCCCAATGAACCAGTAAGGCCTGAAAGGCTGGAGCTTCTTCCAGATGCACCTTCTGAACTAGCTCATCATAGGCCTCAGCAGCATCTTCACTGTCATCCTGCACTAATCCCAAACGCTGATGGAGATAGAAATTCACTCGACTGGTCAGCCAAGCGCTGACAGGGAAGACATAAAGCAAGAAGAGAACTTGATTATCTGGTAGGTAAGTTACATCAAAGAGCAAGATTAAAGTTGCGATAACCACACCCAGAATCATAGCCCATGTCACCAAGAGATCGGATAGGACAAAGACACTAAAAATACCTAATAAAATCAGCGCGATTCCGATATAAAATATGTTAGCTGCAAAATTCCAACTGTAGAAAAGAATTAGTCCAATTGCCAGTACAAAGACTGCTAATGATTTTTCTAGTCCTTTTTTCCTAAACATCTTTTACTCCTGTCTTAAATTCTTCCGGCCTAGCCGTCTGCTTAAAATAGTGAGCTATTGCTTGAGCAATCCGCTCAGAAGCCTTACCGTCACCATACGGATTGCTGGCTTGGGCCATTTCCTGATAGAGTGACTCATCTGTCAGCAGAGCTTCCATCGCCTCTGCTACTGCTTGAGTTTCTGTACCGACCAGCTTCAAGGTGCCGGCTTCAACTCCTTCTGGTCTCTCTGTTGTATCACGAAGTACCAGTACAGGCTTACCTAAGGAAGGCGCTTCTTCCTGCACTCCGCCTGAGTCTGACATGATGAAGTAGCTTTTAGCTGCGATATTATGGAAATCCAACACATCTAAAGGCTCAATCAGATGAATTTTCTCATTGTCACTCAGAATTTCTCTGGCTGCTTCCTGAACCGCTGGGCTCAGGTGAACGGGATAGACAATTTCCACATCATCATGGGCATCTACAATCTGCCGTAGAGTTCGAAAGACCCTTCTCATCGGCTCACCTTGATTTTCCCGGCGATGCATGGTCACCAAAATCATCTTGCGAGCTGGATTAATACGGTCAAGCACCTCGTGGTGATAATCAGCTTGGACGGTCAGCTTGAGAGCGTCGATAGCTGTATTTCCTGTCACAAAAACTGTTTCTGCCGGATGGTTTTCCTTGAGCAAGTTAGCCTTACTCTGATCCGTTGGTGCAAAATACAAGTCGGTCAAAGAGTCGGTCATCTGACGATTCATTTCTTCTGGGAAAGGAGAGTATTTATTCCAAGTCCGCAAGCCAGCTTCTACGTGGCCGATACGAACTTGATTATAAAACGCTGCAAGACTAGCCGCAAAAGTCGTTGTCGTATCACCGTGCACCAGCATAATATCTGGCTTGTTTTCCTTTAAGATATCATCCAGCTTATGAAGAATCTTGACAGTAATATCTGTCAGGGTTTGATTCTTCCCCATAATATCCAAATCATAATCAGGCTTAATCTTAAAAGTTTCAAGTACCTGATCCAGCATCTGACGATGCTGAGCAGTCACAACTGTTGTTGTCTCAAACAAGTCTGCCTGCTTCTTCAGTTCAATAACCAGTGGAGCCATCTTAATTGCTTCTGGACGAGTTCCAAAAACAACCATTACCTTAATTTTCTTCATTTTTCCTCACCAAAAATCAACATTGTTATATTAACTTTTTACTAAAAAATGTTTGTTTTAAGTAACCTTAGTTATTTTACCATCAAGCGTTTCAATAATCAAAGCATGAACTATTATTTTATACTTTCTTAATAGTAATTTACATGTTGGTAACTTATTTAAGATTATTTTAATTTTCTTAACTTAACTGTAACTTAAAATTGCTGAAATTTTTCGGTTTTCTCAAAAAAATAAATAAAAAGGAAAGAACTTATAGGCTTAAAGTCCTATTTTATGCAGAATTTTGTGCTTTTTACCTATATTTTTTAATCTTTATTCATTGTAATAAAATATTATTCTATTTGTAATCTAATTATTTTCTATTCTTTATATTTCAAAATCCTCCCTTCATGAATGAGCTAGCTAGATAAATGCCATCTACCGTTCTCTATAATCTTCGACCACTACCATTAAAATCAACCTCCTCTTTTTTAAAATTTCGAACCTCCCCCTCCTACTATTTTAGGATTTTTAAAATAGTATAACCTAGCGCTATCATACTACAAAAAAACCAGCTACCTCCCTGATTAAAAATAAATATGGCGTCTCGCATCATAGAAAAACTGAAACAGGAAATCTCGAGTATTTCTTCTATAGTTGTTTATCCATAAAGGAGAACTTAACAACAACTTTCTAAGTATATTATAGGATAATATTTAGTAGGGAGCAAGAAACTATCGGCTACAACAAAAAATCCCTCCCGATTTTCGGGAGGGAAAGTTCCTTATTTAAGAACAATATTTTCTTCAGTTTCAAATCCACCTGGCAGTTCTGTCACTTCGTCGATAATTTCAACTTCATTGACAGCCTGAGGCTCCAGATTGCGGTAGCGGGCCATACCTGTACCGGCCGGGATAATCTTACCGATGATAACATTTTCCTTGAGTCCAAGCAGATGGTCTTTCTTACCGCGGATAGCAGCATCTGTCAGGACACGAGTTGTTTCCTGGAAGGAAGCTGCAGACAAGAAGCTGTTTGTCTCAAGGGAAGCTTTGGTGATTCNCATGAGGACTGGACGAGCTGTCGCAGGCACACCGCCTGAGATAACCACATCACGGTTAGCATCTGTAAAGTCAGTGATATCCATGAGAGTTCCCATAAGAAGATCTGTATCACCTGGATCCATGACGCGTACCTTGCGAATCATCTGACGAACCATTACTTCGATGTGTTTGTCGCCGATTTCTACCCCTTGGCTACGGTAAACTTTTTGTACTTCGGCAAGCAGGTAAGTTTCAACAGACAAGACATCGCGGACAGCCAGCAAGTGCTTAGGCTGGATAGAACCTTCAGTCAAGGCAGCACCACGGGAAACTTGGTCCCCCACTTCAACCTTCATGCGGGCTGTAAATGGTACCACATATTCACCTTCGCCAGTTTGGCCTTTAACAAAGACCTTCTTAGTACGAGTAGATGCATCTTCTTCGATGGCAGTAACTTCACCCTTGACTTCAGTGATGACCGCTTCCCCTTTCGGATTGCGGGCTTCAAAGATTTCTTGGACACGAGGAAGACCTTGCGTGATATCGGTATTAGAGGCAACACCACCCGTGTGGAAGGTACGCATGGTCAGCTGTGTACCAGGCTCCCCGATAGACTGGGCAGCGATGGTTCCGACTGCTTCACCGACTTCAACCGCATCACCAGTTGCCAAGTTGATACCGTAACAATGACGGCAGACACCGTGGCGGGTGTTACATGTAAAGACGGAGCGGATGGTTACTTCTTCAATCCCATTTACAAATTCATCATCTTCATTCTTGATTTTGAGATTTGCAATTTCAGCAGCCTTGTCTTCTGTGATCAATTCATTTGCACCAATGATAACTGCACCAGTTTCTGGGTGTTTAACCGTTTTCTTAGTATAACGACCGATGAGACGCTCTTCCAGAGACTCGATCATTTCCTTGCCTTCTGTGATAGAAGTTATAAGAAGTCCACGATCTGTACCACAGTCGTCTTCACGGATAATCACATCTTGGGCAACGTCAACCAGACGACGAGTCAGGTAACCAGAGTCGGCAGTCTTAAGGGCCGTATCGGTCATACCCTTACGAGCACCGTGAGTCGAGAAGAACATTTCCAGAACAGACAGACCTTCACGGAAGTTAGACAAGATTGGCAATTCCATGATACGTCCATTTGGCGCAGCCATCAGACCACGCATACCGGCCAACTGGGAGAAGTTAGAGATGTTACCCCGGGCTCCAGAGTCCATCATCATAACGATAGGGTTCTTAGGATCCTGGTTGGCAACCAAACGTTTTTCCAATTTCTCACGTGCTGCTCGCCACTCAGCAGTAACTGCATTATAGCGTTCGTCATCAGTAATCATACCGCGGCGGAATTGTTTAGTAATTTCTTCAACACGCTTGTGGGATTCTTCAATAATCTCAGCCTTGTCTTCAACAACTGGGATATCAGCGATACCCACTGTCAGACCAGCCAAAGTAGAATGGTGATAACCCAAGTTCTTCAAGCGGTCAAGAAGAGCAGATGTTTCTGTAGTACGGAAGCGTTTAAAGATTTCCGCAATGATATTACCAAGATTTTTCTTCTTAAACGGAACATTGATCTCAAGCTGTTCAATGACTTCCTTGATGTCTTGTCCTGACTCCAAGAAGTACTTAGCTGGCACACCTTCTGTCAAGTTAGCATTGGTTGGCTCTTGCAGATAAGGCAATTCCTCTGGCATAATCGCGTTAAAGAGAATTTTACCAACAGTGGTGATCAAAATCTTATGCTTCTGGTCTTCTGTCCAAGGCTTATTAAGACTATCGGTTGCGATACCAACACGAGTATGCAAGTGAACATAACCGTTGCGGAGGGCCATGACCGCCTCATCCATATCCTTGAAAATCATGCCTTCGCCTTCGCGGCCAGCCTCTTCCATGGTCAGGTAGTAGTTCCCCAAGACCATATCCTGAGATGGTGTTACAACTGGTTTACCGTCTTTCGGATTCAAGATGTGCTCAGCAGCCAGCATGAGGATACGAGCTTCAGCTTGCGCTTCCTCTGACAATGGTACGTGGATGGCCATTTGGTCACCGTCAAAGTCGGCATTGTAAGCTTCACAGACCAGTGGATGCAAACGCAAAGCTTTACCATCAATCAGCACTGGCTCGAAGGCCTGAATTCCCAAACGGTGAAGGGTCGGTGCGCGGTTGAGAAGCACTGGGTGTTCCTTGATCACTTCTTCCAGAATATCCCAGATACGCTCATCTCCACGCTCTACCAAGCGTTTGGCAGCTTTAACGTTCTGCACGATATCGCGAGCAACGATTTCCCGCATCACAAACGGCTTGAAGAGCTCAATCGCCATTTCACGCGGCACACCACATTGATACATTTTCAATGTAGGACCAACGGCAATAACGGAACGACCTGAGAAGTCAACCCGTTTACCCAGCAAGTTTTGACGGAAGCGACCTTGCTTCCCTTTGAGCATGTGGCTCAGAGACTTGAGTGGTCGGCTGCCTGGTCCCGTGATTGGACGACCACGACGACCGTTATCAATCAACGCATCAACCGCTTCTTGAAGCATACGCTTCTCATTTTGAACGATGATACCAGGGGCATTCAACTCAAGCAAGCGAGCCAAACGGTTGTTCCGGTTGATAACCCGGCGATAGAGATCATTGAGGTCAGAAGCCGCAAAACGACCACCATCCAGCTGAACCATAGGACGCAAATCTGGCGGAATAACCGGCAGGATATTGAGAACCATCCATTCTGGTTTATTACCAGACTTGTAGAAGGCGTCCAAGACATCCAAACGACGGACAGCCTTGATCCGTTTTTGACCTGAAGCAGTCTTCAATTCTTCTTTGAGGACAGCAATTTCAGCTTCCAAGTCCACTTGTTTCAATAGGTCTTGAATAGCTTCTGCTCCCATTTTGGCTACAAATGAGCCTGCACCGTACTCGCGTAAACGTTCACGATACTCACGCTCCGTCATGATTGACTTGTGCTCTAGCGGAGTATCCTTAGGATCAATCACCACATAAGCCGCAAAATAAATAACTTCTTCCAAAGCGCGCGGGCTCATATCCAAAGTGAGCCCCATGCGGCTTGGAATTCCTTTAAAGTACCAAATATGTGAAACTGGTGCCTTCAACTCGATATGGCCCATACGCTCACGGCGAACCTTGGCGCGGGTTACTTCAACACCACAGCGGTCACAGACGATTCCTTTGTAACGAATCCGTTTGTACTTACCACAGGCACATTCCCAGTCCTTGGTTGGACCGAAGATCACTTCGTCAAAAAGGCCTTCGCGTTCTGGTTTCAGGGTTCGGTAATTGATTGTTTCAGGTTTCTTCACTTCCCCATAAGACCATGAACGAACCTTATTTGGAGAAGCTAGGGTGATTTGCATACTTTTAAAACGATTTACATCAACCACTATTTCTTACCTTTCTTCATTTTCTAATCAGTGTGTATTCTTATTCTTTTCCTTCAGCCTCAAAAGCTGCTTTGGCTTCTTGAGCCGCTTTTTCACGCGCTTTTTCAAGATCGTCAACGTGGATCACATCATCATCTTCACCTTCGTCTAGGTCACGCAGTTCTACTTCATTGTCGTCTTCATCAAGAACTCGCATGTCCAGACCAAGAGATTGCAATTCTTTGACAAGAACGCGGAAGGATTCTGGCACACCTGGTTTTGGAATTGGTTTTCCTTTGGTAATAGCTTCATAAGCTTTCAAACGGCCATTGACATCATCTGACTTATAGGTCAGGATTTCTTGCAGAACGTTAGAAGCACCGTAAGCTTCCAAGGCCCAAACTTCCATCTCACCAAAACGTTGTCCACCAAACTGAGCTTTACCTCCGAGCGGCTGTTGGGTAACCATTGAGTAAGGACCTACTGAGCGGGCATGGAGTTTGTCATCTACCATGTGGTGGAGCTTAATCATGTACATGACACCGACAGATACACGGTTGTCAAACGGCTCACCGGTACGTCCGTCATAAAGAATAGTCTTGGCATCGCTGTCCATACCAGCTTCGCGGACAGTATCCCAGAGATCTTCTGAGCTTGCTCCATCAAAGACTGGCGTTGCAATATGGATGCCCAAGTTACGCGCTGCCATACCAAGGTGAAGCTCCATAACCTGACCGATGTTCATACGAGATGGTACCCCAAGTGGGTTCAACATGATATCAACTGGTGTTCCGTCTGGCAGGTAAGGCATGTCTTCCACAGGAACGATACGGGATACAACCCCCTTGTTTCCGTGACGACCGGCCATCTTATCTCCGACCTTGATTTTACGTTTTTGAGCGATGTAGACACGAACCAACATATTAACGCCAGATTGCAGTTCATCACCATTAGCACGGGTAAAGATCTTCACGTCACGAACCACTCCATCGGCACCGTGTGGCACACGCAGAGAGGTATCACGAACTTCACGAGATTTGTCACCAAAGATGGCATGAAGCAGACGCTCTTCAGCAGAAAGGTCTTTTTCACCCTTTGGAGTGACTTTCCCGACTAGGATATCGCCTTCTTTGACTTCCGCCCCAATGCGGATAATCCCCATTTCATCAAGGTTGCGCAGGGCATCTTCCCCTACGTTTGGAATTTCGCGGGTAATTTCTTCAGGGCCAAGCTTGGTGTCGCGAGTTTCTGATTCGTATTCTTCCAAGTGAACAGAGGTGTAGACATCGTCTTTCACCAGACGCTCACTCATGATAACCGCATCCTCGAAGTTGTAACCTTCCCATGTCATGTAAGCAACGATTGGGTTTTGTCCCAGGGCCATTTCTCCCTTTTCCATAGAAGGTCCGTCAGCGATAAAGTCGCCTTTTTCAACGACATCGCCAACTTTCACCAAGGTACGTTGGTTGTAAGCAGTTCCTGAGTTAGAACGGCGGAATTTTTGAATTTGGTAAACATCAAGAGAACCATCTTCACGGCGGACTTCAACCTTGTCAGCATCCGCATAGGTAACCTTACCATCATGCTGGGCAATGACTGCTGCACCAGAGTCGTGGGCAGCTTGGTATTCCATACCAGTACCGACATAAGGCGCTTTTGGATCAATCAAAGGCACAGCCTGACGCTGCATGTTGGCACCCATTAGGGCACGGTTGGAGTCGTCATTTTCCAAGAAAGGAATACATGCTGTCGCTACGGCAACTACCTGCTTAGGCGATACATCCATGTAGTCTACTTGGTCTGACGGGAATTCTTGGTTATTACCTTGGTGGCGTCCCATAACAATAGGCTCCGCAAAGCCGCCTTTTTCATTAAGCTTAGAGTTGGCCTGCGCTACGATAAATTCATCTTCCTCATCAGCGGTCAGCCAAACGATTTCGTTAGTTACTACACCAGCTTCACGGTCTACCTTACGGTAAGGCGTTTGAATAAATCCGTATTTGTTAAGGTGTCCATAAGAAGACAAGTTATTAATCAAACCAATATTTGGTCCTTCAGGCGTTTCAATCGGACACATACGACCGTAGTGAGTATAGTGCACGTCCCGCACTTCATAGCCAGCGCGGTCACGTGTCAAACCACCAGGTCCTAAGGCAGAAAGACGGCGCTTGTGAGAAAGCTCAGACAGCGGATTGTGTTGGTCCATGAACTGAGACAACTGAGAAGAACCAAAGAATTCTTTAATAGCTGCAGTTACTGGACGGATGTTGATGATTTGTTGCGGTGTGAGAACTTCATTGTCTTGAACAGACATCCGTTCACGAACATTACGCTCCATCCGAGAAAGTCCCAGACGAACTTGGTTGGCCAAAAGTTCGCCAACTGCACGAATACGACGGTTCCCCAAGTGGTCAATATCATCTACACGACCGATACCTTCAGCCAAGTTGAGGAAGTAGCTCATCTCAGCCAAGATGTCAGCTGGTGTTACAATCCGAACCTTGTCAGATGGATTTGCGTTACCGATGATAGTCACAACGCGGTCTGGATCAGTTGGTGCCACTACCTTGAACTTCTGCAATTCTACAGGAGCTGTCAAGACAGCTGAGTCGTTTGGAATATAAGTGATTTTGTTCAAACCATTGTCCAACTGCTCTGCAATGCTGTCAATCACACTGCGGGTCATGACTGTACCAGCTTCAACCAAGATTTCTCCTGTTTCAGCATCTACCAATGGCTCTGCAATGGTTTGGTTCAGCAAGCGTGTCTTGACGCTGAGTTTCTTATTGATCTTGTAACGACCAACTGCTGCCAAGTCATAACGATGCGGATCAAAGAAACGCGCTTCAAGAAGGGAACGAGAACTTTCAGCCGTTTTAGGCTCACCTGGACGAAGACGCTCATAGATTTCTTTCAGAGCTTCATCTGTACGGGAGTCCATTGGGTTCTTGTGGATATCTTTTTCGATGGTGTTGCGCACCAAGTCGCTGTCACCAAAGATGTCCAAGATCTCATCATCACCTGAGAAACCAAGCGCACGCACCAAAGTGGTAAATGGAATCTTCCGTGTCCGGTCAATACGAGTGTAGGCAATGTCTTTTGAGTCTGTTTCCAACTCTAACCAAGCTCCGCGGTTAGGAATAACCGTTGAACCGTAGCCAACTTTTCCATTTTTGTCAACTTTATCGTTAAAGTAAACCCCTGGAGAACGCACCAACTGGGATACGATAATCCGCTCACCACCATTGATGATGAAGGTTCCCATTTCAGTCATGATTGGGAAATCACCAAAGAAGACTTCCTGAGTCTTGATTTCACCAGTTTCCTTATTAATCAGACGGAAAGTCACAAAGATTGGCGCTGAATAGCTGGCATCGTGAATGCGTGCTTCTTCCAGCGTATATTTAGGCTCACGGATTTCATAGCCGACAAATTCCAATTCCATGGTGTCGGTAAAGTTTGAAATAGGAAGTACATCTTCAAAGACTTCCTTCAGACCATGATCCAAGAAATCTTGGAACGAATCCGTTTGGATTTCAATCAAATTTGGTAAATCAAGAACTTCCTTAATTCTTGAGAAACTACGACGGGTACGGTGTTTACCGTATCGAACTTCATGTCCTGCCAAGTTTTTACTCCTTTATGATAAGATACTGAGCCCTTGATAAAGCGAGAAGAAAGGTATCTTTTTCTCAACGCTTTGAGGGCGAGTTCTGTGAAATGTTTTCAGAGGAAAATCCTCTGTCATTTACAATGCTGCAAAACAGCCACAATCAGTCCCTTTTGTTTAATTTTCAGAAAAATTAAATTATGGTTACATAATTCGTTTTTCCTAAAAATAGGCACAAAAAGAGCAGCTAAATCTGACTTATTCAAGTTTGATTTAACTGCTGTAAGCTTCTATTTGGACAATATTTCAAATAAAGCACACGACAAATTATTATTATCATTATACCTTATTTAGCTAGAAATTGCAAGGATTTCATCCGCTTTCTGAAAAGTTAAAACTGTTCTTGATGCGCTAATTCCCCTGCCGATTATTGTTGGAATTGGAACTTGAATTAGAATTGGAGGTAGAACCGCCCAGAATAGCTGACCAAGCCTTCTGATAATCCGCATCTGATGCCCCGATACCAAAGCGGTAGGTCGTGGTCGGAGCACCATTTTTAGCCCAATAGCTAGGCACTGTCGGACCACTGAGATTAACAGAGCGGCCGTTTACCGTTACTGTCCCTGGCTTTTCTCCTGTGGACTTGAGTACATCAGACTTAATCACACTCGGATCAAGAGTGAACTTATCACCAACACCCCAGGCATTCGGATCTGCCTGATAGATGGCATCTACCATATAGGCCATGTAGGAGGCGTTATTGTTATAACCAGTCAACGCTGCCATAGAGCTATTATCATCATGACCGATCCAGCCTCCCAAAGTCATCTTTGGAGTAGAAAGCATCAGCCACATATCGCCGTTGCTGTTGGTCGTTCCAGTCTTACCAATCCAGTCGGCTCCAGCCAAGGTTCCGTTAACCTGACTGATTCTGGATTTATAGGTCGTAGTCGCTCCAGAATTGATAACTCCCCGCATGAGCTCCTGCATAATCGTAGCTGCTGCCGGACTGTATATCTGAACCGGGTTGGCCTTATGCTGGTATATTACCTTCCCATCTCGGTCAGTGATTTTTTCAACCATGTATTTTTTCTGGTAGGTTCCATTATTAGCCAAGGTTTGGAAACCATTGGTGTGCTGAGCTACAGATACTTCGATTCCGCCGCCCATTGGGAGACTCTCAATGCTGTAGTCATCGATGTAATAACCCATTTTTTCCATATAGCCACGGACATTGACACCTTTCTCGCGTAATCCGCGGTAAGTCCAATAAGCCGGGATATTCCAAGAAGTATTGAGAGCTTCTTGCAAATCCATCATGGCCGTACCACGACTGTCCACGTGCATGATTGGATCGCCGCTTGAAAAGTTAGTCGGATAGTTAGAAAGAACGCTGGCGCTGCCCATCAGACCTTGGTCAATAGCAATCCCATAAGCCAGAATCGGCTTAATAGTCGAACCCGGCGAGCGCTCTGTATCAAAGGCATGATTGTTCTGATTGGAAGCATAATCTCTGCCGCCAACAAAGCCAATCACAGCACCGGTTTTGTTATCCAAGAGGACATTTCCCACTTCAACTGCACCAGTGCCGTCATCCAAGATGCCGCCATAGTTGGCTACTGCATTTTGCATAGCGATGTGGATGTTCTTGTTAATCGTGGTGGTGACAGTATAGCCGCCATCGCTCAGTTCCTTAGCGGCCAATTCCTTGTAGGCTTTGACAGTGTCATTGTTTTTCAGCTCTTGCTGAGAAACATTATCCCGCTGAATCAAGTACTCGTACATGGTCTGCTGAGCTTCTTCAATCGCTGTGTAATAAAGGTAGCCATGCGAAGATTTTTCCGAGCTTTCAGAAGGCTTGAAATCCTTGGTCAAGTCGTAGTCCTTGTACTCCTTGTACTCTTTCTCGCTTAGATGGCCCGTCCGGTACATATTATAGAGCACATCCTTGGCACGTTCCAAGCCCAGAGCCATATCCCCTTCACTCTTGAGACTGCCATCCGCTGCATAAGGCGAATAAACAATCGGGCTCTGTGGCAAGCCGGCAATAAAAGCAGACTGGGGCACAGTCAAATCCTTAGCAGAAACACCAAAAATCCCTTGAGCAGCTTCTTCCACACCAGCGATATTCTGCCCCTTATTGTTACGCCCAAAAGGCGAAACGTTCAAGTAGGTGGTCAAAATATCATCCTTGGACATGTAGCGCTCCAAAGCCAGCGCATCGACAATCTCCGCCGCTTTCCGCTTGAAGGTCGGCGCATCGCCCACCACCTGCTGCTTGATTAGCTGCTGGGTAATGGTTGAACCCCCGCTGGACGAGCCAACTCCGACAACAGAGCCGAGCGTAGCCCGAAGCACAGCTTTAGGCACCACTCCGTTATGCGTTTCAAAATTCTCATCCTCTGTAGCGATAACGGCTTTTTTTACATTTTCAGAAATGGCGTCACTCTTAACCGGGATGCGGAGCAAATCATTATCCACTTCTGCAATCAAGCTACCATCAGCATAGGTAAGCTTAGAAATCCCAGAGATATTATTCACCTGCTTGACCAGCTCTTCTTGCTTGGGCACTTCAACCTTACTGAATAGACTAGCTGCATAGCCTATCCCGATCCCAGCACCAATTACGCCACCGAAGAAGATAAACACAAAAGCCATATTCATCAGAAGCTTAAAAGTCCGCAAGAAAACAGCAAAAACATCACCGATAGACCAGCCGTTGTTGCTACTGCCGATTTTCTTGCTCCATTCTGGAAGATGTATTTTTTTGATAAAATGCTGGGCTTTTTCCCAGAACTCTTTTAATTTTTCTATTAATTGTTCCAAGTTTGATTCTCCTTGTTATCTTCCCATTATACCAAATATCTATGATTTATTTCAAGGAATCATTGCTATTTAAAAGCTTTATGATACAATAGAGTAACATAAATTTAAAATATAAATAAGCCAATTTCTTGGCTTTTAGAATAGGAGAGACATGATGCACATTTTTGATGAGCTAAAAGAACGTGGCTTGGTATTCCAAACCACTGATGAAGCAGCTTTACGCAAAGCCTTAGAAGAAGGACAAGTCTCTTATTATACCGGATACGATCCAACCGCTGACAGTCTGCACCTTGGCCACTTGGTAGCCATTCTGACTAGCCGCCGCCTGCAACTAGCTGGCCATAAACCCTACGCTCTGGTTGGAGGAGCAACTGGATTGATTGGCGATCCATCTTTTAAGGATGCAGAGCGCAGTCTCCAAACCAAAGAAACGGTAGAAGGCTGGGTAAAATCCATCCAAGATCAGCTTTCTCGTTTTCTGGACTTTGAAAAGGGTGATAATAAGGCCGAAATGGTCAACAACTATGACTGGTTTAGCAGCATCAGCTTTATCGACTTCCTGCGTGACGTCGGCAAATACTTCACTGTCAACTACATGATGAGTAAAGATTCCGTCAAGAGCCGGATTGAGACAGGGATTTCCTATACAGAATTCGCCTACCAGATCATGCAAGGATATGACTTCTATATCCTCAATCAAAACCATAGTGTAACCCTGCAAATCGGTGGTTCTGACCAGTGGGGCAATATGACAGCAGGTACAGAACTCCTGCGCCGCAAGGCTGACAAGACTGGCCATGTGATAACCGTTCCGCTCATTACTGATGCTACTGGCAAAAAATTTGGTAAGTCAGAAGGCAATGCTGTCTGGCTCAATCCTGACAAGACTTCTCCTTACGAAATGTATCAATTCTGGATGAATGTCATGGACGCAGATGCTATCCGCTTCCTGAAAATCTTCACCTTCCTGTCCTTGGATGAGATTGAAGAAATTCGTCAGCAGTTTGAAGCAGCACCACACGAACGCTTGGCTCAGAAAGTCCTAGCTCGCGAAGTGGTCAGTCTGGTTCACGGTCAAGAAGCTTACCAGGAAGCCCTCAACATCACTGAGCAGCTCTTTGCCGGAAATATCAAGAACCTATCCGTCAAGGAACTCAAACAAGGTTTGCGCGGTGTGCCTAACTATCAGGTCCAAGCAGAAGACAACCTCAATATTGTAGAACTGCTTGTGACAGCCGGCGTGGTAAACTCAAAACGTCAAGCCCGCGAGGATGTCCAAAACGGTGCCATCTACCTCAATGGCGAGCGCATCCAAGATTTAGACTATGTCCTTAGCGCCTCAGATAAACTGGAAGACGAGCTGACAGTTATCCGCCGCGGTAAGAAGAAATACTTTGTCCTGACCTACTAAAGATAAAAATCCGATTACCTGAATCGGATTTTTCTATGTCTTACCAAGGAAAGGACATTCAACTTTATAAAAACAGATAGAAAGAGAGTTCTCATGAAACCAAAACTCGCCCGCTTTGCCCAAGCTTCGGCTCTGGCCTGCCCACTTTGCCAGCAAAGCTTGGCTATGGAAGAAAGCAGCCTCAAGTGTCTTAATCGCCATTCCTACGACATCGCCAAATTCGGTTATGTCAATCTAGCTCCCCAGGTCAAACAAGCTAGAGACTATGACAAAACGAGCTTTCAAAATAGAAAAGTCATCTTGGAAGCCGGCTTTTATCAGCATATTCTAGATGAGTTGCAGGATCTGCTGCAGACCCTGCCTAAAGAACAGACCATTCTAGACGTCGCTTGCGGAGAGGGCTACTATGCTCGAAAAATTCAGGAAAAATTCCCCAACAAAGAAATTTACGCTTTTGATCTATCCAAAGATTCTATTCAACTAGCTGCCAAAAGTGATCAGAGCCTTGCTGTAAAATGGTTCGTCGGGGATTTGGCACACTTACCCGTTCAGGATCAAAGCATGGATGTCTTACTGGACATCTTCTCACCAGCTAACTATCATGAATTTCAACGAGTATTGAAAAAAGAGGGGCTTATCATTAAAGTCATCCCGACAGAAAGTCATCTGAAAGAAATTCGTCAAAAAGCTACTCAATATCTGGACAAGAAAGATTATTCTAATCAAGATATCATCCAGCACTTCCAGAAGCACTTTACGATTCTATCCAGAAAAACCGTAGAATCCACACATGCCCTGCATTCTAAGGAGAAAACTGCCCTACTGCAGATGACTCCTTTACTCTTTCATGTTGAAAAAAATCTAATCAATTGGGAGCAGCTTACACATGCCACCATTTCAGCTGAGATTCTTATCGGAAAACTAAAACAAGAAAAAATCTAAGCTCCTTTCAGTAAAAAACGCTGTTATAACAGCCATTTTAAAAACGCAGACAAGCCTGTCTGCGTTATTTGTTTATCAACTGATTAATAGACTGTCTTCTCTGTCTCTGGATCAAAGAAGTGCGCTTTATTGAGGTCAAAGCCTAGGTCAATACCTGCACCAGTTTCTAGGTAATCCCGTGAATCCACACGCGCTACAAACTCACTAGAACCCACTTGGCAGTAGAGGTGAGACTCTGCTCCCAGCAATTCTGAAACAGAAATCTTAGCATGGACAACTGAATTCGGGAAAGTTTCCAAGAAAGCAGCTTCCGCATTGATATCTTCCGGACGAATACCGAAGATCAGCTCCTTGCCCTCGTAATTTTTCTCCCGCAGAACCTTGAGAGCTCCTTCTGGCACAGTCAAGCGCAGACCTTCTGCTACAATCTCATTCCCTTCAAGCTTAACTGGGATAAAGTTCATAGCTGGGCTGCCGATGAAACCGGCAACGAACTTATTAACTGGGTTGTTATAGACTTCTTGAGGTGTACCAATCTGCTCCACTCGTCCAATCGTTCCAGTTCCAGCAGGATTCTTGGTCGCTGACATGATAACAATCCGGTCAGCCAGAGTCATAGCTTCAGTCTGGTCGTGGGTAACATAAATAGTTGTTGCCCCGATACGACGGTGAATCTTGGCAATCTCTGCCCGCATAGAAACACGTAGCTTAGCATCCAAGTTAGACAAAGGCTCATCCATAAGGAAAACCTTTGCATCCCGAACAATAGCGCGTCCCATTGCTACCCGCTGACGCTGACCACCAGATAAATCAGCTGGCTTACGCTGCAAGAATTCCTTCAAGCCCAAGATTTCTGCTGCTTCATTGACCCGTTTTTCAATATCTTCCTTGCTGTACTTGCGCAGCTTGAGACCAAAAGCCATGTTGTCGTAGACAGTCATATGCGGATAAAGGGCATAGTTCTGGAAGACCATAGCGATATCACGATCTTTTGGCGCCACATCATTGACCACTGTACCGTCAATAGAAGCAGTTCCTTCAGTGATGTCTTCAAGACCCGCAATCATACGCAGAGTAGTTGATTTTCCGCAACCGGACGGACCAACAAAGACGATAAATTCCTTGTCCTTGATATCTAAATTGAAGTCTTCCACTGAGTAGTGGTCGCTGTTGGGATATTTTTTATAGATATTTTTTAGATTTAATTCGACCATAATAAGCCCCTTCTTTTGAATAAAAATATTTTATTTTAAGCTCTCGTTTGCAAAGCGCTTTCACATTGTCCATTATATCGTTTTTTTTTGACTTTTTCAAGCACTTTTAGTAAAACGTTTGCATAATTTTTGAAAATTTTCTCCATCAAAAAAAGAGACCACTGGGCCTCTTTAAAACTTATTCTTCTTTTTTTCTACTACGGAATGACAATCCAGCTGCGCCTAAAGCGCTGATAAGTCCTGCAACTGTGAAAAGAGCATTAGAAGCTTGACCCGTATGCGGCAAGACTGACGCACCACTCTTACTTTCCTTGTTTTTAAGCTGAGCTAGCTGGGTGACCTTAGCTGATGAAGACTGCTCTTGTACTGATTTGGTCCCATCAACTGCTGGCAAAATACCGCTAGTTACTTGGTAAGCAGGTAAAGCATCAGCTACTGCCGCGTCAGCAGCATTGACACCGCCGGTAAATTCCGGAAGAGCCGCCATTTGAGGAGCGCTGTCTGGATGTGCACTCCTGACTGATGGCTGAACGCCAGCATCATAGGCGTTATTTTCTGCCATGGTTGGCTCAGAATCATTGACGCCTCCTGTAAATTCAGGCCGTGTTACTGTTGCTCCTTCTGAATCATTTACATTTCCACTAAATTCTGGTTGTACTGAAGACTGCGGAGCTGTATCGGGATGAGTTCCAACTTCATGGCTGGACAAATCATATTCCGACGCCGTTGCCGTTGCTGGCTCAGAGTCGCTGACGCCTCCACTAAATTCAGGCCGTGTTGCTGTTGGTGCTTCTGAATCATTTACATTGCCACTGAATTCTGGTTGTACTGAAGACTGTGGAGCTGTATCGGGATGAGTTCCAACTTCATGGCTAGACAAATCATATTTCGACGCCGTTGCTGTTGCTGGCTCAGAGTCGCTGACGCCTCCACTAAATTCTTGCCTATCTTCCTGTGGTGAATCACTTGGAATAGAAGAAGCTGTCTTAGCTTTAGCAGCATTCTTGACAATCGCTTCTAGATTTTCAAGAGCTTTTGTCTGCTCAGCAGCAATCTGTTCCTGCAGCTTCTCTGCTTTTTCAGCACTGTCTACACTATCATCTAGCTGCGCAATCGCATCTGTCACCGTCTTTAATACTGCTAGAATCTTTTCTTTAGCTTGCTTTTTATCGAGTTCTGAAAGTGTTTGATGATGTTCAATTGCTTCAATCTGTTTGTCGACTTCTTCTTCAAGCTCATCTAAAACCAAATCTTTGCCAACTGGATGAATCGTGTCCAAGCTAGCAATTCCAGCTTCCTCAATTCTCTCCAGTTCTTCTTCGGTATCAGCCTTTTCAAGCGCTGTTTTCGTATCTGCTAGAGTTGCTTCCGCTTCAGCTTTAGCCGTAGCCCGTTCTGCATCTGACAGATTCGGGTTGCTCCGTAAGTCTGTTAGCTTATCAGACAGAGCAAGATCTAGTTTCAGTCCAGTCGTAGCTTTCAGCAAACCTTGCTTCTCTGCCGCTACCTGTTCTTGAATTTTTTCGGCATCATCAGGACTTTCAACCCAAGCATTATAAGCTGCAATTGCTTTTTGAGCTATGGCTGCTGCATCTTCAATTTTCTTTTTAGCTGCAGTTTTTTCCTCAACAGAAAGACTTTGACTCTTCTCAACAGCCTCGATAGTAGCTGTTTTTTCTTCCTGAATTTCTTTTAAGAACTGCTCTTTGCCAATAGGGTGAATCTTGGCTAAGCGGGCTATAGCTGTTTCTTTTTCCTGGTCATAGACTTCCTGAGAATCTGCTCCTTCAATAGCCTTCTTGGCTGCTTCCACCACCTGCTCTATCTCGCCTCTAACTGCTTTCTTTTCTGCTTCTGAAAGATTAGGATTTGCTTCCAAGTCAGCTAACTTGGAAGCCAGAGTGAAATCTACGGTTGAACTTGCTATAAATTTGAAAAACTTATCTTCCTCGGTTACTGCTTGCTCTTGAATCACTTCCGCTTGCTCAGCTGTTGTTGCATTAACATCTAATTTCTGAATTGCATCTTCTGCCTCTGCTGCCTTCTTCCTTACAGACTCTTGGAAGCTTTTCTTTTGCTCCTCAAGCAGTAAATCGCTACTATCTACAAGTTTGTCAAACTCTGCTTTTCCATTTTGGATTTCATCTAGAAGTAAATCTTTGCCGACTGGATTGATAGAGTTGATGTCTGCCAATCCATCTTCCTTAGCTTGATCAATCCTTTCTTTATCCTCAGCTGCAGCAATTTCATTCTGAGCCTTTGCAGCTGTTTGATTGACTTCCTCCTTAGCTGCTGCAAGCTCCTCAGCTGACAAATTTGGATTATTCCCAAGATCTGTCACTTTCTCAGCCAGAAACGTGCCTACTTCTGTATTAGCAGCCTCCCTGACCGTTGTCAAATCCTGATTTACTGGCGATGCAGCGACCGGAGTCTCTACTGCATTTGCCACTGGCCGCTCCTCATCTGCCGCCACCATACTGTGACCTAAAAACAGAGCACAAATAAGGACTGAACTAACACCTAAAACTGACTTCCGAATAGAATATCGCAAAACTTTTTCTGTTCTTTTCATTTTATTCTCCTCTGAACATATTTTATTTTCCTGATCAGTAACCCTTAATAAAAAGTCCAGTCAAACCTCCCATAAATCTTTCAGATTAGGTAATCTTTAAACTACACTTTCTATTTGACTTCTGATAAGATTTTTTATTATTTTATCATATTAACTTGTTAAAATAAAAGAATTATCGGCTTGATTTATGTACATTTTTGTGAAATCGTCCAGTTTTTAAACAGACATGATGTCCAGAAATTAAACTAAAAATTTTTCCATTTAACAATGTGTAAACTTTTTTAGTAAAAATTCCGGGCTATTTTCTAGCTTATTTCAGACAGAAAAAGTAAAATGGTATAGGAGGGATAAAATTATGGCTCTTAATACACGAGATAGGATTTTAGATGCATTTTTTGAATTAGCAGATAAACAGCCAGACAGGTCGCGTTTTACCTTTACAGAAATCGCTAAAGAAGCCGGTTTGTCAAGACAAGCTATTTACAAACGACACTTTAATAACACTACTGAAATTATCGAATACATTCGCCAAGATATGGTAAAGCAAGCCTTTGCCCCCAACTGGAATAGCAACAATGCTGAAGCGGACTTAGATCCTTTCACTTTTTTGGCTCAAACGATTCTTCCCGCTATTTATGAGCAACGCCAACGCATTAAAATATTATATACTAGTTCTGTCGATCCCTTGTGGAGCGATTTTATTACTGCCAGTTACAAGGACTGGATCGAGCAGAATTTAAATCTTGACCACCAAAAATTAGGTATTCCTGAAGACCTGGCCAATCAACTGCTGGCCGGCTGGATTAGTTCTCTTATTGAGAATTGGATCACTCAGGATGACCCCGTTCCTTGCAAGCAGTTCTCTAAGACATTTCTCAACCTTGTATCTTCACCCCTAACCAGCTTTGCTGCCTATGATAGTCCAGCTGGTCCTTCAAATAAAATTGTTATCGCATAACCAACTAGAAGAAAAACAGAGAAATGACAGAACCGGTCCTTGTAAGGTAAGACTGGTTTTTTAATATTTTTATATTAAATTTTAAAAATAATTGGACATTTCCTCTATAAAGTGTTATCATTTTAGTTGACAAGCGGTAAACTATTTTGTTGGAATTTGCTCTGTTTTTAGACAAACCAGCAAGAACTTAATAAAAAAGAAGGAAGGTACTTATGCCCCAAGATACTCGAGACAAAGTCGTCAATGCCTTAATTGAGCTGGCAGAGCAAAACCCTGAAAAGTCTTATTTTACTTTTTCAGAGATTGCAAAACAAGCTGGTCTATCGCGCCAGGCTATCTATAAAAAGCATTTTAGCAATGTTGAAGACATTATCCAATACATCCGCCAAACAATTATGACTCCGTTTTTGCCCCTGTATGAAAGCTACGAAGAAGGAAATGGAGAAAATCCATTCTGCTTCTTTGCCAAGCATATGATTCCTACCCTCTATGACCATAGGAAATGGATGAAGGTGCTCTATACTACAGCTATCGATCCTTTCTGGAGTGACTATCTATCTACCTTCTTCACTCAGTGGGTCGTGCAAAATTTAGAAATTGACTCTAAAAAATTGGGAATTCCAAAAGAAATGGCTACGGAAATTGTTGTTAGATGGATTAACTCCCTCATTGAAATTTGGATTATCAAAGAAGATCCTATGCCAGCAGAGGATTTCGCCAAGCTCTTCCTGAATGTGATTTCAACCCCTATGGATCAGTTTATAACACCTCACAGTGAATCCTAATTCAACTCAAAATTATGAAGCCCGCCTAATTTAGGCAGGCTTTTTTGTCGGCAAAATTTCTTACTCTCCCAAAGAAAAAGAGCAGATGTTTTTCTGCTCTCATCAACTATATAGATTTTAACATCAAAAGACAAGCTTCGTTTAATCTACACGATAATAGAAGCTGCCTTGCTCGTCAAAGCTATTCAGGCCAACACCTGTCCAGATTCTGTCTTGGCCAGCATCGGAGTTGTCTGTAAAGTTTTCCTTGTCTGCGACCTTAACTCCCTTGGGAAGAAACTCAATCAGAAAACCTCCGCTTTCTCCGCCGTAGACACCGCCAGCAGCAGTACCATAGTCTGTCAGAGAAGCTCCATACAATTCATAACCACTTGAAACCAAGCCCTTTTCATCAAAAACAAGCTGGTTGCCAGAAGCATCCTGCCAGGTTCCTTTAACGCTGGTATAATTACCATTTGCAAGTGCTGAAATGTCCATCGCTTCCTTCTTTTCCTTGGTTTTTTCTGTGCTCGCACTCTCTGAGCTAGTGTTGCTAGCCGCTGAAGATGCTGCTGCAGTTGATTGACTGGATGCCTGCTCCACAGAACTTGTTACCGAGCCCGTACTGCTAGTAGGCGTCTCTGATTGATTCGTAGCACTGCCCCTTGAGCAAGCTGTCATAGCTAATAAAGCAGCTCCTGCTAGTAAAAAAGGTAAAGCTTTTTTCTTCATTTTTCTCCTCTTTCTCACGGTAAGATAAATCATGTGATTAGTAACATTATAGATTATTTCATCGCTTTTTACAAGAAGAATTCTAGCAACTGGGCAGGCGCAAAGCTACTGACTTTATTCATTCAGCTTCTGCCACATCCAGAACCCTGTAGATTGTCTTTGCCAGAGCAACTTCATAATCAGCTGTCCCATAAGGCTTATCAGTCGTGACGTGGGCTGTCTGCTGTTCTAGATCTACCGCCACATCTGACACTCCCTCCATAGATAGGAAGTGCTGGGTGACATGTTTAACACAGTTTTGACAAGATAAGTTTTCTAATTGAACTGTTTGTTTCATAGATTCATTCCTCCGTATATTTAGTTCATTTTAAAGCGTCCTAGACGCAGAGCATTGGCCACTACTGACACTGAGCTCAAGCTCATGGCCAGACCAGCCAGCATAGGATTGAGCAAGGGACCGCCGAAAAGATGCAGTAGACCCATAGCAATCGGGATGCCTAGTGTATTGTAGGCAAAAGCCCAGAAGAGATTTTCCTTGATATTACGGATGGTTGCCTGACTGAGCTTGATAGCCTTGACTACATCCTGCAAATCACTATGCATGAGCACTACATCTGCCGACTCAATAGCTACATCAGCGCCTGAACCGATGGCAATTCCCACATCTGCCTGAACCAGAGCCGGCGCATCATTGATACCGTCTCCGACCATGGCTAGTTTTTTTCCAGCTTCCTGTAAGTTCTTGATAGCAGCGACCTTACCATCTGGCAATACACCTGCGATGACTTTTTGGATTCCAGCTTTCTGGGCAATAGCTGTCGCTGTTTCTTCACGATCTCCTGTCAGCATGATGACTTCTAGCCCCATAGACTGAAGCTCCTGCACAGCCGACAGGCTACTAGATTTCATCTCATCTGCTACCGCTAGAATACCAGCCAACTGTCCATCTACTGCGACAAACATGGCTGTCTTCCCTTCTTGGGATAGCTCCAACAACTGTTCTTGAAAAGCATTGCTGTCAATGTTCTTTTCTTTCATCAAAGACTCATTTCCCACCAGAAGCTGTCTGTTCTCAACCCGAGCTGACAAACCTCGGCCAACAATGGCCTCAAAATGATTGACAGGCAGTAAGCCAAGCTCCTCCTCTTCAGCTGCTGCCAAAATAGCCTGAGCCAAAGGATGCTCAGAATGCTGCTCAGCACTGGCTATTAACCGCAACAAGTCGGACCGATTCAAATCACTCAAGGGCAGCAGATCTGTCAGACTGGGCTTACCAACCGTAATCGTCCCCGTCTTATCAAGAACAATAGTATCCAGTTGATAAGCTGCTTCCAAAGCTTGTCCAGACTTAATCAGAATTCCATTTTCAGCCCCTTTACCAGTCCCAACCATAATGGCTGTCGGAGTGGCTAATCCCAGCGCACAAGGGCAGGCAATGACCAGAACTGCGATAAAGATTGACAGAGAAAAGCCAAGGCTCTCACCAGCTAGAACATACCAGCCCAGCGCAGACAAAGCAGCCAAGCTCAGCACGATTGGGACAAAATAAAGCGAAATTTTATCGGCCAAAGCCGCTATTGGCGCCTTAGACCCCTGCGCTTCCTCCACCAATCTAACAATCTGGGCTAAGGTCGTATCCGAACCCACTCTAGTTGCTTGGTAGTCAATACTACCATTTTGATTGATTGTTGCACTGGTAATGGTATCGCCGACCTTCTTTTCAATCGGGACACTTTCACCAGTCATCATGGACTCATCCACAAAGGTCTGCCCTTCCGTCACAAGGCCGTCTACCGGCATACGCTCCCCTGGCTTGATACGGATAATGTCCCCAACTCGGATATCCTCCGTATCAATGGTCACAGCTTCACCATAACGAATCACTGTCGCCTGACTAGGCACTAGCTCAAGCAGAGACTGAATTGCCTGAGACGTTCTCCCTTTAGCTGAACTTTCCAGATATTTCCCCAGAAGAACCAAGGCAATAATCACTGCAACCGACTCAAAATAGAGCTGATGAACAAAGGCATGATAGCCTAGAAAAACCTGACCGACCGAGTAGAGGCTGTAAAAAAATGCTGCACCGGTCCCCACCGCAATCAAACTATCCATATTAGGATGCCTCTTGATAAGATTGCGAAATCCTCTCTGATAGAAGCCGCGCCCAATCCACACAGCAGGCAGAGTCAAAAGAAGTTGTGACAGAACGAAGACCAAGGGATGCGCCATATGGTCCAAAAAGCTAGGCAAGGGAAGACCAATCATACTTCCCATAGAGATATAAAGTAAAGGCAGAGACGTAAGTAAAAGAATCAGTAATTCTTGCTTTTTCCTTTCCAATTCCTTCGCTTTCATTGTAGCCTCTTCGCTTACATGGGACAGTCGGTCTTTTCCTTTTTCTTCCGCCTGATAACCAGCCTCGGCTACTGCATCCAGCACTTGCTGGCTGTCAAATCCCTCCTTAGGAACCAAACTGAGACGTTCTGTCGCCAGATTGACACTGACGTCCTCGACCGTTTCCAAGTCCTTGACCGCCATCTCTACCGTCATAGCACAGGCAGCGCAGGTCATACCTGAGAGCTTGTATTCTTTCTTCTCGCTCATCAATGTGCCTCCTTTCCGTGCCCGCAACGACACTGGCCTTGTGGGCAGTCGCATTTGATTTCCAATGGTGCCGACGCTCTTTTCTTATCAATGACCTGGCTGAGCCGCTCCAAGTCCCCTTGACTGAACTGACTTCTCTCAATCATCGAAATTAAAAGATCTCCGTGTTTAGTATTACAGATATTGTCAAAAAGCGCCTGCCATGTACTTTCCAGATGGTCCGCTTCTAAAATTCGAGCATCGTAGTAAAACTTGCCCTCGATTTTTTCCATGGCAATAAATTCTTTGGTCTTCAGACGATTCAAAAGGGTCTTGATGGTTGCCGGTTTCCAAGAAAAATCGGCTTCCAACCGCTCTATAATCTCTGTACTGCGACTATGTGGATAAGCCCATAGGACACGCATCACTTGCCATTCTGCTTGGCTAATATTTTGCTGTTCCATTGTTTAACACTCCCTTATCATTTACATTTGTAATCTAACTCTTTATTAGTTTACATTTGTAATCGTAATTTGTCAAGTATTTTTATCATCATTTCCTGATATACAAAAAAGAAGGCGGGATAGTCCCGTCTTCTTACTTTATTTATATTAATGCGCCAACATCTCTTGGGCAATTTCTTGACCTGTCAATTTACTTGGATAGTAGGTTGGCCAGTTTTCCAGCTCGTCAAAGAGTGCTTCCTGGCTTTCGCCGCCATAGAAGATGTGGAAATGAGCCGCCTTAGTAGGTGCAATGTTGTGATCGCTAAACTGAACATACTTGTATTCACCAGCATCCTCGTCTGTCGCTTCAAACATAAAGCGAACTCCACGATTTCCCTTAGGGTAAGTCAGAGTGTGCTTACCAACGTATTTATAGGTATATTTCTTGGATTTTCCATCTACCACAAATTCCATAGTCTTGTCTGTGATATTGATATTGGATACATCCGTCTTGTAGCCCTTGTCATAGTAGTCCTTGTATTCAGCTGCCGTCATTTTCCCAGTCAGCTTAGCCTTGTAGTCAAAGACTTGGTCCAAGGTACCATCCTTCAGATAAGGGTAAACAGACTGCCACTCGCCAGCATAGTCAGACAAGGTCCGATCTTTGACAGCACTGTCTTCAAAGTAGCCGTTTTGGACTGTCTTATCGTCTTCTTCTTTCTCGGCTGTAATCTCCGCTCCCTCTTGGTTAGTTGTCTTCTTGAGAGCCTTTAGATTGGCCTGCATGATAGAAACATAGTCTGCCCCATCCTTGGTCTGCTCTTCGGTCAAGCTTTCCAGCGGATTCAAGACATCAAGTTCTACCCCTGTTTCCTTAGCTAGAGTAGAAGCCAAAGCCTGGGAAGCATTCTCTTCAAAGTAAATATACTTGATTTTATTTTTCTTGATATACTCAGTCAATTCAGCCAAGCGTGAAGCGGATGGCTCACTGTCTGGTGAAAGTCCAGAAATTGGCACCTGCTTCAAGCCATAGTCCAATGCTAGATAGTTAAAGGCTGCGTGCTGAGTTACAAAGCTCTTTTGCTTGGCATTTGCCAACCCATCCTCATATTCCTTATCCAAGTCTTCCAGCTTCTTGATATAAGCCGCTGCATTTTTCTTAAAAGCAGCTTTCTTGTCAGGGTAAGACTTGCTCAGGCTATCACGGATGTGCTCCACCATTTTAATAGCCCGCTTCGGTGACAGCCAAACATGGGGATCATAGGCATGATGATGTCCCTCTTCCCCATGGTCGTGGTCTTCTTCCTCTTCACCACCAGGCAGCAAGAGCATATCGCCTGTCGCTTTGATAACCGTTTCTTCCTTATTTTTCAAAGTTTTTAACAGTTCAGGAACCCAAGTCTCCATATTTTCATTTTCATAGACGAAGGCATCTGCATCCTGAATAGTCGCAACTGCCTTAGCTGAAGGCTCATAATCATGCGGCTCTGTACCAGCCCCGATTAGAAGTTCAACATTGGCCTCATCTCCAGCCACCTGCTTGGTAAACTCATAAACCGGATAAAAAGTTGTGACAATATTGAGCTTGCCATCTGCATTTTTTTGATTGGAACAAGCTACTAAGAAAATACTCAGTAAGCCTGCTAATAGTAAGCTAATTTTTTTCATTTTCTGCTCCTATTTCATAAATTTTTTGACCAGATTGACCAGCAAGAACAAGCTGACGAAGATAATCGTAATGCTGGCACTAGCTGGCGTCTCTGCATAGTAAGAAATATAAAGTCCGGCAATCATACCAAAGAAGCCGATAATATTTGCCAGCAAAATGACCGACTTGAAATTTTTCCCAATCCGCAGGGCAATACTGGCCGGCAAGACCATAATGGTCGAAACTAGCAAGGCTCCCGCAGCTGGAATCATGAGGGCAATCGCAACACCCGTCACGATATTGAAGAGAATGGACATGGTCCGCACAGGCAGCCCATCGACAAAGGCCGTATCCTCATCAAAGGTCAAGATGTACATGGGGCGAATGAAGAGGAAGGTCAAGACAAGTACCACAGCAGCAATGACAAAGAGAGAAATCACCTGCTCCGTGCTAATGGTCACGATAGACCCAAATAAATACTGGTCCAGACTCATGGAACTGGAACTCTTGCCTTTACTCATGACAATTAAAGAAATCGCCAGACCTGTTGACATGAGAATGGCTGTACCGATTTCCATGAAATTCTTATAGATAGTTCGCAAGTACTCTAAGAAGACTGCTGCGACAATGACGACAAGCACCGTTGTGAGAGTGGGCGATAGTCCAAGAACCAAACCAAAAGCTACACCTGCCAATGAAACGTGACTGAGCGTGTCACTCATGAGACTCTGCCTACGTAAAATCAGGAAGGTCCCCAGAATCGGTGAGAAGAGGCTCATGGCAATAACTGCCAAGAAGGCTCGCTGCATAAAATCATAGGAAAATAGATTAAGCATGGCTCACCTCCTGACCATTGTCGCTTTCATGCACATTGAAACAGCGCCAAGGTGAGTCCTGATTACGGACCAGATGAATGTTGCGGTCGGCATATTTACGAACTTCTTCCGGATCGTGCGTAATCATCAAGACAGCTTTCCCATGCTGATGAGCACTATGGTGCATGAGCTTGTAAAATTCATCCTTGCTGCCTGCATCCATACCTGTTGTCGGCTCATCAAGGACAAAAATATCCGGATCCGAAGCAAACATCCGAGCAATCACTGCCCTCTGCTTTTGCCCGCCAGAGAGAGAACCAATTCGCTTATCCCGATGTTCCCACATTCCAACCGACTCCAGACTTACCTTGATATGCTCCTCATCATGCTCATTCAAACGGCGAAACCAACCCTTGCGCGGATAACGTCCCGACTTGACAAACTCATACACCGTACTAGGAAAACCAGCATTAAAACTAGCAATCTGCTGAGGAAGGTAAGCAATCCGCAGTTTCTTGCCTCGCACATTGGTCTTGGAAATCTTCACTTCCCCATGCTTAGGCTGCAAAATACCCAAACTAGCCTTGATAAGCGTTGTCTTAGCAGCTCCATTTTCCCCCGTCAAGGTCACAAACTCACCGCTGTCCAAGAAATAATGAATATGCTCCAGCACCGGCTCCTTGTCATAGTAAAAGGAAAGATTATCAACTGTGATATATCTCATTTGCCGATCTCTCCCACCAAGGCTTCCAAAAACTTCGCAATTGTCGCCTGTTCACTAGCAGAAAACTGCTCTGCCAATTTTTTATACGTCTCCAAAGTATGTGCGTGATGATGCTGATGTTCCTTTGCAATCGGCTGAGCTAACTCAGTCAAACGGTAAAAGGTAACCCGTGCATCTCTCTTATCTTTAAAAGGTTGCAGCATCTCGTGCCGAACCAAAGATTTCACAGCCTTAGTCACCGCAGCTTGACTCACATTCAGTTTTTTTGCCAAATCGGAATTTGTCAAAGATTCCTCAGACAAAAGCATCAAAATATGCTCCTGCGTATTGGTTAAAGGCACATCACTCGTGCAAGAACCAATCAGAATCTCATGCTGATTTTCTGCCTTCAAAATAACTTCATTTAAAAATTGATCGATCTTATCTGCTAAATGAGTCATTTCCTCCTCCTTCTCTTAACCAGTTAAAGCTTTACTGGTTAATTATACCACAAAAAAGAAAAGAGTCAAGAATTTTCAGTAAAAGTAAAATGCTTTTCACAAAAAATATTTAATCATACAATTATATTCTTAAGTCCTAAATAAAACTCAATCATAGAATGAAAAGCAACAAACTAAGCTGCCTCTTATTAGCATTCTAGATTCTATAAACAATTTGATGGTGAGTCCATTACATTAGTTGAGTGTGGATTTACAAATAAAATCATGATTCGATCTCCCGCTTAGCTTGCAAATAAATACTACAGAAAAGACAAAAAAACGAAGCTAAAATG
Source organism: Streptococcus sanguinis (assembly GCF_003943655.1). Taxonomy (GTDB): domain Bacteria; phylum Bacillota; class Bacilli; order Lactobacillales; family Streptococcaceae; genus Streptococcus; species Streptococcus sanguinis_F. Next base: position 63,984 of record NZ_RJMM01000010.1, read on the forward strand.
CTTCGCTAAACTTAAGCTATACCGGCGGCCGGGGTCGAACCGGCACGTCCGTGAGGACACTGGATTTTGAGTCCAGCGCGTCTGCCAATTCCGCCACGCCGGCTCAAGTTTTTAACTGGGGTAGCTGGATTCGAACCAACGCATGAGGGAGTCAAAGTCCCTTGCCTTACCGCTTGGCGATACCCCAATAATAATAAATAGGCGAGTGATGGGGATCGAACCCACGCATGCCAGAGCCACAATCTGGTGTGTTAACCACTTCACCACACCCGCCATATTTAAACACGGGCAGTAGGAATTGAACCCACACTGAAGGTTTTGGAGACCTTAGTTCTACCTTTAAACTATGCCCGTAAAGGTTATGGAAGGGGAGGGATTCGAACCCCCGAACCCGAAGGAGCGGATTTACAGTCCGCCGCGTTTAGCCTCTTCGCTACCCTTCCGATTATAAAATTATGGCGCGAGACGGAATCGAACCGCCGACACATGGAGCTTCAATCCATTGCTCTACCAACTGAGCTACCGAGCCAACTATTGCGGGAGCAGGATTTGAACCTACGACCTTCGGGTTATGAGCCCGACGAGCTACCTAGCTGCTCCATCCCGCGTCAATACTATTCGTCCCTAAGGAGGATGTGGGATTCGAACCCACGCACGCTTTTACACGCCTGACGGTTTTCAAGACCGTTCCCTTCAGCCGGACGAGCTAAACTCCCAAAGGGTGGAGTCTAGCTCAGCCTCCCAAAGGGTGGAGTCTAGCTCAGCCAACGGTGAGAAACTTCGTTTCTCTCATCCGCCGATTGTAATTTCGATTTCCTCTCCATTACAACTAAGCTAAACTCCCTTCGCTAAGCGACTTCCATATCTCACAGGGGGCAACCCCCAACT